>JAITGS010000117.1 GCA_031280435.1 Tannerellaceae bacterium | reverse complement strand
AAAATAAACTATCTTTGCCGGCAGAATAAAAGTTGTTTAATCCGGGTATAATTCTTCTTCTGTAAGACCCCGATATCCGATGCCAACTTTTTACTTTTTTCGCACTTAACTTTTGGGGGTCATTTTCCTCCGTTTTTTAGGGGTCAATTTGAGCGTTTTTTCCAATATTAACGCAAAGCTACTATTTGCCACTATTCTCATTGAAAATAATTTCATCTCTTCTGTCCCCGTTTCTTTCTCTTTCGTTTGAGTTCGTCCTTTTTTAATTGGTATTGAAAGTCGCTTTCAGCAGAATCGCCACCTGTGTTTTCTGTATCGAAATCGAACAACCCTCCGATTGCCGATGCCACTTCTCCTGCGGTGGAAATGGTATTAGATGCTACTTCTGCAATCGTATTTACCGCTACATCTGCGATAGTATTCACAATTGACTGCGGTTCATCCTGATATTTCGGGATAAATGGCGTTCCCTTTTGCCCTTCGGGTGTTTGTCCGAAGTGATTGAACATGGAGCGAAAACCAAATTCACGCCCAACTTCCGAAGCCTTGAATGTTTCGCCCTTGTAGCAAAATCGTACTCCATACATCTTTCCCTGTTTATTTTTTACAGGCTCTACTTCGATACCCTGCTTTCGCAATTCAGTTACCAATCCTGCCGGGCTTTTAGCCGTGGCCAATACTTTATAAGCAATTTCTTGCAGCTTCCGTTTGGTTTCAATTCGATGGCCGGAGCTATTACGATTGATGTACTCTTTTTCAGCTTTCACCTCTTTGGCAATCGTCAAACCCATTTCCCGACTAATCTCTTCGGCTGCATGGGCGGAGCGGTTGCTCACAAAATCCGTTTGATAGACTTTGCCGTCAATACCGATACGATTCGCTATCAGGTGGATATGCAAATTGTCAGTATCCTTGTGGGTACAAGCAATCCATTGGTGATTTTTCAATCCCATCTTCTTGGCAAATTCTTCAACGATGTGGGTCAAGTGTTCAGGCGAAAGCTGTTTTTCATCTTGTGGGGCAATACCAATTTCGAAGCGGAGGTACTTGTTTTTGCATCGGCTGCCACAGTTATTCACAGCTTCCATCTCTTCAAAGATTTCGTCTGCTGCCTGTCCCATAACCATATTGGAGGCAACAACAGCTTCCATTTTCGACTCCCGCATGGCGTAGTTCAACATCTCTTTGCCGTGCGAAATGGCTTTACACTTGGCTATCACTGCCGCCTTTTTTAGGAAAAAATCTATCGGTTACCCGCCGAAACTCACCCAAAAACTCCCGGATTTCATTTGACAATCCGGGGTCTTGGTACTTGATATAATTTGATAACCGGGCAAAATTAGTGTGGAATATATGCAGGTTTTTGAAATATTCTTCCTCGTCGGGTGTGAGTTTCGGAACTTGTTGAACCGTGCCTGAAAGAATCTGTTCACGGCAAAAATCGGACATCGTCCGTCCTGCACGTTGCGCACGTTTGAATATGGTCATTTTTTCTTCCAACGTGCATCTGAATTTGATATAAGATAGCTTCATAACTGATATTTTAATAGTTGAAAAATGGTGTCGAGAACAGAGTGATTGCACCTCCGATTCCTGCGAGTTTCGAGCAGCAAGAAACAGTTTGTGGCAACAAACTGACGTCTTGCTCTAAAATCACGATTAATAGTAATAGTCGGTTCCCGACTTTTAAAATGGCATTTCATCCTTCTCGTTTTTTAAAATGAAACGCCAAGTTAAATAATAATATTCGTTGAATATCAATAATATACAGGTATTGGATTCGTATGCTTAGGTCTGCTGCATATTGCTATTTCAGGTTCAAAATTACTGGTGAGAACTACTGAGATTTTCCACCCGAAGAATCTGAGTAAACTGCCGGCAATTAAATATGCATCCGTTCTCCAAAATCATCTCATTTTATCTCTTTCTCCTTTGATTCTCTGTGCAAAATAAAGCGGTTCAAAGCATAAGAATCTAGCATTATTAGCTGACAAACAATATGTTATATATTTGCCACTGGCGTTTTGAAAAGCCTACGTTTTGCAGGTTTTAGATTCTGATAAACTGATGGTTTGAAAATCGTAGAATTAGAGAAATTGCATAGTTGCAAAGTCGATATTTTTCAAAAATTCAACAATTCAGTTTTGAAAAACTGGCAATTATCAATCTTGAAAATTGTAAACAAGAAAATTTGAAAACAGGCTTGAGAACCTGACAAATAATAAGATGTATAATTCTAAAAAATGAAAACAAGATGAAAAAAGAACCGTTGTTTATCGCCTTCTCTACCCAAAAGGGTGGAGTGGGCAAAAGCACATTCACTGTATTGGTGGCGAGTTATCTCCACTATTTAAAGGGGCTGAATGTTGCCGTGATGGATTGTGACTACCCGCAATGTAGTGTCTACGAGATGCGAAAGCGTGAAGTGAGGCAATTAGAAACCAACCTGCACTATCAATCCAAAGCAATCGCACTTTTCGACTCACTTGGCAAACAGACCTATCCGATTGTCTGTGCCAAGCCCGAAGAGGGCATCGCCAAAGCCCGTGAATTTTTGGCAAATGAACCAACCGATTATGATGTGGTCTT
Source organism: Tannerellaceae bacterium (assembly GCA_031280435.1). Taxonomy (GTDB): domain Bacteria; phylum Bacteroidota; class Bacteroidia; order Bacteroidales; family Tannerellaceae; genus DFXE01. The sequence continues at coordinate 13,259 of JAITGS010000117.1, read as the reverse complement.
TTTCGACCTGCCCGGAACCATCAACAACGATGGTGTAATCGCAACCTTTATGGCAATGGATTATGTTTTTGTGCCGATGTCTCCCTCTCGAATGTCGATGGAGAGTACACTCTCGTTTATCATTCCCGCCAATGAGCTGATAACGGAACATTCGGACTTGAACTTGAAAGCAATCCACCTGTTTTGGAATCGTGTCGATGGGCGTATAAAAAAAGAGTGGCTGGAACATTACGAAGGAGTGATTCGCCAATTTGGATTACCATTATTGAAAACCGCAATCCCACAATCCGTCCGTTACGACAAAGAGCAATCCATTGAGGGAAGCGACGCGGTGTTCCTGTCTACAATTTTCCCTGCTGATAAAACATTACTCAAAGGCAGTAACTTGGATTTGTTAGTCAATGAAATTTCAGAAGTTTTACATTTAACACCGAAATTATAATGCCAAAGGAAAACACATTTGAAAAATTTCGTTCGATGGTACATGAAGGAGTGCCACTGGAAAAGTCTGCTCCGAAACCAGTACAGATTGAATCTACAGAATCGGTGGCAATACTCGCTGAGCCTGATGCCGAGTTGTCCTCAAAGGTTCTTCCTCCGCTCACAAAACCAGTCGAGAAGCGAAAACGCAAATCACAGGGCGACTACCAAAGCGCATTTTTTACCCGTGTGGACTTTACGCACCGTAAGCCGCTTTACATTACGGCGACAACCCACCGGCGATTGATGCGGATTGTACACCTGATGGACGAATCGAAAGCAACTATCAGCAGCTATGTAGAAAATATCATCATCAACCATTTGGAAACATTCAAGGAAGATATTGATACCATTTATCAAACTAACAACATTAATCCAACTGAATAATGAGCACATTTATAAAAATTTACGTATTGATAAGCCTGTGGTTTTGGGCGGGAATGCTTTTGAGTCAACCACTACGCAAGGCGTTTGGCGATATGCATTGGAGAGTAATGGAAAGAATCTACGATACAACTTTGGGACGAGTCGTAAAAGCATTTGATGTTGCCAGACTTTACATAAAACATCGTACACAGGCGGTTAGGATTAGCATTGTCCGTTCTTTGATTGGCGAGGATGTACTTCAAGAATTGATGCAGAAGAATCTTGTAGCGGCAATTTCGAGGGCAAGGCAAATGGATAGCGGAAATACAGGAGTTTTCTTTGAGGAAATAGCTGATATGATTCATTTGGCAACCAACAAACCGATAGACCAAAAAGAAAAGGAATCCGCTGTAAATGCGGCATTCAAACTTTGCGACACGGTTTTATTCAAGGATATTATCACTAAAGTTCCCCGCGCTCAGGAGCGTATACTGGTCGCCTTTGACCAATTAGAAGGGCGAGTTCCCTACGACTCCGTCATAAATGAGGAGTTCCGGAAGTTTATACGGGAATAATGGCAATGCAAATTCGAACAGCTCTTGAATTGATTTTCGGGGGCTGTTTTTTCTTTCACGGAAAAGTAAAATCAATAAATGTTGGCACTTACCAGTGCCACAAGCTGCCACCATCTGATTCTTTGCTATTTAGCGTATTTTTTGTATATATATTTGGGCTGTGAATGAAATTATCAATTTTTTAAATTATAAGAATATGGAAGTAATAAACATGGAAGCCCAAACCTTCGAAGCAATGATGAGCCGCTTCGAAGCCTTTACCAGGAAAGTGGAAACCCTGTGCGAAAGTCGGGACAAAAGTCTACACCGCTGGCTCGACAATCAGGACGTATGCCAGATACTCAACATCTCAAAACGCACTCTGCAAACCTATCGGGATAACGGTACGTTGGCTTACACGCAAATTAATCATAAGATGTATTACAAACCCGAAGATGTGGAAAAGTCATTAATCATTTAAAATTGAAATAGTATGAGCGAAATTATCACTAAGGACAACGAAAGGGTCAGAGGGTTCTTTCACTCCCTCGAACGGATGTTGGACAAAATTGAGGGTGTGGTTACCAACCACCGCCCGACCTTAAACGGAGAGCGTTTTCTGACTGATGCCGAAGTATCGGAGCGGTTGAAAATCAGTCGAAGATCTCTTCAGGACTACCGTTCAAACGGTCAAATACCGTATATCCAATTGAGAGGAAAGGTATTGTACCGGGAAAGCGATATTCAAAAGATGTTGGATGAAGGCTACAGGGAGAACTTTAGACAACAGCTTGATTAAAGCTCATTTACCGTCCAAGGTTATTCTCGGATAACCGGTTATCCCCGTGGGCTGCGCCCCTGAAACGGCTGGCAGCCATCAGCGGGAGATAACCGAGGCAGGACGGGAAATAACGTTGGGCGCATTAAAATTTATCTTTCTTTCAAAGGAAAAAGGAGCATAAACAATGGGCAGGTTTTCATTATTAAATGCCTGCCCGTTGTGTTTTAGGTTTTGAAAAATATTCAATTCCAAAGATATTTATTTGTTGATGGAATGTTGTCTGTAAGCTCTACCATGCTGATTCTTCGTATCAACCATTCCTGAAATATCTTCGCTTTTGCCGACTGCACCTGAAAGGACAAAGCAATAATTATTTCGAGTCCATAATAATCGGGGTGAATTTTTGAGCCATTACATGTACAACTCATCGAATAATCGCCAGCAGCAGCGCCTGATTTTTCGAGAGTGCGGATACATCGCTTCGCTGTCTGATAGTAAATACCGAACAAGTCAGCGATTTCGGAGATGGTCATTCTTACTTTGTTGTTCGGAACGTCTACAATTCCGCTATCAGTGATTGTTATCTTTTGGCTGTCGCCGATTTTCAATTCTCTTTTCATAATTTTCTTCGTTAAATGATTACCATATCTGCAAAACAATTATCAATCCCCGCCATATCTCGCTTGATGCTCGAATCCATGACTTTAGCGTAGTGCTGAGTCATTCGGATATCTGAGTGCCCAAGCATTTTAGCAACATTTTCCATCGAAACGCCATTGGCTAAAAACACCACCGAAGCCGCCGTATGACGGGCTGTGTGAGTTGTAAGGTTCTTCTTAATATCGCACCTCGTGGCGATTTCCTTCAGGTAGCTATTCATCTTTTGATTGCTTGTTACAGGCAATAGCGCACCCGTTTTTTGACGAATAGGGTGATCTTTATATTTCTCAAGAATTGCCTGCGGGATTTTCAATAGTGGGATGTTACACATATTGTCGGTTTTCTCGCGAGCCTTGCGAATCCAGATGTCGCCATTATTGTCTTTGGTGATATGTTCCGCCCGAAGATTATTCACATCAATGTAAGCCAATCCGCTGAAAACACAGAAGATAAAAACATCACGGACGTATTCAAGGTGCGGCATATCAAATTGCTTGACCATAATCCGCTCTATTTCTTCTTTGGTCAACACCTCTTTAATAACCTCTTTTGCTTGGAATTTAATACCTGCAAATGGGTTATGATTCATCCACTCGTTAGCAATGGCGAGGTTAATTATTTTTTTGAAGCATTTCATGTAGCGGATAACGGTATTCTGCTGACAGCCCCGCTCAACTTTAAGAAACATCTCAAAGTCACGTACAAATTCGCTGTCAATCTCGTTGAGGTTAATATCTTCTTTGCCAAACTTTTGTTGAATCAGCACGCCGAGATATTTGCAGCAGTTGTCGAACCGGGTGATTGTGATTTTCACATAGTCGATGCCGATTAGTTTCCGGCAATCGTCGTTGTGCTTGCGGAATACACTTAGTAACGTTCTTTTGCTATCTTCCGCGCCATAGAGCGTATTCATAATAAGGCGGGCGGTAAAGAATTTCCCACTCATCTCCAAGTCGCGATGTATCGTCAACGCTTTCAACTTTAACATTCGGATGTACTCATTGAGTTCCGATGCCTTTCGGTCTCGTCCTTTGGATGATTCAGTGGCTTGATCCCACTGATTGGGTGGGACACTGCGTTTGATTTGGGATTCTACGGCAATGCCGTTTACTTTGATTCTCAGGCGAATCGGAGCTTCGCCATTGCTCAAAAGCTTGGTTTTCTTGATAAAGAAAAACACACTGAATGAATTTCGTTTCATAATCGTAATTTTTGTTTGTAAAATTATGAAATCGAATCGACAATAGAGCTACGCAAAATACTGTGTTTCAGCGAAAAAGAATCGTTCAGGTGGGACTTTTTCGGCGGGTTCAAAAGTCCCACCTATTTCATTTTTTTAGTTGCCCCAAACCGCTCTTTTTTGCCTTTCAGGGGAAAAGAAAAAACCCCGATTTCTGCTGAAATTCAGGGTTTTACGTAAATTTGCTTTTCTTACTTGTGGTGCCACCAGGAATCGAACCGGGGACACAAGGATTTTCAGTCCTTTGCTCTACCAACTGAGCTATGGCACCTTTGCCTTGGTTTGCGAGCGCAAAGATATATGTTTTTTGGAATATGCAAGCGATGCAAAATATTTTTTCGGAAGAAATCGCGTTTTGGGCAGGATGCCGCTAAAGATGTGATGGCTTAACACTATGAATAGACAGGAGGCAACTCAAAAAGTATTGCCTCCTATCCCGGCGGGATGAGCCGTTTTTTATTCGGATATACGCCGGCAGCCAACATTCGAGCGCTTACCAAGGCAGGCGGGTGCCTCCTTTCTTTCCTTCCTGATATATGGGAACGGCAACGTCGACGGAGCGCTTGCGGATATGGAGCGTATCCATGCGACCCTCTTCCCGGTCGTTCTTGAAGCATTGCACTTCGAGGGTCTTGTCGTCAATCCGCCTGACGGTGCACCATCTGTGGTTGTTGATAAGCTCGAAGGGAACGGGAACATCGTCAACGTAAATGATACTGACGCTTTTCTTCTCTCCGTTGCGTTTGAAGGTCAGATGCGGAGGATCGGTGCGTATGTGGTCGTTGGCTTGCGAGACGGCAAGTTCGGCCACTTTGCTTCCGGCCACAACCCTGATGAGGGCGCTTCGGTCGGCTGTTTCGTCGTTCACGAGGGGCGAGAGGACCAGCAGGTTATCTGCCGGCCTCACTTTACACCAGTCGGGAACGTCGGCCACTTCCCATTTGATGTTGGAGGCTACCTCAACGACCTTATCCCATTCCATCAGGGCGGGGAAGTGTACGGAAGTGTCGGAGATTGAGAGTGAGGCCTCGGCTGCGGCTTGTACAAGGCTGACGCTTGCTTCGCGGCTCGAGCCGTAGCGTAAGGCGAGGCTGTGCCTTCGTTCGTAAACAGATGTATTGGGCTCGACGCTGATGAGTAAGGTTCCCCTGTCTTTCTTCCCGGCGCTTATCCAGTCGACCGTTGGAGATACGGACCAGTTCAGGTTGGAGGAGGCCGTAACCGTAATGCTGTCTTCGCCTCCGGCAGCGGCGAATGATACTTCGTTGCGCGATAATCGCATGCCGGGATTGAGGGAGGCCAGAGCTGTGTTTGCCTCGGATATTTTCTGCTCGCATTGTTTCACGCCGGCGGCGTCTTGCGTTAGCTCATAGCAGCGCCTGGCTGCTTCAAATCGTTTGACGGCATCCTGTATGGCGGATGACGTACGGCGGCGGAACACCTCGAGGCCACCCTGATAGATGCTGTTGCAATCCTGGGATACGGCCGCGGCTATGTTCAGCGAAAGGATAACTGATAAACATTGTTTCTTCATATCACTTTATACTGTCTATTGCTTTAATAATCGAGTCGGGAAGATTGGGATGGCGAAGGAGGAAGCCGTTGATAAAGGCCGAGTCCGGACGGATACGATCGGCGCGGCGATAGTAGACTGCTGCGCCATAAAGATCCAGGAGGTAATCAAAGGGCTGCTCTTTCTTTATGGCCTCAAGGCGGAAGCTGAAGAAGCAGTCGTTCAGTTTAGACTGTGCCTGTTTCTTTTTAGAGGCAACGTTCGCAAGCGTATATCCGGCCGCTTCAAGCTTGGAGTATGCGTCTTTATACGCCAGCGCCTTGTCGTATTCTTTTATGGCGGTGATATAGAATATTTCGTAGTCGCGGCTCCGGGTTGTTCGCGAGGTATCGCCTTGCAATACCCAATAGTCGCCGTTTTTCACAAGGCTATTGTATTCGTTGTATTGCCGTTCTATTTCGAGCCTGGCCTGGGCTTCCGCCTCCATTCTCTGCCGCTTGGCATTGGCGCTTCGCACCGAGAGTATCACTGCGAGCAGAACTGTGACGGCCAGCGTTATGCCTGCCGACAGGGCCGGTTGCTGCCTTGACATCCGGGCGATGCGCTCCTTCATCTTCCGAAACATAAGCTGCAAGGATTGCAAGGCTTCTTCTGCATGCTGCCCTAAGCCATCGCTCCCTCCAGGTACCGGAGTGGAGGACTTGCCCGGAACGGGAGTGTGGTGCGCCTTTGTGCCTTGCGGCGGATATTGTTTGCCCTGAGAGTTCGATTTAGAGTTATCCGGGCGAGGCGGCTCCGGATCGGCGGCAGGCGGCAGGTCGGCTTGCTTGCGAGGGAGCACCGGCCTCTCGCCCCTGAGCTTTTGCTCCGCATATAGCTTTATTTCGGAGGCCGTGGGCCGGTTCCATGGTTCCTTCCGCAGGCATTGTTCCACTATGGCCGATAATTCCGGCGAGCAATCGCCTTCCATTAACGGGATTTCGGCGCCCTGCTGAAGCAATAAGCCCCCATGCTCGCCAAAGGGAACCATGCCGCTTATCAGCTCGAACATGGTTACACCAAACGAAAATATATCGCTGGCCATGATGGGGCGAGGCGATTTCCAGAAGCGTTCGGGGCCCATATAGGCAAGCGTGCCTATGGATGTTTCGGCCTTCATCAGGCTTTGGCGCAGAGTATTTCTGGCTTTGATACTTATGCCGAAATCCGTCAGCAAGTATCGGCCGGCCGGCGAAATGAGCACATTGTCGGGCTTGATGTCCTGATGTATGACGGGCGGCTCCTGCGCATGGAGATACTCAAGGCCTGAAGCCATATCGAGCAGCATTTGCCAGGCGTCTGGCTCGGCAAGGCTTCCGATGAACTTCGCAATGGAGCCGGCCTCGCAATAGGGCAGCACTAAATAGGGGCGATTCTCGAAAGTATCGAAATACGATGGCTTCAGGAGGTTGGTGTGATTGAGATCGAACACGAGCGAAAACTCCTGCGCGAAGATCTTCACTCCCGTATCGTTCACTCCTGCTCCGGGCGCATAAACTTTCAGAGCGATCCGTATGCCCGTTTTTGTGTCGGTTGCCAGCCATACTTCCGAGAATCCGCCTCTGCCCAGAGGGGACAGCAGCGTGTAGCGACCGGCAAATGTTTCATTTTCTTGCAATAACATGATTTTTTTTATTTTATATATTTCTGAGGCTTTGTTCCTACAAGACTAAACCCTCGGAGGCCAATAACATCGCACCGGCCTGCGAGAATTCGATTCTCCAAAAACCAATCTTGGGAAAACCTGCGAGATTTAGCTTCGTTAAAAACTGTCATAAGGAAAGCTTGCGAGATTTAGCTTCGTTAAAAACTGTCATAGGGAAAGCTTGCGAGATTTAGATTCGTTAAAAACTGTCATAAGGAAAGCTTGCGAGATTTAGATTCGTTAAAAACCGTCATAGGGAAAGCTTGCGAGATTCCGATTCGTTAAAAACTGTCATAAGGAAAGCTTGCGAGATTCCGATTCGTTAAAAACTGTCATAAGGAAAGCTTGCGAGATTTCGATTTGCCAAAAAGCGATGTAACACAAGCTTGCGAGAATTCGATTCGCCAAAAAGCGACGTCGCACGAGCTTGCGGGATTTCGATTCGCCAAAAAGCGACGTCGCACGAGCTTGCGAGATTTCGATTTGCCAAAAAGCGATGTCGCACAAGCTTGCGGGATTTAGCTTCGCCAAAAAGCGATGTCGCACAAGCTTGCGGGATTAAAGTCCGCCATGTTGCAACAAAGCTTGTTTCTGACGTAAAAATGATTGTCGTAACCGTCATCGGCAAAATGATACTATAAAGATGAGGGCCGCAAGGAGGATGATGATAATGAGGCCGGCAATCATCCATGCCCGCCGCTTGCTTGCCCTGGCTTTTGCTTCATAAACGGTGGCGCTCAAGGGTTCGGATGATGCATCGTCTTCCTTACGAACGATCCGGCAGAGGATGAGAGTTACGTTGTCGTAGCCGCCCTTATCTAAGGCTTCTGCTGTGAGATTACAGGCGCAACTGTCCGTGGAGTCGGGATTTTGGCGTATGATAGCCTCTATTTCATCGTCTTTCAGCATGGAGTTCAGGCCGTCGGAGCATAGCAGCAGCAGGGAATCGCAGCAGAGTTCGTTTTTTACGAAGTCGGGCATAGCCGCCTGCACAGGATGTCCGAGGCTGCGGGTGATAATGTTGCTGTCGGGATGGTCGAAGGCGAGCTCAGCTGCGAGCTCACCTTTGTTCACTAAGTCTTGCACGTACGAATGGTCGCGGGATTTCTGTTCCAGCCCAGAGAGAGCGCTGAACATGTACAGCCTGCTGTCGCCGCACCACATAGTGTAGGCAAAGTTGTTGAACAGCCATGTTACAACTATGGTTGTTCCCATAGACCCGATGGCCGATTCCTCGCCGGCTGCCTTGCGGATATTGGCGTCGGCAGCGGCTATGGCTTTGCCCATGTATTGGCGGATGCTTGCATCGTCTTTAACCGTCTCGTCGGTTATATTGCCGGGCGAGAAGAACGCTTTGATAGTGTCTATGGCTATTTGCGAAGCTATTTCTCCGGCCTCGAGCCCTCCCATGCCGTCGGCAACCACCAGCAGCGCTCCCTTGAGCCCAAGCGTGTGCAGAGTGGAATCGGAGGGCAATCCCCACTCGTCCTTTGACAAGTCGGGATTGACTATGACATTATCCTCGTTATTCGTGCGAACGCAACCCACATGTGTTTGCGCGCATAGCCTGAACTGAACAGCCCCCATGCTTCTTTTTCCTTAATATATTACCGAAAGGGGAACTATTATGCCCGGCAGCGCCGACAATACTCCCACTACCTCGAGCTCGCCCGACCGGTTGGGCAGGAACACCGGCGCACCCGCGCCTCTGAGCAAAGAGCTGCTGCTGGTAACGGATATAAGCCCACGGTCTAATCCATTGTTCGAGGCGGTTGCCATTCCGAGCGTAGGGCCGGCGGCATAGTTCACTCCCACGGCTCCGGGGAATCCCAGTACGGTGAGCTCCACGCCGGCATTGAGCGAACGGGCTTGCGCCGCATTGGCATTCAGCCCTCCTCCGAGAGAGATATTTGTATATGCCAAATCCTTGTAGGTTGAGGCCGGAGCGAGGTACAGCTTTTGCTTTGAATCGTATTTGTCGTCCGTACGGTCTATGATGAACTGCTCGTTGGTGAATGTGAGGGAGCCGCCGTTAGCCGAGCGGGCGCTGAAGTGCGCTCTCACGCTCAGCTTATCTTCCACAAGCCTGTGGAGAGTGAGCAGCCAGTTGTCTATTTCCTTGTCGCCAAAGCGATAGTACCACCGCTCTATAACCTTGCGGGATGTAACGAAGCGTCCGTCGCTAAGCAGGAATCCGGTGCCGGCCCAGCTTGTTTTCTGTGTATGCTCGTAATATCTGGCATTCCCCGCCTGGTCTATGTACTCCACCTTTTCGAGTTGTATATAATATATGTAAGGATAATAAGCGCTGTACGAAGTCGGGCGGGGAGGCTCGGTGCCGGCAGGGCCTGTAACATCTATCGCCGGCTTTTCCCGTAGCTTCAGGTTCTCGTTTCGCAAGGAGTCGATCAGGCGTTGGCGCGCCTCATTGGCTGCAATAGCTTTCTCAATCTCGTCCTTACTCCTTTCGGCGCCTCTTTGCATAGCGGCATTGGTGGCGCTGACCTCATTCTGCAGCTGCACGAGCCGATCCTGAGTTGTTCGGGACGAAACGGTTTGCGTAGCCGCCGATTCGTCTATTTTCCCGCTTAGCCTGGCGTTGTCCTGTATTAATTCTTCTATGGTCGACTGCTGGGCTTTGTTGCTCTCGTCGAGTTGTGTCGACAGGGCGAGGATGCGCTCCCGGGATTGCTTGTCGCTATAATAGTTCCAGCCGACCAGGCCGCCTATGATCAGGACGAGAGCGACGAAGAAGAGCCACATCATCCGCTGATACGGCCTCATCACCTGCTGGCGGAACAGGCTGAACCGCTCGGTGAAGTTGATGTTCTTTATCATGCTCCTGTCGCCCTGCGGGAGGATGAACCCGAGGCGGGGGCCATTAGACGAAAGCTGAATCTCGTCGCCATTCTCCAGATACCACTGGTCTTTCACTTCTTGCCCGTTCACGAATGTTTGATTCACCTTCGACAGATGAATCAGCCGCCACCTGTCGCCATCCCTCACTATGGCTGCATGCCGCCGGCTCACTGTCGAAAACGAATCGTCGAAGCGAATCTGGCATTGCAGGTCGCGCCCAAGTTCCACCTGGTTGAGGATAATCTTTTGGCTCTCTCCTGCCTGATGATATTTCGATGAGGTACGGTACTCCAGTATGTAATATCTTTTCCCGGAGCCGGTCAAGGCCCCTATTCCGGCGCCCACCGAGTCGCCGAACGAGCGGCGATAGGCTTCGGTTTGTCTTTGTTCCATGTTTTTGTTACTGTTTTATAAGTTATACAATGTTATAATGTTTGATTTCTATTCTACTCGCAAAGTGGTGTAGCCAACAGTGATAATGTCGCCGGCAAAGATTTCGGCGCCGGCCTCCGTCACCTGCCCCGAGCCGACAAAGGTTCCGTTGGTTGATTCGCTCCAGCATCCGCCTGCTGCAATCCATTGGCCGTCGCGAACGAACCAGCGCTGCTTGCCGGCATCGGCCTCCAGGGTGCAATGCCGGCGCGACAAATGGCCGTCGTCGGCAAGGCAAATGCCGTTGTCCGGATCCCGGCCTACGGTTATAAATCTTCGGTGCCCGGGCATCAGCAGGCCAAGCTCATAGCATTTGCCGAACTCCTTGCCCTGCATCACCCGCAGCGATGCTATTTCGCCCGATACTTGCCCCGCATCATCTTTATAAGGCAGCGGATAATTCCCGGGGGAGGCGTATGGCCGGCTGGAGAGAGCATGGCCGGCGCTGTTGGCTTCGGGCATAAGCCGGAGAATATCGCGAACGGATTGGAAGCGATGCCTGAGGTCGGGCCTGAGGCATCCTTCGAGTATATCCTCCCACAGGCCGGCGCCGGCAGATGAGGACAAGGCCTGCCTGTCCCATTTACCCTCTTTGCCGCGGCTCTGGTAGAGCATAAGCTCGGCGGCGCCGTTCAGTTCGCCGAAGGGCAGCTTGCCGGTGAGCATCTGATACATCATCACGCCGAACGAAAATATGTCGGTGGTAGGAAGCACGGTGGCTTCGCCTCGTTTGCGATTTACCTGTTCGGGAGGCATGTAGGCATACGTGCCGAATATTTGCTGCGGGCGTCCGAAGATGCCGCGTTCGGTCATGCGCTTGTTCCTGTCGCCGGCAATTCCGAAATCGGTGAGGGCAACAGTGTTGTTTGCTTTCAGCAGAACGTTTTCGGGTTTGAGATCGCGGTGCACCTTGCCGTTTTTATGCAGATCGTTAAGGCCATACAAAATCTCGCGGGCTATGCGAAGCATGTCGACGGCCTTGCTGCCGGCGTATTGCTTGAGGTTTCCGTTCGGGCAGTATTCCATCACAATAAAAGGATTGCCCTGCTCCATTCCGTTGGCCAGGGTTTGAACCAGATAGTCGCTGCGGATTTGCCCCGTGCGGTATTCCATGTCGAAACGGTCGATGAGCGGCCTGCGGAGTTCGGGCATCAAATCCCATAGCTTCAGGATTTTGAGGGCGTATTCACCACGGCCGCCGTCCGTAACGCGAAAAACCTTCCCGAAGGCTCCCTCGCCCAGCAGCTGCTCAATGTGATAGCGCCCGTTGATGTATTCGCCCGCTTCGAGGCGGGGCCTGTTGACTAAGTTCGGCATTATAGCGCTTTGTCGGCTTCGAACTCAAACCTCCGGTTGCCCAGCATGATGATGTCGCCCGGCCTGAGTTCAAGCATTTCTTTTGTATGTATAAAAGTTGTTTTGTGTTCGCTCTTGTCCTGTATATACCATTTACCATTTTCGCATACAAGAACGGCCTGTTCCTTAGAAGTAATGGTGAGGTTGGCTTCCTCGGTGTTCGCCCGATTCAGGACTACTCTGTCGCCTGCAAACCTTAGCGTACCTTGCTGTATGCTCTCGTTTTCGTTTGGTATGGCTTTGAGTCGGCACGAGTTAGCCGGCTTCATGTCCCACGGGGTGATGGTTTTGGGTCGGGGAGCCGTCGTACGCTCGAAGCCTTGCATGTCAAAGCCGCAGTTGGAGCAGAATAATGCGTCGGCGGCGCAGTTGTGCCGACACTTGGGGCATTGCTGTCGCCCGGCAATCTGGGGTTTGGCCTCGGAATCTTTGCCGCAGTTGGGGCAAACGGAGCTGCCGGGCATCATCCGATAGCCGCAGGCATCGCATTTCTTTAAATCCTTGTCATAAATAGTTGGAGCGCCCGCGTAGGGAGGCTTGTTTGGAGTTGAAGGCGATGTTCGCTGCTGATAATTACCGACAGTTGGCCTGCCCGGCGAAGCATATCCGGGCAGCACAGCCCTGCATTGCCCGCAGTGAGAGCTATCATCCCGGTTATCCGAGCCACAGTTATTGCATTTCATAATCATCGAGTTATACATTTTTTTATTGAACAACATTCAAAAACAAAACAATAGGCCGATTCTGATCTTTTAAAGGAGCAAAAACAAGGTCAGGGTATATAGGCTTAATCGAGAGTTGCGGTTTTCAGAAACACACCATCTGCATAAGTTTAAGCGCCTCAACATTTCCACGCATCATTCATCATTAATTCATACCGGCTTCTTTTGCCGGCATTGTCAGAAGATAGGGAGGTTTAAACTGACAATTTTTGTTTGCATTCCTTAACGAATGTCGGATACCGAGTTCTTAAAATTTCGCATGGGATAGTTGCAATTTTAAGCGTGCGCACGCCGGACTTTGGAGTGCGCACGCCAGGCTTTGGAGTGCGCACGCCGAACTTTGGAGTGCGCACGCCGGACTTTGGAGTGCGCACGCCGGACTTTGGAGTGCGCACGCCGGACTTTGGAGTGCGCATATAAATGGATATTAGATACCATACAAAGGCTTGGTGATGCGGATTATAGCAAAAAAGAAGGCTCAACGGCTTGTCGGGAGAGAATTATTGCGGGAGATGAGATATAAAAACAAAGTATCACCCTGCTGCCTGTTTTTTGAGGTGCTTGTCGTTCTCTTTGGAATATGCCATTTACGCGGCTTGTCGTCTCGAAAAA
>JAITGS010000107.1 GCA_031280435.1 Tannerellaceae bacterium | reverse complement strand
CTAACGTTAGGGCCTTTACAAAAAAATTATTTGGGACTTTCCGATAGTTAGGAAAGCCCGGTTTTTTTCGGGCAAGGCTCCCGATAGTTAGGAAAGCCCGGTTTTTTTCCGGCAAGGCTTCCGATAGTTAGGGAAGCCCCGGATTTTTTCGGGCAAGGCTCCCGATAGTTAGGAAAGCCCGGATTTTTTCGGGCAAGGCTCCCGATAGTTAGGAAAGCCCGGATTTTTTGGGGCAAGGCTCCCGATAGTTAGGAAAGCCCGGATTTTTTCGGGCAAGGCTTCCGATAGTTACTTTTGTAAAGTCTTTTTCTGTTTCAAGTTTTCCGTAACCTTGGGAAAGCTTCAAGAAAAAATTGCGCAGGCCGTACAAACTAAGGGATTTCTTCTCCTCCGAAAAATATAGAAACAAATGAGCCGCAAGGCTTGTAATTCTTGCGGCTCATCCTTTGTATCTGCGAGGACAGGAGGCGGAAAGGCAGGCGGTTCAATTCCTGAGCATCAGCTTCACTGCCTCGTTTCCGGCTTGTAGTATATATACTCCGGAGGGCAGCGACGATACGGGGATTATCATGGCGGGCCCGTCGGCCGAACGGGCATAAACCGGCCGCCCTACAATGTTGTATATGCGTATGATTTCTCTGCCGGCTAGCCCGCTCAGGACGATCTGACCGCCCCGTGCAACGGCTTTGAAGGAGGACGGCGAGGGGCGCTCGGCGGAGTTCGGAATATCGGCAACTATGGTTTCGACCTGGTTCCAGGGAGGCGTTGCGCGGTAGAGGGCTTCGGTGCCGACCGGAACGTGCAGCTCCCGGATGTACGACTGGTGAAGGGTTCCGTAAACGTAAAGCACCTCTGCGGGATTAGTCCAATAGAGGGCTAAATATTTAACGCTGATGGCGTAGAGGGCCTCGTAGTCTAACCGGGCAACGGATGCTGCTATCGACAGCGTGTCGAGGTATTGCCGGTAAGCAAATGCCCGCTTCCCTATTGAGGTGACGCTCTCGCCAACGTAAATGTTCCTGGGTGGCATCGAGACTTCGCTGTCGGCAGTAACGTAGGCGGCTCCGGCGAATGCATAGTCGGCAATCCGCTCTACGGTGGAGGGAACTGTGTACGAATTTGCCCCCTTTTGTGGCGGATAAAGCAAGAGCAGGCTGCGGTCTTTGTTAAACAGAACGCTGTCGGCCACCACGTATGAGGGGCTGCCTTCAGCCACTGTTATTGCCGTTAAAAAGGTGTTGTGCTCGCCTACGAATCCTTCGCCAAGGACAAGGTCTGATGCCGGAAGCCTGAGCGTATGCAGCTGGCCGCAGCCTTCAATGGCGTGGCTCTCAATGGATGTTACGGAGGCGGGGAAGCTTATTTCCGTGAGCCGGTAGCATCCGTGGAAGGCTCCGGCGGCTATGGTCGTTACCGATGGAGCAAAGTCGGAGGCTACAACTTCCTTGCCGCCCGGATATGCTATCAGCCTTGTGAGCTCCTTGTTGTAAAGGGCTCCGCCGAAGGAGGCATAGCGAGGATTGTCCTCATCTGCCGTTATGCTTTTCAGCCCTGAGCAATATGCAAAAACTCCCTGCCCTATGGTTGTTGCCGCCGGAATGTTGATGGTTTCAAGGTTCTGGCAGTGATAAAAGGCGCTGTCGCCAATGCTTGTTACCGACGGGGGAATTGTGAGATTCAGCAAGCGCGTGTTGTTGCTCAAAGCATTTGCTCCTATGGTAGTGACGGTAGCCGGAATGGTCACGGACGAAAGGTTGAAGATGCTGTAAAGCGCATAGGCTCCGATGCTTTCCACTCCGGGCTCTATCACCACGGTTTTTATCTTAAAATTATAGGCATGCCAGGGCGTTGAGCCGTAGCCGATGTAATCGGGCATGGCGCCGGTTCCGGAGATTGTCAGTACGCTGTCGGCCTCGGAATACGACCATTCGAGCGGCCCGGCCGTTCCGCTCTGGGCCCTTACAAAGGGCAAGGATAAAAGAAGGGCTGCTGCGACTAAGAGTAATCTTTGTTTCATAATCTTAATAATTTAAAGGGTGATTAATGTTTGAGCAACTGCAAATGCGGTGCTTACATTTATACCGCATCAATATACGTTTGCCCTCATCGCGCTTTATGATGCCGCAGGCAATTAATCCCTGTCCGAGAAATATTTCATGAACTGTGCGCGCTCATACTTCTCGTGATTCTCTATCTGCGAATAGTTGAGCAGGCCGCGGAAGTCGTCCACCGATTCGTAATCCGAATGGTGCATCCACTCTTCGAGGCAGGTCAGAATCTGCGGTATTATCTCGGCCCCATGCGTATAGATGGCGCTAACCATCTGAACGGCGGAAGCTCCGGCCAGCAGGCACTTCAGCACATCCTCCCAGTCGTGCACACCGGTTGAGGCGGCTATACTTATGCCCGGTATGCGGCCCGATACAATTGCCGTCCACCGCAAGGTTTCGCTCAGCTCGGAGTGATTGCTGAAAACATTGCCGGACACTATCTGCATAGTATGTATGTTGATGTCCGGCTGATAAAAGCGGTTGAAGAGCACCACTCCTGCGGCTCCGTTAGCCTTAAGCAGGCCTGCGGTAGCCGGAATGCATCCTAAGGCTTTGCCGATTTTGACGGTGACGGGTATTCCTACGGTCTTACGAACTTTCGCCACTATGTCTGCATACAGGCCGGATTCAGCCTGCGGATCATACTTCAGGCCTGTGTTCATGCGGAAAACGTTCAGCTCAATTGCGTCGGCTCCGGCAAGCTCTATGCGTCCGGCAAAGTCAATCCAGGCGTCCGCCTTATAGCAATTGATGCTGGCAATGACAGGGATTGAGCAGGCCTCCTTGCATCTGCGTATCAAATCGAGGTAGCTCTCGATCTTGTTAGCCTTCATGTATTCGTAAACGTAATCGGAAGCCTCCGGAAAGTCGGCCTTATCCAGCATCCCCGACGATTGCATTTCTATCTGCTCTTCAAAGAGCGACTTGAGAACAATGGCGCCGGCGCCGGCCTTCTCGTACTCCTTCACACGCTCGGCGCCGGAAGTAAGCCCCGAGCTGCCTATAATTATAGGATTGCGCAGGCTAAGACCTGCATAAGACGTATTCAAATCCATAATAATGTATATTTAAGATTGACATAATAATTTCATAAAGACAAAGATAGACAATTGGTTCGAGAACCGGGCCTCCCGTCCTTTTCAAGGCATCTGCTAAAAAATAAGGGCCTTAGTAATAAAGCCCTCATCTACTTTCAAGGATATTTGCGGGAAATTATCCGTTCATTGATGCCAGGAACTCCATGTTGTCCGCGGTTTGTTCCATGTGCTTCTTGACAAATTCCATAGCTTCCAGCGAATTCATGTCCGATAGATACTTCCTCAGTATCCACATACGGTTGACGGTTCCCCCGTCTTGCAGAAGGTCGTCGCGCCGGGTGCTCGAGGCGATGATGTCTACGGCCGGATAGATTCGCTTGTTCGACAGCTTGCGGTCGAGCTGCAGCTCCATGTTTCCCGTCCCTTTAAATTCTTCGAAGATAACGTCGTCCATCTTCGAGCCGGTTTCGGTCAGCGCCGTTGCAAGTATGGTAAGGCTTCCTCCGTTTTCTATATTGCGGGCAGCCCCGAAGAATCGCTTAGGCTTCTGAAGGGCATTGGCGTCGACGCCCCCCGAAAGCACCTTACCCGAAGCCGGCTGCACGGTGTTGTAAGCCCTTGCCAGACGAGTTATAGAATCGAGCAGTATAACAACGTCGTGCCCACATTCCACCATTCGCTTGGCCTTGTTCAGAACTATCTCGGCGATTTTCACATGCCTGTCGGCCGGTTCGTCGAATGTTGAGGCAATCACTTCGGCATCTACGCTCCGGGCCATGTCTGTCACCTCTTCCGGCCTTTCGTCTATCAGCAGAACTATCATGTATACCTCAGGATGATTGGCAGCTATCGCATTGGCTATATCTTTCAGCAGCATGGTTTTTCCGGTTTTCGGCTGCGCCACTATCAATCCGCGCTGTCCTTTTCCTATGGGCGAGAAGAGATCGACCACCCGAACGGCTATATTGTCGTAAACCTTAGAGGATTTCCTTGCCGTCAGCATGAATTTCGTGTTCGGAAAAAGGGGAGTCAGATGATCGAAAGGCACGCGGTCGCGCACTTCTTCGGGCTTGCGTCCGTTGAGTTGCTCAACTTTCACGAGGGCGAAGTACTTCTCTCCCTCTCGCGGCGGGCGTATCGGGCCCTCAACCACGTCGCCCGTGCGCAGCCCGAACAGCTTGATTTGCGCCTGCGATACGTAGACATCGTCCGGCGAGGTCAGGTAATTATAGTCCGACGAGCGCAGGAATCCGTATCCGTCCTGCACAATTTCGAGCACTCCGGTAGCAATCAGTATGCCTTCAAACTCAGGAACTTTCTCGGCTTGCGCTGCGGCCGATTGCGATTGCGGCACCGGATGCTTTATTTCTCGCTTGACGTTATCCTGTTCCCTGTTTTCTTTTTGCTTTTTGCCCTCTACTTTCGGCTGCCCCTGCACGAATGGCAAAACCTGGTCGAGCATGGAATTAGCGCTCGGATGCTTGAACACAAAGCGTTTTTTCTCATCTGTTTTCAGCACAGGAGCGCTTGCCGGCTTCGTTTCCTCAGGTTCCGGCTGTTCAGCCGGCGCTTCGGTATTGTCCTGCACTTCAGCAACCATAGGCGGCAGCAAGGGTCTCCCGAGCGCATCATGCGTTGGTTCCGGCGCAGGCGCAGGAGTTTCGCTAACGGGAAGAGCTTCAGGCTCAGTTTTTGAGGGAGTATTGTCGGCGTTATTCACGGGTAATGTAAACAGAGGCATAGGCTGAAGTTTAGGAGCCGACGGTAGCAATACTTTCGAGATGATAATCTCCTCTGATGCGGAATCGCTTCCCCAAACAGCAGTTGCCACTCTTTCATTTTTCTCAATCCTGTTACGTTTTTTCCGCTCAACTTGCTTTTTCTTGTTTTCCTCCTCATCGCTACGTTCGGGCGCATTGTCGGCCTGGCTGTCGGCGATAGCGGTTTCGGCAGCTGCTGCGGGAGGCGTAATCTGCAAATCTTCGTTTTTACTTATTTCAGCGGCCGGAGTTGCAGGCGTTGCCGTTTCGGCAGTGCTGCTTGCGGCGGGCGTTTGTTCGGCGGCGGTTGTTGTTTGCGGCTGCGCCGGTTTTGTTTCCTGTTGGCTCTGTTTTTTCACGACCGGTTTTGCCTGCGGCGATGCGGATCGGGGGTTCTTTTTTACTTTTGGCTGCTGTTTAGAGGTTTTGCGCGTGTCTTTTTCCTTGCTCTTCGGCACGTCTTTTTGTGCGTCTTTTTCCCTGGCTTTTTCTGCTTGTATGCCGGCAATTGAGATGGCTTGTTCGTCGAGAATTCTATAAACAAGTTCCTCTTTCTTAAAGGAACTGATTTTTTTTATTCCTAATTCGCCCGCAATTTTTTGAAGCTCGGGCAAGAGCTTTTCATTAAGTTCAAGAATGTTATATTTCTGCATATTAAAAAATATGAAGTGGGTGATGATAGAATGTGAAATTATTTAATCAAAATTTATAGGGAGATTGTATGCTTTAATCCGAATCACGGTAATTAGCTGCGGAGTAAATCGGCACAAAGATAGAAACTTTTTGTATACTGCCATGATTTCCCTTGAAAATTCTCCCCAAAGGCGCTTTATGCAATTCCGTGCGATGTGATTTTTTTGCCTGAAAACGCCTTGCCGCCCCCTGTATATATATATAATGTGTATGCGCCGCCGCTGCAAATGCGGCCTGCAATGCCTGGAAGGAAATCTTAAAAATCATTTATATCACAGAAAAAAAGCGTGAAACTGTTCATTGATAGCTTATTTACTACTGTGGTTCGGCAAAACCATTTACTCCAAATAAGCAGGAAACAGAACGTGTTCAACTGATAATTCCGCCTGCCCTAATAGGTCATTCCCGCGAAGGCGGGAATCTCCGATCGAAAGTTGGGACGATAGTATTTGTATTATTTGAAGAAAAATATACCCATTCGTCCCGTTTTTCGATCGGAGATTCCCGCCTTCGCGGGAATGACCTGCTTTTTTAATCGAATCCAATTTGCATGAATTCATTATTGCACACCCCCTTTCGCAAACCTATTCTCCGACACTTTTAAGAAATTTTCCAGATTCCGGCAGTAGGAGAATAAGAGCCTTAGCTCAAGATGTTTTTATGTATATATCGGTTTTCTATATGTTCATATATGCATGGTTTAAATGATTACTCTTTTTTACTCGCATAATTTTCATTGGAGACAGTGAGTTTTTTACTTCCAAAGGTCGTCTTAATGTTCACCCGCAGGCGGATGATTGCTCATATCATCGCCGCCATCTTCGCCGTCTCCGTCTTCATGATTATCACCGCTGCTAACGTGTTTGTCGATTTCAAACGAAAGATGTTCCAAACTCCTTTTGAGATTTGTTGAAGGAAGGAACACAATTTTCGTGCTCTTTACATTATGTGCGGTCAATTCCTCCGGCGTATCCGTGCCGCTGCTCTTAACAGTAAGCCGAAACGTACCGAAACCTTCCAAGTGTATAGTCTGTCCGAGGCTGATAAACAGGGGCAGAATTTCCACCAGATTAGATAACACGCTCTGAACATCGCCGAGAGTCAGAGCCGATCTTGCAACAATTTCTTTTGCAAAATCCTCAAGCTTAATAGTTCCGCGCTTGGATTGTACCAAATAGTACTTAGACTTCGTTCTGTCAAGCGGGTTCGTCTTTGCAATTTTGGATAGTCTTATGGACATATTCTTCGTATTTAGTGAATTAATAATAGCGCCAAAGATAAGCATTTGTTTCGGCATTTGTAAATACCAAACCATAGCTCAAAACAGTTCAATTAAGGCCTTAAAAAAATTCTTATAGGAATTAAATAAAATTCTTATAGGAATTTCAAAAAGTTCTTATAGGAATTTTATAAAATTCTTATAGGAATTATTTTTAATTCTTATAGGAATTTTCCGGAACCGAAGCTTCATTTGTAACAATAAGACTATAAGTCGGTTACAAGATACTGCATATAGCATAAAATTCAACTTCGCTCTGTCTGATACAAGCCGCAGACATGCAAAACGGAGGCTGAAACCGGCACAGTTCCCCGGAAAAAAGTGTAAAATTAACAGTAGCATTTTTTTATCAACAAAGCTTAAACAGGCGCGCCCCAGCCTTAAAGCCTTATTTCCCAGGCAGATTCATCTTGCAGAACAAGCTGAGCCGCAAACAAACAAAAAGCCCCGCCAAGAATTTTATGAGCCTGTTTTTTATCCGCAGTCCTGATATAATAATGTGATTGAAGCGGAAGTTTCTGCAATCGCTGCTTGCTTAGCAGCTTCATCTTCAGCGAAATGAGGATGTGAATGAAGTTTTTCGCGATATTGCAATTAATTTTGCAGGCTTTCTCGCGCTATTTTTTTTCAGGTTCGTTTGGAGGATAAAGAAAAAGTTCTACCTTTGCGCTCGCAAATCCCAAAAGGCTCATTCGTCTATCGGTTAGGACGCAAGATTTTCATTCTTGAAAGAGGGGTTCGATTCCCCTATGGGCTACAATTCATAACAATATTAAAAATTTTAAAAGAACATGGCTACCAAAGAGGTGATCAAGAAAAACAAATCGGCATTGAAAAGGATGAGGCAGAACAATGCAAGGCGTTTGCACAATCGCTATTATGCAAAAACCGCCAGAAACGCCGTCAGACTTCTCAGGGCCACCACCGAGGAAAAGGAAGCAAAAGAGCTGTTGCCTAAGGTATCATCGCTGCTCGACAAGCTGGCTAAAAGGAATATTATTCATAAGAATAAGGCCTCGAACCTGAAATCAAAGCTTGCCAAACACGTTAATGCTTTAGTACCGGCCTAAGATTCTGTACAGCAACAATTAAACGTATGAGCCGGGCCCAAAAGTCCGGCTTTTTCATTTTCCGGAAAGGAGGCGCAAAGGAGGCAAAGGCGGCGTAAATCCCTTTTTTTATCCGGCCTTTTATGCTATCTTTGTTCGGCAATTCTATTATACTCCTTTGAAATATTGAAATTTAACTCATTAAAATATATGAATGAAGATGTGAAAAATACAGACGGAAACTATTCCGCAGAAAGTATTCAAGTGCTTGAAGGCTTGGAGGCCGTGAGGAAAAGACCGGCAATGTATATTGGCGATATAAGTGAAAAAGGCTTGCACCACTTAGTGTATGAGGTTGTTGACAATTCCATCGACGAAGCGCTTGCCGGTTATTGCACTAATATAGATGTATTTATTCATGAAGATAATTCCATAACTGTTGTTGATAACGGCCGCGGCATACCGGTAGACTATCATGAAAAGGAAGGAAAATCGGCACTTGAGGTGGTTTTGACGGTGCTGCATGCGGGCGGAAAATTCGACAAAGGGAGCTATAAAGTGTCGGGCGGGCTTCACGGCGTTGGAGTTTCCTGTGTTAATGCGCTTTCCGACTACCTGAAGGCAGAAGTCTCGCGCGACGGCAAGGTCTACATGATGGAGTTTTCCAGAGGGCAAAGCCTTCACGATATTGAAGTTACGGGCCAATCTACCTCTACCGGCACTACAATTTTGTTCAAGCCCGATACATCTATATTTAATGTAACCGAATATCGCTACGATATACTTGCAACTCGCCTCCGCGAGCTCGCATTCCTCAATGCGGGCGTCACCTTAACGCTTACGGATGAGCGCGTAAGGAAGGAAGACGGGACGTGCAAGTACGAGATTTTCCGTTCGGAAGAAGGCCTGAAAGAGTTCGTTCGCTACATTGATCGCGCTAAGGAAAAACTTATTCCGGACGTTATACATATTATTACAGAGAAGCAAGGAACGCCGGTTGAGGTGGCAATGACATACAATACTTCGTACAACGAAAGCGTGTATTCCTATGTAAATGACATTAATACCATAGAAGGCGGCACACATTTGGCAGGCTTCCGCCGGGCTCTGACCCGCACGCTCAAGAAATATGCCGAAGATTCCAAGCTTTTGGAGAAGGCTAAGGTTGAGATTCAAGGCGACGACTTCCGCGAAGGGCTCACGGCGGTGATCTCAATCAAGGTGGCCGAGCCTCAATTCGAAGGGCAAACCAAGACGAAGCTTGGGAACAACGAAGTGACCGGCGCAGTGGATATGGCTGTCGGCGAAGCTCTCGGATATTATCTTGAGGAGCATCCCAAGGAAGCTAAAGTGATAGTCGACAAGGTTATACTTGCAGCCCAGGCCCGTCAGGCCGCCCGCAAGGCAAGGGAGCTTGTTCAGCGGAAAACTCCTATGAGCGGCGGCGGACTTCCCGGTAAACTTGCAGACTGCTCATCGAGAGTGGCCGACGACTGCGAGCTTTTCCTGGTTGAGGGCGATTCGGCAGGCGGCACGGCCAAGCAAGGGCGAGACCGCATGTTTCAGGCCATACTTCCGCTGAGAGGCAAGATATTAAACGTGGAGAAAGCCATGGAGCACAAAATATTCGAGAGCGAAGAGATACAGAACATCTTCCGCGCAATGGGAGTAAGCATAGGCACCGAAGAAGATCCTAAGGAACTCAACCTGAGCAAGCTTCGCTATCACAAAATCATCATAATGACCGATGCCGACGTCGACGGAAGCCATATAGCAACCCTCATACTGACTTTCTTTTTCCGCCGCATGAGGGCCCTGATAGACAACGGATATGTTTATCTCGCAACGCCTCCCCTTTATCTTTGCAAAAAGGGGAAAACGGAGGAATACTGCTGGACCGACCAGCAACGTCAAGTCTTTATCGACAAATATGGCGGCGGCAACGAAAGCGCAATCCACACTCAGCGCTACAAAGGCTTGGGCGAAATGAACGATCATCAGCTATGGGAAACAACAATGAACCCTGAAAACCGCACGCTCAAGCAGATAACTATCGAAAGCGCTGCCGAGGCCGACCAAATCTTCTCCATGCTAATGGGAGAGGAAGTGGCTCCGCGACGTGAATTTATAGAGGAAAATGCGACATACGCCAACATTGATGCGTGAAAATATGTCATGACACCTACGATAGGCTCCATATTCCGGCAAGCCGATAGCTTCGTTCCTTCAGCAAATCCCCCGCGCATTGGCATCTCGGTCAACCGCAAAGACGGACTTTGCTGCCTTAACGAGCTTTACGTTCGCTCGGTTATGGCTGCCGGCGGAGCTCCGCTGCTGATTCCTGCGATTTGTGATTTGGAGGCTCTGCATGCAATCGTGGCCGATCTCGACGGATTGCTGTTCAGCGGCGGAGGTGACATTAATCCGATTCTGCTTGGCGAAGAGCCTGTTCCGCAGCTTCAGGATGTGGATCATTTCCGCGACCAATACGACTTGCTGCTGCTCCGCACGGCCTTCACAAGGCAGATTCCTATAATGGGGATATGCCGTGGGCATCAGCTTATTAACGCTGCTTTCGGAGGCACTCTGCTTCAGGATATTCATTCTCAACATCCGCAGCCGGCCATTAAGCACAGTCAGGAAATGGACAGGCAATATCCGTCACATTCCGTTGCAATTTTGCCCGGCACGCGCCTCCATTCGGTTCTGAAATCGGATAAGATATATGTAAACTCCATTCATCATCAGGCAGTAAAGGCGCCGGCTCCGGGATTCACAGTGTCGGCCACGGCTCCCGACGGCATCATTGAGGCTATCGAGCATCGGGAGTACCCCGTCTTTGGAGTGCAATGGCATCCGGAAGGTATGGCGGCGAATGGAGATGAGCAGTCGGTTGAACTCTTCCGCATGCTCGTTAGTGACGCAAAGCTCTTTGCCGAGGCCAAATCCCTCCACAGAAGCATGCCGACCATTGATTTACATACAGATGCGCCTATGGCATACGACGGCGATTTCGACCTGGGCCGTCGCATTGGCGGCAGCTTCATGCCCCCCTTCACCGAATCGAAAGTAAACCTGCCGCTGATGGAGGCCGGACTCATAGACGCAGCTTTCATGGCAGCCTATATCCCTCAGGCTGAGCGCACAACCGAAGGCTACGACAGCGCATGGGCTTACGCCCTCAACCGCCTCGGATGCCTCTTGCAACAGGAAAAGCTCAACCCCAAACGGGTAGGAATAGCCCGTACTCCGGCCGATTTGCTCCGACTAAAGCAGGAAGGCCGGCGAGCCATCTTCCTCGGATTGGAAAACGGATATACTATCGGCAAAGATATAGGCCGTCTCGCGACTCTCCGCCGTATGGGCGTCGCCTATATCACCCTCTGCCACAACGGATCCAACGACATTTGCGATTCGGCCATAGGGCAATCGGAATGGAACGGCCTAAGCCCCTTCGGACGCGAAGTTGTTTGGGAAATGAATCGCTTAGGCATCATCATCGACGTCTCCCATGCTTCGGAAGCCGGCACCTACGCAGCCATCGAAGCCTCCAGCACTCCCGTCATCGCCTCACATTCGTCGGCCCGCGCACTATGCAATCATCCGCGCAACCTCAGCGACGATCAAATCCGTGCGATAGCATCCCGGGGCGGAGTGATATGCATCTGCCTCTACCCCGGATTTGTAAAAAAAGACAGCGAAGAGGCAAGCCTGTCCGACGCTATCGCTCACATAAACCACATCGCCTCCCTTGTCGGAACAGAGCACATAGGCATCGGAAGCGACTTCGACGGCGGAGGCCAACTCACAGGCTGCCGCGCGTCCAACGAACTTATCAACATCACCGTCCGCCTTCTACGCGAAGGATATTCTCATGACGACATCCGCAAGATATGGAGCGCTAACATCCTCCGCGTCATGGAGTCGGCGCAGGCGGCAAGCTTATGAACCATGGCATCCGGAGGGAAATACTACGTTGTTTGGAAAGGCCGCACACCCGGCGTATACGACAATTGGAACGACTGTCGCCTCCAGGTTGAAGGCTTCGAAAAAGCTCACTACAAGTCTTTTCCAACCGAAGAAGACGCCCAAAAGGCCTTCAAGGCCGGCCCGCCTAAGAAAAGCTATGCGTCGTACGCCAAAAAAAATCCGGTGGCACAGCCCTGGGATCAATTGCCCGGCACCGGCCCTATTCCCAACAGCCTCTCCGTCGACGCAGCATGCAGCGGCAATCCCGGCGACATGGAGTATCGCGGCGTGATAACCTGCACTAAGCAAGAGATATTCAGAGTAGGCCCAATGCCTCAAGGCACCAATAACGTAGGCGAATTTCTCGCCATCGTACAGGGGCTCGCCCTCCTCAAACAGCAGCACAGCGCGTACCCCATCTACTCCGACAGCCTCAACGCAATCAAATGGGTGCGAAGCAAAAAATGCAACACACGCCTCGTCAAAACTTCGGAAAACGCACAGATATTCAACCTGATAGAACGCGCCGAGCGATGGCTGCAAACCTATTCGTACACCACCCGCGTGCTCAAATGGAACACCGCAGAATGGGGCGAAATCCCAGCCGACTTCGGCAGAAAATAAGCCTCATTGAACAATCAGCAGAACATAGCAGGCAAAACTCGCGGAATAATCCTCCACATTTTTCCCTATAACGACACCTGCAACATCATCCACATCTACACCGAACACTTCGGCAAAGCAAGCTTCATAGCCACAAAACACCGCAGCCGTAAAAGCAAATCGCCCGGCAGCATATTCATTCCTCTCACAATTCACAGCATAGAAATACGGGCCACCGCCCATAGACACAGCAGCATAATGCGCATCCGCGAAACCAAACCCGAAGCCCCTCTGCCAAACATATCCGCCAACCCGCTGAAAACCACCATAGCCCTCTTCCTGTCCGAAATCATACTCCGAACCATACGCGAAGGCGAGCCCGACCCCAGGCTGTTCCATTTCCTGCGCCACACCGTATACGCCCTCGAAAGCGCCTCCACAGGCGTCGCCAACTTCCATCTCGCCTTCCTCATCCGCTTCCTCGACCATCTCGGCCTCTCCCCGCGCCTCTCCTCCTACACCGAAGGCAGCCGCTTCGACATGCTCCTGGGCCTCTTCACCGGCGGCCCAATCACGCACTCCTACGAACTTACTCCCGCCCACAGCCGCATCCTTCGCGACCTGCTGCGCATCCACTACCGCAACCTGTCGCGATTTACATTTTCTCGCCACGACCGCATCTTAATCCTTAACAAAACAATAGAATACTACCGTTTACATCTCCCCCACATCTCCGACATCAAATCCCTCGCCGTACTTCAGGAGATATTCAACTAAGCGACAACAAAATCCCGACAAAAGCTCTTTGGAACCAATAAGCGCCCAATTGTAGCAGGCAACTTTCTCTTCGCGAAAGAATCTCAGACAAGCTTTAAACCTATTTATGATTCCGAAGTATAGTAAAGAAAGGACGACTGCCTGAAAAAACTATCCGGTAAGCCCGCATGATAAGCCTCTTAAGCCCAAAAACAGGCCTATACTTATCGCCGGTATACGCACAGCAACAATGGAATCACCCTTTTATGAACAGGATATCCCCTGATACAGAAGCAACTTGCCGCCATGGATTCCAGACGTTCCCAATCCGATGCGGCTACTTAGCCGGAAAACCCGGCTACTTAGCCGGAAATTGCGGCTACTTAGCCGGAAAATCGGGCTACTTAGCCGGAAAACCCGGCTACTTAGCCGGAAAATCGGGCTACTTAGCCGGAAAATCGGGCTACTTAGCCGGAAAACCCGGCTACTTAGCCGGAAATTGCGGCTACTTAGCCGGAAATTGCGGCTAAGTAGCCGGAACCTTCTGAGAATGTCCTGAAAACTTTTAGACAGCCCGAAATTCTTATATGGTACAGCCTGAAACACTATGCGACAGTCTATATTGTGAATTGAAACATAGATAGTTTGAGCAAGAACATCGACAGTCCTCTGCGGGCATCAGCCTTAGGGTAAAAGCGCAGCAATTGTAATAGGACGTAAATGTGAATAAACAGCAGGAAGGTAAAACATGGCGATGGCTATGCCCAACATACTGATCGACAAAAATCACAGTTTTGAATGCGTCGCCCCTGCCCCGGCAAGGCCTTTCCTTGCCCAAGTCGTTGTGTATGCCTTAAAGTGTGATTAATGCAAAGATTTGCGCAAGCAATACGCGAAGGAACATAGTCAGCGGATATACGGTGGCGTAGGCGGTGGATTGCGCTTGCACGGGGGCTATACCATTGGCAAATTCCAGGGCTGGCGGATCGGTCATAGAGCCTGCAATACAGCCGCATATTTTCAGGTAATTTATCTTCAATATTCGTCCTGCTATTCCGGCAATCATGATGGGAAGAAATGTTATTAACATGCCGTAAAGCATCCAGTGCCAACCCCCGTTTACAATTGTTTCCACGAATCTTTCTCCCGATAATAAACCTACACAGGAAAGGAAGAGAATTATGCCCATTTCTTTCATGAATAAATTAGCTCCCGGTGTCATGTAAAAGCTCAGGTTTTTAATTCGCCCGGTATGCCCTAATAAGATGGCAATCAGGAGTGGGCCGCCTGCTAATCCTAACTTGGCCGGTGCAGGTAATCCGGGAATAAAGATAGGTATGCTTCCGACTAAAACTCCGAGCAGAATTCCGAGGAAAATAGAGATAATATTAGGCTGGGCTAATTCTTTGACGGAGTCTCCTAACTCTTTGCGAACCTCTTTAAGCACTTCTTTTTTGCCTACTATTTTCACGGTATCTCCTAATTCCAGGGTGGTATTTAACGTCGGAAGAATCTTCATTCCGCTGCGGAGAATGCGGGTAATATTTGCCGGATAGCGACGATAAATACCTACTTGTTCTATTGTTTTGCCGGCTATGTTTTTCTTGGTTACAAGTACGTTTATTGCGGCAAAAGGCCCTTCAATCTCACCTTTATCTGCTATAACAACTTTGCCGATTTTGTATTGCAGGTTTTCTATCAGGTTTTCGGCCGATACTCCATAAATAATATCGCCGGATTGTATAACCACATCGTCGGCAGCCAGTATATACTCGCCGTTACGAAAGATGCGCGATACGGCTAATTCTCTATCCATAATATGCTTTATGAAGGCTATATTCTTGCCGTAAAGATTGGAGTTGCTGACGCTGATTTCAACGCTCTGCAATTTCGTTTCGCTGCCTCCCAATGCTTCGTTATATCGCTCTACTTCTTTGTTTATTTTGATATTAAAAAACATGCGAATAAGCAGCATTGTAAGTATGATTCCTATGATGCCGAAAGGATAGGCAAGTGCGTAGGCCATACCGGTTTCAGCGGCTGCCGAAGCGAGCTTTCCGCCTTGCTCAACCACCACTTGCTGAGCTGCTCCCAGGCTTGGAGTGTTGGTTACTGCGCCGCATAATATGCCTACTACAACTGCGGGAGACAAGTCCGTAAAAAGGTATATGAGATAAGCTATAATAAAGCCTCCGAAAACGATTCCTACGGATAAAAGATTCAGCTTTATTCCGTCTTTTCTGAAGGAGGAAAGGAAGCGCGGCCCCATATCAAGCCCTATGCTGTAAACAAATAGAATGAGGCCGAAATCGCGTATAAAGTGCAATATATGTTCGTCGACGGGCGCACCTAAATGAGCTATTAAAAGGCCGCTGAATAATACGCCGGCAACGCCTAATTTTATCTTTTTTATTTCTATTTTGCCTAAGAGTAATCCGACTAATGCCGTGAGGGCAAGGTATATTACTGTGGATGCAATGCTTGCGTTGGCGAAGAGTTCTTTAATGTATTCCATAGCGTTCGATGTTTATTGTTTTTCTTCGTGATATTCCGACTCGGTGTTTACGTTCCAAACCGTAGATTTGTCGCCTTGGCCGGATGCAACAAGTTTTACGGCTTCAATGGCGGTCAGCATAGAGTGATCCATGTTGTTGTAGCGATGCTGCCCGTTGCGTCCTATGCAAAACAGGTTGGCGAAGCCGTCGAGGAATTGCTGCACTTTGTCGAATTCGGAGTAGGAGCCGAAGTAGGCCGGATAGGCTTTGCGAACGCGCAGGTGCACGCTGTCGATCACGTCGTCCGGGGCTATAAGTCCGACTCCGGCAAGGTCGCCGACGGCAAAGCGAATGAAGTCGGCCGGCTCCATATTCCAGTCCGCGTCGCCTTCGTTGCAGAAGTATTCGAGCCCTATGCCTACGTGGCGGCGGAAGTCGTCGGGCAGGTAAGGGGATAAGTTGTTGGTTATCTGCATGCGACCGGCTTTCACTTCGCGCTCCTGGAGGTATATCCAGCAGTCGGGGATGATGTTGCCGACGGTTGGTATGGTGGTGGAGTTCGTGATTTTCATCTTACGCAAGGTCAGTCCCACGAGTATCAGATCCCTGTACGGCAAGGCTTTGGAGATTTCGGCAACCTTGCCGGGAACGCGGTCGAAGGCGCCTACCAGGTCGTTCACCGGCATGCTCGAGAAGAAGAAATCGCCGCAAAAGGTTTCTGTCGTACCGTCTGCCTTAGTTGCCGTTATATATTCTATGGTATTATTTGCGGAAGCGACGCCGGTTACTCTCATATTATAATGTATTTCGCCGCCCATTTCTATTATACGTTTGGCCATGGTATTCCATAGCTCGCTGGCTCCGTTTTTAGGGTAGATAAATTGATCGATAAGCGAAGTTGTTTTGCTGCGATAATTGCGATTAAAGGTTTTGGCGATTACTTCCTTAACGGCCCGGCTCAGCGATAGTTCCTTCACTCGCTGCGCTCCCCATGAAGCGGATATTCGCGAAGGATGTATGCCCCATAACTTCTCGGTATAATCTTCGAAAAAGAGTTCATAAAGTGGCTTTCCGAAGCGGTTAATATAAAAGTTTTCGAGCGAGCTTTCTTCGCGCCTGCATATAGCCGCCGCTATGTATCCTGCTATGACTTTTGCGGTACGCATCAGGCCCATATTGACGAAGGTTTGCAGCTTGATTGTGATGGGATAGTCGAAGAATTTTCGGACGAAGAATATCCGCGTCAGACGGTTACGGATCAGCCATACGCCATCCTGTTTGTCCGGATCTGCCCCGGTATTCTCAAGCGGTTTTTCTATGTTCAGAAGTTTATCTTCTGCCGACGGAAATCCTTGCACAGGCATTAGCTCATGCCATAGCTTATTGACGTCGTCGTTCTTGGAAAAGAAGCGATGCGGGCCTATATCGAGGCGGTTATTATTATACGTAATTGTGCGGGCAATTCCGCCTACGCAGTCGAGTTCTTCCACTATTACGGGCTTTATATCCGTCGATTTAAGGAGTTGATATGCGGCGGTTAATCCGGCAGGTCCGGCGCCTATAATTACAGCTTTTTTGCTCATTGTTTGTTATCTGATTGTTTGAGTTTCATATATATTATTTTCCTTCCGGAGAAGTTCCACAGAAAGCCTGTTCCGGTGGCTATAATCTTGCTCGCCAGCGGATACATTCCGATGAATCCGGTGCATATCCATAGCACCGTGGTATCTATTCCGAGTGATATAATGCTTACAAATCCGTGCAGCATAAATTCGCCTGCTTTTGGGATTGAGAGGGCGTCGGTGAAGACGAAAATCTTGCACAGAACGTAGTTCGCAACGAGCCCCATTGCAAATCCGAATAGATTCCCGAGCAGATAATAAATGCCAAGCGCTTCGGTGCAGAAGGCAAAGGCGCCAATGTTCACCGCAGCCGCCGCCCCTCCTGCGAAGATATAGCGGAAGAGCTGCATGCGGGTGGAGTCGTTTTTCTTTATAAAGAGGCTAAAGAGGATTTTGTTCGGCATATAATAACATATAATATATGTAGGAATTTTGTGGTCGCGAAGGTAAGAAAAAATGCGGAATCCCTATCGTCCCGCCCTGGCGCCTGCATCGCAGCAAGTTGCAAGGCTCAGGCGTTTTGCCTATATTCGCGGCCGAAACACTTTCATAAGGATAGTAATTCACTAAAGAAACAGTATTAATGGACGACGAACCATATCATAGTTGTAGTAAACACGAAGTAATAACTTCTCTGTAAGGTGAATTACGATCTCCTTGCAGAGGCAAACGCAAGGAGACCATTATGAGCGAACTCAGCAATTATTTTGATGCACTTATTAGCGGCAAGAACTGGAAGACGCTAAAAGAAGAGATGAAAAACCTGGAGCCCGTGCAGGTAGCCGAAATTATGGAAGGGCTGCCGACAGCCGAGCAGATATTCCTCTTCCGCCTCGCATCGCGCAGCTTAGCCAAGGAAATATTTCAACATCTTTCTCACACCGAGCAGAAGGATATCATCGAAGGGCTTGCCAAAAACAGCAAGCTGCTTACCGACCTTCTCAACGACCTCGATCCCGACGACCGCACAGCATTCTTCGAAGAGCTTCCGGGCGAAGTAAGCCAGCCCCTCATGCAGCTCCTCTCCATGGAGGAACGCGAGATAGCCACACGCCTGCTGGGATACCCGGAAGACAGCATCGGCCGACTGATGACGCCTGAGTACGTGGCCATTAAATCCAACTTCACCGTCGAACAAGCCCTCACCCATATCCGCCGTTTCGGGCGCGACTCCGAAACTTTAAACATCATCTATATCGTAGACGACCACTGGAAGCTGATCGACGACATACGCATAAAGGAAATCATACTCTCGTCGCCCGAGCAGACAATCTCGGAAATAAGCGACAGCCGCTTCATAGCCCTTAACGCCTATGACGACCAGGAGGTTGCCGTTCGGCTCTTCCAGGATCACGACCGCGTGGCCCTGCCCGTAACCGACACTGACGGCACGCTGCTCGGCATTGTCACCTTCGACGACGTAATGGACGTTGCTGTTGAGGAAGATACCGAAGACTTCCAGAAATTCGGCGGCGCCCAGGAGCTCGATTTGTCGTACACTAAGACGTCGCTGCTCGAGCTCGTCAAGAAGCGCGCCGGCTGGCTTGTGATCCTTTTCCTGAGCGAGATGCTAACCGCCTCAGCCATGGGCTACTTCGACGGCCAGATAGCCAAGGCGGTGGTGCTCGCCCTGTTCGTACCCCTAATCATCTCGAGCGGCGGCAATTCCGGCTCGCAGACAGCGAGTTTGATCATCCGTTCGTTAGCCCTCGACGAGCTCCGAATCGCCAACTGGTGGGAGGTTATGCGCAAAGAAATATTCTCCGGTCTGATGCTCGGCGGCGTACTTGGCGGCATAGGTTTCCTGCGCATATGGTTCTGGCAGGCAGCCGGTTTGTATGATTACGGCGCCTATTGGATGTGGATAGGGCTGAGCGTGGCCGTGTCGCTGATATTCGTCGTAATGTGGGGCACCATATCGGGCTCCATGATACCCTTCATACTCAAGCGAATCGGCCTCGACCCTGCAACCGCCTCCGCCCCCTTTGTCGCCACCCTTGTCGACGTAACCGGGCTGGTCATCTACTTCTCCGTAGCCACTATGTTCCTCACAGGCAGGCTACTTTAGCCCGGCTCCCGAATCAGGCGGCTCCCCCTTCGAGCCCCTGATTCATTATGTTGCAAAAAAGTTTTCAACACTTTTTGGGGTATATAAGAAACGGCTTTCGTCCCAGGATTCCCCCTACGTCACACTCCCCTACCCGCCTTGTTGCAAAAATCTGCGCGTACGTGCAGATTTGTTTGAGCGTACACTCAGATTTATCTAAGCGTACACTCAGATTTATCTAAGCGTACGGTAAGATTTATCTAAGCGTACGCTCAGATTTTTGTGCAAAGTAGGGGAGGGCTTTCCCGTACGGCCGCCGGGCTGATTTCCGCAGGTGGCCTGAAAAATATACTTGTAGATGCATAATTATTTGTGTAGATATATAAATACGGTTGTGTGCAACAGGCATAAGGTCGCTGCACAGTGGCGGCACTTTTATAGACTTTTGGCAGCGGATTTCTACGAATATTCCGACATATACCGTACATTTGTGCATACTAAATCGAACCTCTTTAAAGTTTTTATACAATCTGTTCTAAAAAAATATTTACAAACTTATGGCAGAAATATTCGGAAAGACGTGGTGGGGCGAGCGTTGGATTACGCTCCTCACCGGCACGGAGGCCAAAGAAGGCCATCGCGGTACGCAACTGACGCGCGGCAAGGCAGTGCGCGAACTTTTAGTAGCGGGCAATACTGTTTCGGCAAAGGTGAAGGGCAACAAAGCAAAGCCTTTCGTGCTGACGATCAAGGTGCCCACATATTCTCCGGCCCAAGTCGACGCGCTTATGAACAAGCTTCTGATTCGCCCGGCCCTGGTGGCGCGCATGCTCAACGGCGAACTGCCTCCGGCGGTGGCCGTTTTGACTGAAGAGCTGGGCATCAAGGTATTTCCGCGTGGATGGGCCGACCTCCAGATGCACTGCACTTGTACGGAGCGCACGGTGCCCTGCCGTCATATCCTGGCTATCGTGCTAATGCTTAGCCGCAACATCGACAATAATCCTTTCGTGATATTCAATCTTCGCGGCATATCGCTGATGGGAGAACTGAAAAAGCGTGGCATATCCGTTCCCGACCTTAGCGGCGAGGCCGTACCTGCCGTGACCGGCCTGGTTAAAACGCGAGTAACGCCCAGGGGGATAGGGATTAATGACATCTACGACAGGGTAGATTTTTCGCAGCTCCGCAACATGTCGGAGGCTCTATCGCTGTTGCTGCCCGACCGCCCGGCGTTTTACACTTCCGGTAATTTCAGGGAAACATATTCGGAGCGGATGAGGGGACTGACGGGTAGCATTATGCGGATTTTGTCGAAGTCCAAGGGCGTGGCCGGCGTCTTTGCCTACAACAGCAAGCAGCCCCTTGTGCGGCGCTCCTCGGTGACTGTCATGATGGATGCGCTGTGCCAAGTGAGGGTCAGCGGCTCGGTGCACAAAATCAGGCGCGTAGAGCAGCTTCTGGCTGCGCTGTACTACCTGAATCCGAGCCGGCTGCACGACTATCATCGCTCGGTAGTGGCGATGCGAAAGGTGGCTCTGGCGGCGCTGCATCTCACGGCCAATGGCCTGATTATCCCGCAAATTATCCGCACGGGCTTGTGGGAATATGCCATCCGCTGGCTCCCGGCGGTTATAGATCAGAGGGTAAAGGCGGTAATCGACAGGCTTACGGCTTCAACTCCCAGCGACTTATTGTTGATTGCGAAGGCGGAGCGCGGGCGCGGCGATGTGCAATATGTGGAAGATACGGTGGGAGAATTGCTGTCGCTTTTCATCGGGCGCATAGTGTGCCGCATGTCTGCGTTCGAGCGTAAGGATGTGTTCGACTGTATTTTTTTCGGCAACAAGTCTTATCCTTTTAAGGCGATTAATGAGGCGGTTTTGCCGCTTGGCGTAAAGGCCTGGCTGAGCCGTTTGCATCTTCCCGTCCGTGCTTATACGCCTGTAATTACCGTATCGGAGCAGCCCGGCGGCAACTTTTCTGCGGATATAAGCGTTGAGCGTAGCGACGAGGCTGCGCCTGTTCCCGTATCTCTCCAGGATATTTTGTCGCGGAAAAAGTATGAGGCTGTGCGATATGACATCATACGCGAGATTGTTCGCCTTTCGCCTTTTATCCGCGGCATTGATGCCTATGTTGACGGTGGCGCGAGCCGTATTATCCGCTTCACGAACGCGGAGTTTGCCGTTTTCCTTACTGATGTGCTTCCGGCGGTGAGGCTGCTGGGCGTTCGTGTGATGCTTCCCAAGTCGCTGGAGACGCTGTTGCATCCTAAGGTGTCGGTGAGGCTGAAGACGTCGCCCAAGGGTCGCGGCTTTATCAACATGTCCGACCTGCTGAGCTTCAACTGGCAGGTGGCTCTGGGCGATACGCTTGTCTCGCTTGAGGAGTTCGAGGCGATGCTGAAGACGGCCTCGCGGCTGTTTAAGTTTAAGGAGAGCTACATATACGTGAGCGATGCGGACATTGAGCGCATCCGCAAGGCTATCACGAACGGCAAGCCGCTGACGCCGTCGCAGATGCTTCATACGGCGCTGACGGATGAGTACGAGGGGGCTCCGGTTGCCGTTGCGGAGGAGGTTCGCGAGCTTATCCGTGAGCTGAACGTCACGGACGATGTTGCGCTTCCGGAGGGGCTGAATGCGCAGATGCGGCCTTATCAGCTGAGGGGATACTCGTGGATGTACCGCAACAGCCGCATTGGTTTCGGCAGTATTATTGCGGACGATATGGGTTTGGGCAAGACCGTGCAGGTGATTGCCGTGCTGCTGAAGTACAAGGAGGAGGGACTTATCAACAGTAAGCATAAGGCGCTGGTGGTGGTTCCGACCGGACTGCTTACGAACTGGCAGGCTGAGGTGGAGAAGTTTGCTCCGTCGCTGTCCATATACATTTTCCACGGGCAGTCGAGGGATACGTCTCTGTTTGAAGCGGCCGATGTGATGCTTACGACCTACGGCGTTGTGCGCTCGGACTTTGAGACGCTCAAGAAGCAGAAGTGGCAGGTGATGGTTATAGACGAAGCCCAGAACATCAAGAACTATGATACGGCTCAGGCTAAGGCTGTGAAGAGCATCCCGGCCGGCATACGCATCGCCATGAGCGGCACTCCGGTGGAAAACAGGCTGACGGAGTTTTGGTCCATTATGGACTATACGAACAAGGGCTACCTCGGCACCGTGAAGGCCTTCAAGGATGTCTACGGCAATCCCATACAGATTTACAACGACAGCCGCATAACGGAGCGCTTCCGCAAGGTTACTTCGCCCTTCATGATGCGACGTATGAAGACCGACAAGAGCATCATCTCCGACCTGCCCGACAAGATTGAGCTCAACCAGTTTGCGCGGCTGACGGCTCAGCAGGCGGCCCTCTACGAGAAAACCATGCAGGCGGCCATGCAGCAGATAGAGAGCGTGGAGGAAACCGACCGTCAGTCTATCTTCAAGCGCGACGGCCTCGTTTTGCAGATGATTCTGTCGCTGAAGCAAATCTGTAACCATCCCACGCAGTTCCTCAAGAACGACATGTTCGACCCCTCGCTGTCGGGCAAGACGGAGCTGCTGCTCGAACTCCTCGACAGCATTGTAGACAGCGGCGAAAAGGCTCTGGTATTTACTCAGTTCACCGAGATGGGCGAGCTGCTCGAGCGCTTCATAACCGAGCGCTTCGGCGAGGAGCCTATGTTTTACCACGGCGGCTGCAGCGTGAAGCGGCGCAGCGACATGGTGGATCGCTTCCAGAACAATCATGCCGACAACGTCTTCATACTCTCCCTGAAGGCTGCCGGCACGGGCCTCAACCTCACGGCCGCCTCGCACGTCATTCACTACGACCTGTGGTGGAACCCTGCGGTGGAGAACCAGGCCACCGACCGCGCCTATCGCATCGGTCAGGACAAGAACGTGATGGTGCATCGCCTGATATGCAAGAACACCTTCGAGGAGCGTATCGACGCCATGATACAGCAGAAGAAGCACCTTGCGGATATGACCGTCGCCAGCGGCGAGAGCTGGATAGGCAAGCTGAGCAACAGGGAGCTGCGGGAGATATTCGGGAGCTGACGCGGCTGCCGTTCCCTTGGTAATATCGCCCCGTATGATTTCAAATCTTTTCATATAGCATTAAATATCTTTTTACGGATTGCAGTAGGCCCGTAGGGGTCGAATATTTTCGACCCGAATCCCATCCGAGGCCATTCGCCCGCCCATGCAGGTCGTGATCAAGTCCGTAAAGACGCGATGCATCGCGTCTCTACACACAACGCAGGCTGCAAACAAATACCCCCAAAAATAAAATCCGGCGTAATTCGGGTCGAAAATATTAGCCCCCTACGGGCCTCCTGTTTGGGCGGGCGGATGCCCTCGGATGCAACGCCCCGCCCGGCCCTACCCCGTAGAGACGCGATTAATCGCGTCTCTACACACAACGCAGGCAAACAAGCAAGGGGCAATGTGTCAAAAGCTTTGGGCAGGCCGAATTACCTTTTGACCTCTCAACTGAGTTTATCGGTGAGCCCAAAACTTTTTTGGGGCTCAAGTGAGTTTATCGGTGAGCCCAAAACTTTTTTGGGGCTCAACTGAGTTTATCGGTGGGCCCAAAAAAACGATTTGGAGCCACCGATAAACTAGATTGAGGCAAAATCATTTTTTTTGAAGAAATGATATGCCACATTGTCCTCAAAAAATCTTTTTGAGGCAAAACGGGCTGCCA
>JAITGS010000085.1 GCA_031280435.1 Tannerellaceae bacterium | reverse complement strand
CCCACCCCGCCCCCACCTAGAACTACCAAGAATTCCACAATCATTACCTACACGACCATCTTCCGATCATTGACGTCAAGTTGCCGTTACTTGACGTCAAGTTGCCGTTGCTTGACGTCAAGTTGCCGTTACTTGACGTCAAGTTGCCGTTACTTGACGTCAAGTTGCCGCCGCTTGACGTCAAGTTGCCGTTACTTGACGTCAAGTTGCCGCTACTTGACGTCAAGTTGTCGTTGCTTGACGTCAAGTTGCCGCCGCTTGACGTCAAACTTCCGTAGGTTGCTGCCTTCTCAGAAAGTTTTTTGATAAAGAAACTCAGCCCTGAGGCCGGTTTTTGCCTCGCAAGGCAGGTAGCGGCATTTCTATACAGGTCTATTAATCTCGTATGACAGTAATATAATAATGTGTAAGCGGATATAGTTGGGATGCAGGCCTCAGATTATCCCAAACAGGGCCTTTGTACCGCAAACCTACCCTGTTCGTACAGAAAACCCAGGTGTTGGATTAATAGGCACAAAAAAACTTGTTTGATTGTCATTGATTATTTTATCTTTGCCAATGAGATAATTAACGTATTAAACAGTTCACACCATGCAAGAAGAAGATTATACTTTTGTAACAATCGACGACGATAACGATTCCTACCCGTCGGATGCCGTCATCATAGATGTTGATGACGATATAATGATGGAAGCAGTTGTTATTGATGAGGGTATGGATAGCGCTGATTTTATTACTCTTTCGGATGATACTGTCGTTATTATGGATACGGATATGATTGATTCATATTCCAGCGACATAAGCGATATGGACATTTCGATAATAATATGATCCAGATAAAATGCCCTCATTGCCGCACCGGACTGAAAGTTGACGAAGGAAAATTGCCTCGCGGTATTGATACCTTCAAATGTCCAAAGTGTAAAAATCTCGTACCCATCTCCATTCTTTCGCTGAAAGATGGAGATGGTTTTTCTGTGTCCGACCAAACCTTACTTGTTCGCAAAGGCTTGGTTGGCGCCGGCAGGCTTACGGTGATAGCCGACGAGAATACTCCCGAACAGACATTGTATCTTCAGGAAGGCATGTCGATAATAGGTCGCAAGTCGTCAAACCCCTCACAGGCCACAATTTGCATCCTTACATCCGACCGCACCATGAGCCGCGAGCATATCTGCATAGAAATCAAGAAAGACGCACGCGGAGCCTATAAGCATTATCTTTCGGACCACAACAGTAAAAATCACACGCTGTATAACAATAATTATTTGGAGAATGGAGAAGTGGTGGTGCTGAACAATGACGACGAGATAGTTATTGGTCACACAATCCTCCGCTTTAATGAATGAAAAACAGTTTCCGGCTTATTCTAAATACACGATTTTACTTTGCGAAAACAACCACAGAACATAACCCTGAAATCTTCAGAAAAATCAGTACCACTGCAAACAATCAAATAAACATGTATATATCTATTGGGAAACCATGTGCTATCAGCGAAAAGGGAGGCAGGATGTATAACGAAGACTATATCTATCCTTCGCCCGAAGTAGTAACCTCTGCCCAGCGAATGTTTATCGTTTGCGACGGCCTGGGCGGAGGGTCGGAGAACGGCGAAATCGCCGGCTCGCTGGCAAGCGAACATTTTCGCACATTTTTTTCGACTATGCTTGAAAAAGACGAGCCCACCGGCGAACTGATTCGCAAAGCCGTGCAATATACGGAAGCCCATTTCTGCAATTATGTGCAAGAACATCCCCAGGCTCGCGGAATGAGTTCGGCTCTGGCCATGCTATATATAAGCTCGTCGGGCGTCACTCTGGCGAATGTGGGCAACTGCCGCATATATCAGTTCAGGCAAGGAAAAATCGTTTGCACAACCAACGATCACGGCATTATAGACGACGCCTCACCCGATGCGATTGCAAATAGCATAGGCGGCTCGGTTGGCGATGCTGAAGTGGAAGGAAGGCTTGTGGCCGACATAGAGCCCGGCGATTATTTCTTTATCTGTACGGATGGAATAAAGGAAAAGATTTCGGATCAGACGCTTGCGTCTATATTCCGGAAACAGTTATCTCCTGATATTATTAAGGATGAACTGGTGGAGCTGTGCGACGGCAAAACCAAGGATAACTATTCTTTTTATATTATTCCTATACAGAACGTGCAGGATGTGAAGCAAAATATTCGCTCCGCCCTTTATTCCTTTATTTGAAAAACGTATTTTTGCGTATAAATTAATACGCACGCATGAATTTACCGGTCGGTCACACTCTTCAAAATGGTAAATATCAGCTACTACAAGTAGTTGGACAAGGCGGTTTCGGCATAACCTACAAGGGAATCCTTACGGAGATCAAAGGGCAGCTCGGAACCATCCGCTCGGAAGTGCCTATATGTATAAAGGAATATTTCTTCAAAGACTATTGCTTCAGGGCGCCGGGCGAGTTTAATATAGAAATCCACTCTTCAATGGGGCAGGAGCTCTTCTACCGGTTCAAAGAAAAGCTGCTCAAGGAAGCCCGAATCCTTTCCGACGTGCGTCATCCCAATATAGTACACGTGCTTGACATCTTTGAAGAGAATAATACGGCTTATATCGCAATGGAGTATATAGAAGGGCGCTCCCTGAAATATATACTTGAGAAGGAAGGTTGCCTCCCGGAACGGAGAATGTTGCGATACATCCATCAAATATGCCGGGCCCTTAGCTTCGTACACGAGAAAAACATCCTGCACCTCGATATTAAGCCGAGCAATATCCTGATCGACAAAAGAGACAATGCCCGCCTGATCGACTTCGGAGTGAGCAAACGCTACGATACCGACGACAAAGAAACCAGCACCACCATCCTCACCCTCTCCAAAGGCTTCGCCCCAATCGAGCAGTACGATAACGAAGGAACGAATACCTTTTCGCCTTGCCCCGATATATATTCGCTGGGAGCCACCATGTACAACCTGCTGACAGGAAAAATCCCGGCCGAATCCATACTGCGAGCCACACGGCCTCTCGTTCCACCCGTCGAACTTAATCCGCTCATATCGCGGAAAACGGAGAAGGCTATACTGAAAGCAATGCAGATACATCCGGCCGATCGCTTCCAAACCGTCAACGAGATGATGGCTGCTCTCGATTTCCCGGCCGACAGCGCTCCAAGCGGCAAAGCCGAACCGAACAAGGTCGGTGTTTCGGGCGACGACGCCACCATAGCCATCACGTCCAGGTATAAAAACCTTGGCAACGACGACGAGCAAACGCTGGCCGGCAATCAATCCCAAAATGTGCAGAAAGACAGAAAAAGCAGGAGAGGAGCAAAGAAAAGAAAGAAGATATTAGTTTCCCTTGCCATTATTTGTATTTTTGCAGCCGTAGGCATAACCTTGTTCTTTGTAGTAGGCAAAAACTCCGACCCCACAACGATTGCTCAGCCGGCAACAAACGAAACAGATTCAACAACCTACCAGGCAGGAGGCACGTCGCCGCCCGACAGCGCCGGAGCAGAAACGACAAGCCTCCCCATCCCTGACAACAGCAATCCGAATCCAATTCGGGAGCCAGACAACAGAACAGTTTCTACAATAGATACAGTAAGTCGATCAAATGAAAATGCAAAAGAATCAGAATATAATGCCCTCGTGGCCTCCGGTAATGATAAAATGGACAAAGGCGACTTCGCAGCAGCCTACAACGACTTCTCGGAAGCCAATATGATTAATCCTACGAGAGAAACTCAAGAACTCATGCTAATAAGCTCAGCTAAAAAAGAAGAAAAACAAACCGCCGACCGGCTCGCTCTGTACGAAGAGAAGCTGCCTTTCGGACGACTCAAGATCGTGCGCAA
Organism: Tannerellaceae bacterium; assembly: GCA_031280435.1. Taxonomy (GTDB): domain Bacteria; phylum Bacteroidota; class Bacteroidia; order Bacteroidales; family Tannerellaceae; genus DFXE01. The sequence continues at coordinate 20,124 of JAITGS010000085.1, read as the reverse complement.
AAAGACAACCGACAAGTATGGAGCAATCGACGACAAGGGAGTCGAGATCATTCCCTGCAAATACATCAATTCCGAACCGTACAGCAACGGCATGCGCGCCTTTCAGAGAGAAGATAATTTCCTGTACGATATATACAGCCTGACGGGCGAACTGCAAAACAGCAATGTGGTTTATTGATATGAAGATGATTACAAAGACTTGGATATTGGCGATTTGCCTGACAGTTCCATGCCTGACGTTCGCACAGCAACAGGCCGATTACAACCGAAAAGGCGACGAAGCTATGCGGAAGCGCGATTACAGCGACGCCCGCCTCTATTACTCCGAAGGCGTTGCCAACTGCGACCTGTACAGCATCGACAGGCTTACGGAACTCTGGAAGAATAATCCTCAATTGCACTCTTCATTGCATAACCTCATGGGCAGATGCCTGAACTGCCTCAACAATAGCGCCGCCGGAAAAGATACTGCCGCCATCGCAAGGCTTATCGTTTACTACTCTGCCGGAATAGGAGCTCCCAAGAGCGAAAACATGGCCAACATCTGGACGCAGGAACTCGACAACCTGAAGAAACCTGTCGTTGAAACGCAGCAACCTTATCTGGGCCCCAGAGAAGAAATAAATCCTATTCGGTACTTTGCCGGATATGCCTTCTCTGTGCTCGCGCCGGTGGGAATCACCGTAGGAGGAATGGGAGAGCGCTTCGGACTCTACGGACGATTCAAGACCAATGCATCATTCCAGAGCTACGAAGGCGAAATGACTTACCCCACTAAAGACGCCCCGCCACCATCAATAGGCGACGCCATTCTGCATCCTGGGGGAGAGAACTGGAACTCCCTTGCCATCACCGCAGGTCTTGTTGTGCGCTGCAATGAGTTCCTATCGGTGTCGGCCGGAGCCGGATACTTCAAGATGGACAAGATCTTTCGCTACATCGAAGTCGATGCCGACGATCAGATTGTGATTAACGACAAGCGCTATTTCAAAGTGGCCGACTACTCCGGGCAGGGCATAGCCGTTGAGCTCGACGGCATCATCGAAATCGGTAAGCTGTACATCACCGCCGGCATTTTCGGAGGATTCAGGCAGAACGCTACCTATATAGATGTAAACGCAGGCTTCGGATTCTTCTTCTGATCTGAACGCTAAGGTTATGGGCCACATGATATATAAATCCAATGCAAGCTCCGATTGCGGCAGGAAGCCCAGGGAGGATAAAAAACATAAAGCCAGATGAAAAGAACTATATTATTTCTACTTATTGCAGCCATGGCATGTTTGCACGGCTGCATCAACGAGCCCGAATCGCCAACGCTCATAATCAACGGAGGAACGCCGGGCATGAAGGGCGATTCGCTGGGCCTCATCACTGCACATTCGGTCGAAGTATTTAGCGTCATTGCTAATCAGAACGGAGCCAAGGTGGAGGAATGTGGATTCCTCATCGTTCGTGAAGGAACAACCGACACTTTGAGCATTCCGGTAGACGTCGAAGTCAACAAGGCTCCGATCTACATCAATGCAACTATCGACAGTCTCGAACCCAACACATATTATATTATATATCCCTACGCACGCAACAAAGAAGGACGCGGGACGGGCGCCGAACTGAAAGTCCGTACCAAAAGCGGATTGCCCGAAGTGCAAACCTTAGTTCAGACCGACAGCGTCAGAGGGCGCTCGGCATACGTTGGCCTGCACATGAGCGAAAAAGGCGAAGCGCCCATCGTTCGCATAGGCCTCATCTTTGCAGACAATACCGACATGAGCAATGCCGATACAATATCGCTGGCCCAGGCAATACCGCAGGGCAACGATTCGCTGATGGTGAGGATAGGCAGCCTTCAGATGACAACAACCTACTATGTGCAGGCATTTGCTACCAATACCTACGGCATTTACAAAGGCGAGGTTCAGTCGTTCACAACCACCAACGGAAGCCCCGTGCTCGGCAAGCTCGAAGTATTCGAGATAAAGCATACCGAAGCATCATATTCCGCCACAATAATCTCCGCCGGCGAGTCGGAGGTCCTCGCACGAGGAATATGCTGGGCCGATTCTTCCCGCATACCAACCATAGACGACAATCAGCTCGTGAATAACTCCGCCGGCTTTACAGGCGCAATCACCAACCTCATCACCGGCGTTAAATACAATGCCAGAGCCTACGCCATCAATGAATACGGAATAGGATACAGCGAGGTGTTCGCCTTCGTAGCCGAAAACGACTGGAATCTCTCAATATTCAGCATCGACAAAGGCATGGCAATGGCAAGAGTTGACGACATCGTCAAAAAAGGCATTGTCGACATATCCTACGTTGGAATCTGCTGGGCAACACATCCGGAGCCCACCATAGCCGATAACTACCGGGAAATGGAAACGGATTTCGTCAGCCCATTCAGCCTCGGAATGACAAAGCTAAGGGGAGAAGCAACCTACTACGTGAGAGCTTTCGTGCGGAACAGCAGCGATTTCATAACATACAGCAAAGAAGAAACATTCAAAACCCCGGATATCTTTAGCCCGCAAGCGCCCTTCCCGGGAAGCACACGACTGCCGAACTCGCTGACTTCGTTTACCAACGGAGCCGGCAACATGGCATACCTGCTCGGAGGCGACCGTGGCTCCAACTTCACCAACGAACTGTGGGCCTACAATGCAAGCGATCGCTGGGATAATATGGGCGCCTTCCCCGACACGCCTCGCAAATGGCAGTCCGCCGTAGTGATAAAAGATGTTGCCTACGTCTTTGGAGGCGTTGACAATACCAATATATCCACCAACAGGCTGCACCGCTACATGATGGGCTACAATCAGTGGGACAGCATTCCCGCAACGGGGCTATGGCCCGCTCCTGTTCACTCCGCTGCCGGAGCGCCCTTTTTCGACCTTGCCTACTTCATAGGTGGCAACCGCATGGGCGCCGCGAGCAACGAAGTGTGGGCATACAACACTATCTACACAGGTTGGGAACGCAGGCCTAACTTCCCCGTCGGAATGCAAAAAGGAATTGCCATCAACTACCAGAACACTTTATACGCAGGATTCGGATACACCGGCGCGGACGGCGAATCATACGAACGGCGCCTGTGGTCTATACAATACAGCGGCAATACCTGGATTGAAGAAACCTCCCTGCCCGAAGAAGCCGGACATATTCGCACCGTTACTTCCTTCCAGATGTTTAGGAGCGATAGAATCATAAGGGCTATCTTCATGGTGGACGATACCGGAACAATCTGGATGTACGACATCGACCTCAAGACATGGGAGCGGAAATCGCAGCTCCCGGCTTCCAATCGCGGCAACTATCAGCATTGCATGTTTGTCATCGACAATGCTATATACATAGGCCTCGGTATCTCCTATACATCACTGATTAAATATTCCCCCGACTGGGATAATTAAAAGCCGATGGAGGATAATTCGCACATATTCGCACAAATCCGGAAGACGGTTGAAAAGCTGAACGACCCTTCCGTTAGCGAATACGGCTATATCCCCCTTCATCAAAAGCCATCCCCCTCCGTATCGGCCGTATGCGAAATCATACAGCTGATGCGGAGGATATTTTTCCCGGGATTCTTCGGGCCATCCAAAGAAGGCCTTGTAGACCTGGTCAATCATTATGCCTTCGGGCATCTGTTCAGCGTACATAACCTGCTGGTCGAGCAGATTCGCCGCAGCCTTTGCCTCGAATCCCCAGGCAAGGGCAACTGCTGCGAAGAGGCCTCGCGGATAGCCCTCGAATTTATTGACGGCATACCAAACGTACGTCGCCTGCTTGCCACCGACGTCGACGCCATAGTGCGCTGCGACCCGGCCGCCACCGGAGCCACCGAGGTGATATTCTGCTATCCGGCCGTCACCGCCATATTTCACTATCGCGTTGCCCACGTGCTGTATGAGCTCGGCGTACCCCTCATTCCCCGCATGATAACCGAGAAGGCCCACACCGAAACCGGCATCGACATACATCCCGGAGCCCGCATAGGCGAATACTTCAGCATAGACCACGGCACCGGCGTCGTCATAGGGCAAACCGCCGTTATAGGCAATCACGTCAGGCTGTATCAGGGCGTAACGCTCGGCGCCAAGAGCTTTGCCGTCGACGAGAGCGGCCTGCCCGTCAACATTCCTCGCCATCCTATCATAGAAGATAACGTAACCATTTATTCGAACACCTCAGTGCTGGGCCGCATCACCATAGGCCGCGGCTCCATCATAGGCGGTAATATCTGGCTCACTCGCGACGTCCCTCCCGATTCACGCATCCTCCAGCCACGTGCAATTGAAGGCGAAGATGCAACCGCCTGAAGCTCCCCGGCATTTTCCCCGGGCAAGCCGTCAACATTTTTTCATTATTGCAGGAATCCGTTCCCGAGGCAATTCACATGTCGGGATTGCACCGGAAAAATTTACGGGCGACTCAAACGGTTTGAGTTTCGCCGAAAAATTCCCGGGCGACTCAAATCGTTTGAGTTTCGCCGGAACGTCTTCCCGAGGAACCCAAATCGTTTGAGTTTCTCCGGAACCTGTTCCCGAGCAGCTCAAATCGTTTGAGTTTCGCCGGAACCTGTTCCCGAGCAACTCAAATCGTTTGAGTTTCGCCGGAACGTGTTCCCGAGGAACCCAAATCGTTTGAGTTTCGCCGGAACCTGTTCCCGAGGAATCCAAATCGTTTGAGTTTCGCCGGAACCTGTTCCCGAGGAATCCAAATCGTTTGAGTTTCGCCGGAAAATTCCCGGGTAACTCAAACCGTTTGAGTTTCGCCGGAACGGTCGCCAGGCAACTAACAGGCTGTATTTTTCCTTAGTATTTTTTTTTAGGGGATACAATACAAGCCTCCTGTTTTTCCGCCACACTGTCTGCGGCTTAACTTGCCGTTCATTTCTGTTCGGAATGAGGATTGGGGGGCCGGGGTAGTGGCTAAATCGGTTGCCAAAAAAGGGGCGAATGTTGCCACGGAATTAAGGGATATGCGGCAGGCTGACCGGCAAGTGCCAATCTTTTAATTAAATTATCATTATATTTGCGGCAATGAACAAAATAAGTAATGACATATCTGCTGATAATCCTCTTTATAATCCTCAGACAATAGATTTTGTGAGAACGGCTCTGGCATATTGCTCACTGGTGGAGTCGGTAACGACAGACGATGCTGCGGCATTTGTCGACAAGACAACCAAGCTGCTTCCTATGCTGTATCTGAAGGCTGCCCTGCTTCCCTCCATTGATTCGGAGGAAGATGAGGAGTACGTCGAGCTGTGCATCACGGAGGATATGTACGAAGCGGTTCGCACACGGATTGCCGAAGCCCTTGGCGAGAGCGATGCTTACCTGGAGACTTTCCATCCCGATATGCCCCTGAGCGATACTCCTGTTGCAGTGTTTATATCCGAAGACCTGGCCGATGTTTATCAGGATGCAGGCACGCTGTGTGCGCTCTTCAGAGAGGGCAACGAGGCGGTTATGCGTAGCGCAGTGGCCTTGTGCAAGGACAATTTCGAACAATATTGGGGCCAAAAGCTACTGAACTCTTTGAGGGCGCTGCATGCGCTGCGATATGCGACCGACGAGGCTGAAACAGAATAAGACAGACGGATAATGACGAACAGCGTGAAAATTACTAAGGCCGAGCTTGCCAACCTTCCTATGGAGGAGTTTGCCGGGCGGATAATAGTGGTTGACCAGCCTGAGGATGTCGACGCGGCCATATCGACGCTGAGGCAGCAGTCGCATGTGGGCTTTGATACGGAAACCCGTCCCAGCTTTCATAAAGGGAACAGATACGGCGTTGCGCTGATGCAAATTGCCACGCAGGACATTTGCTACCTCTTCAGGCTCAACAAGATTGGGATGCCGGAAGCGCTCATTGATTTCCTTGCCGACCCTGAGGTCATAAAAGTTGGCCTGTCGCTTCGCGACGACTTCGGAGCCATACGCCGGCGGGTTGAAACCGAGCTGGCAGGCTTTCTCGATTTGCAGAACTACGTCGGCCAGTTCGGCATAGGCGACGCCAGCCTCCAGAAGATATACGCCATTCTGTTCGGCAAGAAGATTTCGAAGCGCCAGAGGCTCACCAACTGGGAGGCTCTGTCGCTAACCGAAGCTCAGCGCAAGTATGCCGCGCTCGACGCATGGGCTTGCCTCGTAATATATACTCATCTTAATAATGGCAATCATCACATATAATAAATGCATATTGAAGCCCGGCAAGGAGGAATCGCTCATGCGCTTTCATCCCTGGATATTTTCGGGCGCCATCCGTAGCATTGAGGGTAATCCCTCGGAAGGCGAGGTGGTGGAAGTATACGGCTCGACGGGTAAATTCCTGGCCGTTGGTCATTATCAGATAGGCAGCATCACGATTAGGATACTGGCCTTTGAGCCGACGCTTGTCGACCGGGCTTTCTGGGATATGCGCATAGGCCAGGCCTATCGTATCCGCCTCGCTCTCGGACTGGCCGGACGCGAGGGCAGCAACACCTTCCGCCTGATTCACGGCGAGGGCGACGGATTGCCGGGGCTCGTGGTCGACGTCTACGGGCATACGGCCATCGTTCAGGCACATTCGGCCGGCATGCACCATGCCCGCCACAGCATAGCCGAAGCCATTCAATCGACCCTGGGCAGCGAGCTGCATACGGTGTACTACAAGTCCGAAACCACGCTGCCCTACAAGGCCAATCTCGGCGGCGAAGACGGATTCCTCATCGGCAGTACGGTGGAAGACGTGGCTCTCGAAAACGGCCTGCGCTTCAGCGTCGACTGGCAAAAGGGGCAGAAGACCGGCTTCTTCGTTGACCAGCGCGACAACCGCTCGCTGCTCGAAGGCTATGCCGAAGGCCGCAACGTGCTCAACATGTTCTGCTACACGGGCGCCTTCTCCGTTTATGCCATGCGCGGCGGGGCAAGGCTGGTGCACTCGGTGGACAGCTCGGCCAAAGCCCTCAGCCAGGCAGCGCACAACGTCGGGATGAACTTTCCGGACGACGCCCGTCATGAAACCTTCGCCGACGATGCCTTCCGCTACCTCGACCGGGCCGATGCGCTCTACGACCTTATAGTGCTCGATCCTCCGGCCTTCGCCAAGCACAAAGACGCCGTGCGGAACGCCCTCCAGGGCTATCGCAAGCTCAATGCCGCGGCCATAGGCAAGATACGGGCCGGAGGCATACTGTTCACCTTCTCCTGCTCGCAGGTGATAAGCCGCGACGCTTTCCGCCTCACCGTATTCAGCGCCGCAGCGCAGGCAGGCCGACGGGTGAGGATACTGCATCAGCTTGCGCAGCCGGCCGATCATCCGGTCAACATATACCATCCCGAAGGCGAGTACCTTAAAGGCCTCGTGCTGTATGTGGAATAAATCAATATCTTTGTCGCAACTAAATAATCCCACTATAATCACTTAAATACTTTTTTATATATGTCGAAAATAACAGTTGTAGGCGCCGGCAACGTAGGCGCCACATGTGCAAATGTGCTGGCCGTTAACGAAACGGCCGACGAAGTATTAATGCTTGACGTGAAGAACGGCCTGGCTGAAGGCAAGGCCATCGACATGATGCAAACAGCCCAGTTACTCGGATTCGATACCGTCGTATCCGGATATACAAACGACTATGCGGCCACGGCCGGCTCCGATATAATCATCATCACCTCAGGGATACCGCGCAAGCCGGGCATGACTCGGGAAGAGCTCATCGAAGTGAATGCCGGCATAGTCAAGACCGTAGCCGAAAGCGCCCTGAAGTACTCGCCCGACGCAATCCTGATCGTCATCTCCAATCCTATGGATACCATGACCTACCTTGCCGGCAAAATCCTGGGCCTTCCGCGCAACCGCGTGATAGGAATGGGAGGCGCCCTGGACAGCTCGCGCTTCAAGTTCTATCTCTCGCAGGCCCTGCAATGCAACGCCAACGAAGTGGAAGGCATGGTGATAGGCGGACACGGCGATACAACCATGATTCCCCTCTCACGCCTGGCCACCTACAAAGGCATTCCCTGCTCAACACTCCTTCGCGAAGAGAAGATGAACGAGGTAGTGAAGGCAACCATGGTGGGCGGAGCAACCCTCACCGGACTGCTCGGCACCTCGGCATGGTATGCACCCGGAGCAGCCGGAGCTTACGTTGCCGCATCCGTCATCCGCAACCAGAAGAAAATGCTGCCCTGCTCCGTAGTCCTCGAAGGAGAATACGGCATGTCGGATATATGCATAGGCGTACCGGTAATCCTCGGACGCAACGGCATAGAGCAGATAGTTGAGCTCCAGCTCAACGACCGCGAGAAGCAGCTCTTTGAAGAAAGCGCAGCTGCCGTGCGGACAACAAATTCGGTACTGAAAGAACTCCAAGTCCTATAAGAAGCTCCTACTAATTGCTTTTTCTGCGTTATTGCTCGGTCGGCAAAAAGCTCATGTACTAAAGTACACTTCGCTTTTGCCTCCGTCGCAAACCTTGAAAAATCTAATTATTAGAAGCTTCTTGGAGCCCTCGAAGCCCGGAGGCCTCCGCAAGGGCTGAAATCAACAGAAGCAATCCGCAAGACATACGGGTTGCTTCTTTTTTATACCTTATATATATAGCTATGGGAATAGAAACAGGATTGTTCCATCGAACCGAACTCCTCCTCGGCCCCTCGTGCATGAAGAGGATAGCCGAGGCGCAGGTCATAATCTTCGGAGCAGGCGGCGTAGGAAGCTGGTGCGCCGAGAGCCTTGTGCGCACCGGGATACGCCGGCTCACCATTGTCGACTCCGACCGCATCTGCGTCACCAACATAAACCGCCAGCTCATGGCCACCACGCAAACCGTAGGGCAGGTGAAGGTGGAAGCCCTCAGGCAGCGGCTTCTCGACATCAATCCGCGAGCCGACATCATCGCCCTGCAAAAGATATACGACAGCGAAACGGCCGGCAGCTTCGCCCTCTCAACCTACGACTGCATCATCGACGCCATCGACAGCCTCGCCTGCAAAGCGCTGCTGATTCGCAATGCCACCGCCACGCCCGCCGCCTTTTTCTCATCCATGGGAGCCGCCCTCAAGGCCGACGCCACAAGGATAAAGGTGGCCGAGTTCTGGAGCGTGAAGGGATGCCCGCTGGCCGCCGCCCTCCGACGCAAGTTCCGCCGCTCCGATCCTCCCCTGCGCAAGTTCCTCTGCGTATACAGCGACGAGCTACTCGCCAACAGGGGCGCCAACTCCTCCTGCGGCACCGAGCGATGCCTCTGCCCCCGAAGCCTCGCCGGCCCGGGCGACCCCAATCTGGTGAATCATGAATGGTGCAGCATGAAGGCGCAAATCAACGGCACGCTGGCGCACATCACCGCCATCTTCGGATTCAGCCTTGCCGGCCTTGTTATTCAGGAGATAATCAGCCGCGATAAAAAGGATTTGAGGGAAGGACAGCGGGGGAAATGATGATTTTTGTTTCGTTCCGGAGGCGCCAAATTTTTTTCACGGCGCCTCCAAACTGTTCCGGAGGCGCCAATTTTTTTTTCACGGCGCCTCCGAACTGTTCCGGAGGCGGCATTTTTTTTTGAGGGGAGGCTCCTTTTCATCGGGAAGGCGCCAAATTTTTTCTCCGGCGGAATCTTTTTGTCGGGATGGCGCCAAATTTTTTCTCCGGCGGAATTTTTTCGTCGGGAAGGCGCCAAAAAAAAATTCCGGAGGCTCCTCGATGAAAAAGGAGCCTCCGGATTTCTATGCCTGCGGCTATGCAAACCTGCTCTGCAAGCGGGTCACACGATTTTTTCGTATGACTGGAGCGAGTGCATCTCGTCGGGGACGGCAGCCCTGATGCTTTTAATTATAAGATCGGCAATTGCATGGCGGATGAAGTCGGTTCGCGTCACCCACACAATTTCGCGCGTAGGCTTTGGGATGCCGAAGGGTCGCACGAGCTCCTTTTGGGCGCTGCTCAGTTGGCTGACGGCCAGTTCGGGGATGAAGGTGAGTCCGTGTCCGTTCTCCACCATGCGCATGAAGGTGTCGAGGCTTCCGAGGCGATAGGCGGCCTGGCGCATCCTGGCCTTTTCCATCTGGCAGAAGCGCATGAGCTGGTCGCGGAAGCAGTGGCCCTCGTCGAGCAGCCAGATGCGCTCGTCGCTAACGTCGTAGGAGCGCATGAGCTCGCTCTTGAAGATGGCTTCGTTGCGCGAGACGTATCCCATGAACTGTTCATAAAATAAGGTTGTGCCCTGAAGTTCTTTTTCAACAGGCTGCGATGCTATGAGCGCCGCGTCGATGTCGCCGGCGATGAGGGCGGCTATGCCGGGCGTGGTTTGCATCTCGAGGATGTGTATGTCGAGCTCCTTGTGCCTGTCGACAAGCTTGCAAAGGAATCGCGGCAGCAGGTAGGGGGCAATGGTCGGCAGCACGGCGAGGCGGAAGATGCCTTTGGCCGATCCGGTAGCTTCTTTCACTATATCCTTAATCATGGAGGCCTGATGCACTACCCGGCGGGCCTGCTCGATGAGCTTTTCGCCGGCCGGCGTTGGTTTGACGGGTTGTATGTTGCGTTGAAAGATTTTCAGTCCCAGCTCTTTCTCGAGCTTCTGAATCATCATGCTTAGCGTTGGCTGCGTTACGCCGCAATGTTCGGCAGCTTTGGCGAAATGTCTGTAAGAATCTACGGCGAGTACGTATTCGAGTTGTTGTATGGTCATAAATTTTAAGATTATTTGCTGCAAAGATAGAAGTCTTTTGCTATTCTTTCCCTCTAAATATTTTTTCGCAGCCTATTGCCGGTTTCGACTAAAGGTATATCTTTGCACCCGCAATCTCGGGGTGTAGCGCAGTCCGGTTAGCGCACCTGCTTTGGGAGCAGGGGGTCGCGAGTTCGAATCCCGCCACCCCGACAGAGTAAAAAATCAGATAGTTAGGAACTGTCTGATTTTTTTTGTTAGTATCTAATCCTCCTCTTGTCAATAACTTGTTCATAAAAGCACCGCTCAAAATGTCCTTATCACAAAAAAAAGCAAATACCTTAGCCGCCGAAATCTAACAGAGATGGACAAATTGCAAACAATTAAAAAGATTAAGATGACTCAGCCGATTATTAAATTGACTATTACAAATCAAACATAAAACTAAGCAAAAAAATGAACACAAGAGGAGACAAAACAAAGCTCGGGCTCTACGGATTCCTGCTGTGCATGACGCTATCATTAGTCCTTTCGTCGTGCTACGGGCCGGAGCTTGATTTCATCAACGATAAGTTGGTAACGCTGGAAAGCCGCCTGGATTCGCTCAAAGCCAAGCTGGAATCCAAGAAGTTTATTCAGTCCGTAACGCCGATTGAGAGAGGCTTTCGCGTGACATTCGACGACACGTCTTACTACGATATTACAAGCGGCATTAACGGTCAGCGAGGCGAGAACGGCACGTCGTGGATTATTGACGAATACGGCATGTGGAGATACTCAACGGCCACCGGCGGATATATGGATTCCGGCTTCCGCGCCGTGCCTAACGACGGTCAGGACGGTTCGCCCGGCAAAGACGGGCAGGCAGCTCCCTCGCCCAAGATCAGCGCCGACGAATTCTGGATACTGTACGAATGGAGCAACATCGATTCCACTTATCACGAAGTTATCACGAAGATACCGGCCAATATGGCGCCATTCATTGTTTCCAATACGGAGGAAGGATATGTAGAGCTGAATGTTCCCTCGGTTGATTCGGTAACATATAACCCTCCGCAGATTGTTTACGAAACGGTTAAGCTGCCGTTCTTTGTCGAAGATCCTATTATCATCAGCTTCAAAGGATACGGGGAAATGACGGGCGATGCCATCAGGATGCTCGACTATCTGTCCTTCAAATATTGGCAGATTACTCACACTCCTGCAATAGCCGCATGGGGGGGTACTAAAGAGATCACACAGGATACGCTGATAACACTCGGGCTTCCCGATTCGACACTCGTGGTGGTTTTTGCCTCAAATAAGGAGATTCCCTCGCCGCGGATGAGCTTGCAGGACTCCAAGCGAAACACAATCCCATATTTCGACGTCGAGAATCCTATAAAGATTACGGACAACAAGCTGCTGACGAAAGTCTATTACGATACGCTCTATTATTCAAAGATGAACTACGTGACCGTTGCGCCCTCGACGCCAACGCTTGGAAACATACATTATTTCCTCGTGAACGACAACAAAGAGCGCTCCATAGCCAGCTATCCCATAGAGGCCCAGTCGCCTGCAATACCCGCCACCCCGGTGCAAACCCTCGGAGGCAAGAGCCCGGCGACAAGTGCGGATAAATACTTCGGCGACACGCGATACAGATATTTCACAGCCGACTCTACGTCGACCGCCATTAGCTTCGCCTTAGGGAACAGCGAGTACGTGTTCGATTACTTAATAAGGGACACCATCAACCTCGCACATAATGTACCGTCGCTTGTAACTATACTCGCGGATAAGAAGAGCTTCAAGTTCAACTATGTTCCGTCCGGTACAACTCCGCCGGCTACTTCGCCGGCAAGTGTCGACACAGCTTCTTACAAGCTCGTTGTAGACCTGCTGCTGAATAACGGCAATATACGGCATGACACAATCGTGGTTTCGACAAGAGATACAGTGAGAGACCTGATACGGAATCCACTGCCATAAAAGCATACCCAGTTCCTTAACGCAATATATTTCACACACACAGAATTTTTTCAAATAGCAGTTTTTATGAAAAGAGAGGAAAAGCCTCCGATGTGAATCGGGGGTTTTTTGTTGCATCTAAGGGACTGTCCCCTCTTGCGGCACAGAGCCTGTTCGCCGCTTCGCTATTTTTATATCTTTGCGGAAATTGGAATTGCGTCAATCAAATAGAGTATAAGAAAATGAACAGAAAGAAATTGTATTTACTGATGACTTGCGCGCTTTGCCTCATGCCGGCCGAAGCGCAGCAAAAGGAACGGATTGTGAACGGAGCCTTGAAGGAGGTCGTAATGTTTTTCGAGGGAGCGGAGATGACCCACTCGGCTTCGGCCGCACTCTCCAAAGGCGAGAACGAGATATGGATTGAGGGCCTGAGCCCTAAGGTCGACCGGAACAGCCTGAAGATAAAGATGACGGGCGGAGCTATCATCTCGGCCTATGAGTTCTCGCCGAACTACCTTGCCGACAAACCCCTTAGCCCCACTGCACAAAGGTTGCAGGACTCGATAGACCTCTGCCGGAAAAGCTTGCAGAAGGTGCAGACCGAGGCGAAAATCAACGAGCAACTGATAGCCTTGCTCAACAGCGGGACAACCAAAAATGTTTCGGGCTCCGACAAGGGCATGCCCTTCGACGACTTAGTGAAGACTATGGACTACTACAAAAGCAAATCGACGGAGCTCATCACCACCGCCTCGACGCTGAAGGAAAAGGAGGCGGAGCTCACGCAGCTCATACAGCGCCTCACGGCCCAGCTCAACCAGGAGTCGCTCAAGAACCGCAAGGAATCGGGCCTGCTGAAGATCCGCCTCGAGGCGCCGCAGCCTGCGAACAGCGTCATCACGGTGAGCTACTACACAAGCGCCGCCGGCTGGACGCCCTACTACGACCTGAACATTGAAGCGGCCGACCGACCCGTAAAGCTCATCTTTAAGGCACGGCTGCAGCAAATAAGCGGAATCGACTGGGAGAAGGTGAGGCTCACGCTCTCGTCCGCACAGCCAAGCCGCGGCCGGACGGCTCCTTCGCTGTCGACCTGGTTCCTCAACTTTGCGGAGGAGCTTGTGATGGGCTATGGCAAGCGTCGAGAGGCGGTGCAATACGAGGCCTTGGAAGAGGTTGTGATTACCACGCCGATAAGGTCGGCCGATGCGGCTCCTCCGGTTACGCCAACGCTGGATTACTACGTGAAGGCGGCCGACAACGACCTCAACCTGTCCTTTGCCATCGACCTCCCCTATTCCATTCCGGGCAACGGCAAGGAGCAGTCGGTTGACCTCACAACGCAGGAGCTGAACGCCACCTATCGCTATTACAGCATCCCCAAGATGGACGCAGCCACCTACCTCATGGCCGATATCCTCAACCCGGAGAAGCTGAACCTCCTGAGCGGCAAGGCGAGCATCACCTACGAAGGCTCCTACGTTGGCGAAATCCTTATCAACATCAGCTCCACGGAGCCCTCACTGTCGCTGGCTCTCGGAACCGACAATCGCGTAGCGGTGAAGCGCGAAAAGGTGCAGGCCTTCAGCAGCCGCAAGCTTCTCGGCTCGGAAATAGAGCAGGTTTTCACCTATAGAATCACGGTGCGGAACGGACGCAACAGCGACATTAAAATGGTGGTCAAGGACCAGTATCCCGTTTCGGGCGACAACGCCATCAAGGTAGAGCTGCTGAAGGAAACGACTAAGCCCACGCTCAGCCATGAGAACGGCATCGCCCTGGCCGAAAGAGGCATACTCGTTTGGGAAGATAGCCTCAAAGCCGCCGAAACCAAGACCTATACGGTGAGTTACAGCATTAGATACCCGCGCAACAAGTCGCTCAACCTTTAGTATCGCAGTATAGAGCAACAGGCGGGAGGCGCCGCAGATTCATTACTTTTAATTTCATAATTTATAATTCGAGAAGATGATTAAATACAGGCTTTTGGTTTTAGACGTCGACGGCACATTGCTGAACGACAATCGTGAGATTACGCCGCCAACGCTATCGTCGCTGCTGCTCGTCCAGCAGATGGGCATAGCGATAGTGCTGGCTTCGGGAAGGTCAACGCACGGGCTCAGGCCGCTTGCATGCAGGCTGGAGCTCGACAAATACGGCGGCTTCATCATGTCGTACAACGGCGGACAAATTATCAACATGCAAACAGGCGAGCTGCTCTTCGAGCGCCGCATCGACCCGCAGTCCCTGCCCTACACCGAGAGCGTCGCCCGGAAAAACGGCTTTAGCATACTCACCTACCACGGCGATACCATCTTCGCTACCGATGCCTCGGACGAGAGGGTCAGAGAAGAGGCGGCGCGGAACAACATGCGCACAGTGCAGGTCGAGAACTTTGCCGCCATAGACTTCAGCCCCTGCAAGTGCATGATGACAAGCCCCGACCACGACGCTCTGGCGGCGCTGGAGAACAAACTCAAGCAGCGCCTCGGAGGCTCGCTCGACGTGTTCCGCTCCGAGCCCTACTTCCTCGAGATAGTGCCGCCGTCGGTCAACAAAGCCGATACGCTGGGCGTGCTGATGAGCAAGCTCCAAATATCGCCGGAGCAAACGATAGCCATGGGCAACGGCGTGTGCGACATAGGCATGATACAAATGGCAGGCCTCGGCGTGGCTATGGGAAATGCCGACGAAGCCGTCAAGCTCTGCGCCGACTATACCACCGCCTCGAACAACGACCACGGAGTGGCGCTGGCCATCGAAGAGCATATCATCGCAGGCATACACCCGGCGGATATTCCACTGGAGGAGATGAACCTCCGTTCACGCCATTCGCTGACCGGCAACCTGGGCATTCAGTATACTTATGCCGCAGAAGGGAGAGTAGAGGCAACAATGCCCGTCGACCGCCGAACCCGACAGCCTTTCGGCATACTGCACGGCGGAGCAACGCTGGCCCTGGCCGAAACCGTAGCCGGATTCGGTTCGATGATCCTGTGCCGGCCCGACGAAACCATGGTAGGCATGCAGGTCAGCGGCAATCATGTATCGTCCGCACGCGAAGGCGATACGGTGAGGGCCGTCGCCGAGATTATGCACAAGGGGCGCTCCTCGCATGTGTGGAACGTCGATGTCTTTACCTCAACCGACAAGCTCGTATCCACCGTTCGCGTTGTCAACAGCATACTCAAGAAACACTGATGCCGGAGCCCACACTGCACCGGCTCTGGGACGAGGGCTGCGACTTTGCAGCCTGGCGCCTGCCCAACGAGAGCAAGGCCGCCCTGCTACATTCCGCCCGCACATACACATATAATAATATGGAAGTACTGAACGGAAGGAAGGGCTTCGTTATATATCCCTTCTCAACAGCCCGTCATCCCGGCGTATTGCTGGAAGAAGGCATCTGCGAAAGCTTCGAGGCTATGCAGACGGAGCCCGACCTGTCACTGTTTCCGCATGCGTTTGAGGCTCCGCCAACCGAGGCTCCTGCGGATTATGCGGAACGGTTCGACAGTGTGATGCAGCTGTTGCGCAGCCGGCATCTGCACAAAATCGTTTTGTCGCGCAGCTTCGAGTACAGGTGCACGGATTATCCCGCAGCCGACGCTTTTCTGCTGGCTTGCCGGCTCTATCCGCGGGCCTTCGTATATCTGTGCCGCACGCAGGCGACGGGATGCTGGATGGGATGCACGCCCGAAATACTGCTGGCAGGCGAAGGACGCAACTGGAGAACTATGGCGCTGGCCGGCACGGCTACTGATGCCGCATCGCTGGCCAACGAAAAGAACTCCGAGGAACAGCAGCTCGTGGTTGAATATATCCGCAGCCGGCTCGCTTCGCTCGGAATAGAGGCTGAGGAAGATGGGCCCAGGGCGGTGGAGGCCGGTTCGGGGCTGATGCACCTCTGCACGGACTTCGCCTTCGCCCTCCCCGACGCGCAGCGATCGGGCAGCATCCTTCGGGCTCTGCATCCAACGCCGGCCGTGGCAGGCCTGCCTCCGCTCGAAGCTCAAGAGGCTATACTACGCTCGGAAGGCTACGACCGGGACTGCTACACCGGCTTCGTCGGCCGGCTGAATCCCGAAGGACGCAGCACCCTGTGCGTCAATCTGCGCTGCATGAAAATCGCTCCCCACAGCCTTACGCTCTACGCCGGCAGCGGACTGATGCCCGCCTCCGACCTGCAAAGCGAATGGCTGGAACTCTGCGGCAAATTGCGCACTATGCTTTCTTTAATATAGGAGACCCGTAGGGGTCGAAAATATTCGACCCGAATTTTTTGGGGGTGTGTATGTAGAGACGCCCAAATTGGGCGTCTCTACGGGGGTGGGGCATGGCCGACGGTTTTATTCGGGTCGAAAATATTCGACCCCTACGGGACCCCTGTTTGGGCGATGGCGATGTTCGGGGCCGTGCGTGTGTAGAGACGCGATGCATCGCGTCTCTACACACGCACGGGCCTTGCAGGCAATGCCTTCAAAAGCCCTTCACGCTCGAACAATGGGTCATTCCCGCGAAGGCGTGAATTAATTTTTACACAGCTCCTGCGGAGCTCTCCGCATTTGCGGAAACGGCCGCTGCCGACGGGAAGCTTTCCACCGTTGCGGAGACGGCCCCGTTGTCAGCGGGAAGCTCTCCACCACTGTGGAGATTGCCCCGCTGTCAGCAGGGAGCTCTCCCCCGTTGTGGAGATTGCCCCGTTGTCAGCGCGGAGCTCTCCGCATTTGCGGAAAGCTTCCTGCTGTCAGCGGGGAGGTCTCCGCATTTGCGGAGCCGGCGGAAATGTTGAAGGGCTAATTTCCACAGTGGAGTTTTGGGGCCCGGTCTGTTACGCAAGCACTGTTTTTTGCTCGTGATTTACTGTTGGGAACAAGGCCATGGGCCGGCGGAAATGCTTTTTGCCCTAACCCGCATGGCCTGATTGTTGCAAAGCCGCAGATTCATTACTTTTGATTTCATAAATTATAATTTACAATCATATATGTACGACTATCTTATCGTTGGCTCCGGCCTCTTCGGCATCACTTTCGCCCGGCAAGCGCACGACTGCGGCAAAAGCTGCCTCGTTATAGACAAACGGCCTCACTCCGGCGGCAACATATATTGCCGCGAAACGGAGGGCATCAACGTGCACACCTACGGGCCTCACATCTTCCATACCTCCAACCGCAGCGTATGGGATTTCGTGAGCTCGCTCGTGGAGTTCAACCGCTACACCAACCAGCCTGTTGCCGTATATAAGGGGCGGCTCTTCAACCTTCCGTTCAACATGAATACCTTCCATGCCCTTTGGGGAGTGAAGACGCCGGCCGAGGCGCGGGCCAAAATCGAGGAGCAACGGAGGGAGGCCGGCATAACGGAGCCCCGTAACCTGGAGGAGCAGGCCGTATGCCTCGTGGGGCGCGACATCTACGAGATTCTTATCAAGGAATATACCGAGAAGCAATGGGGGCGAAAGTGCTGCGAGCTGCCGGCCTTCATCATCCGTAGGCTGCCCGTGAGGTTCACCTTCGACAACAATTACTTCAACGACCTCTTCCAGGGCGTACCCACAGGTGGCTACAACCGCCTGACCGACGCGCTGCTCAGCGGGATAGAGTGCAGGTGCAACACGGACTTTTTCGAGAACCGGCCCTACTTCGAAGGCCTTGCCGAGCGGATTGTCTTCACGGGCAAAATCGACGAATACTACGGCTATCGCTTCGGACGCCTCGAATATCGCAGCGTGCGATTTGAGACCGAGACCCTCGACACGGACAATTACCAGGGCAACGCTATCGTGAACTATACCTCGGCCGAGGTGCCCTACACACGCATCATAGAGCACAAGCACTTCGAGTTCGGAACCCAGCCGCACAGCATCATCTCCCGCGAATATTCCTCCGAATGGGCCGAAGGCGCCGAGGCCTTCTACCCCGTCAACGACGAGAAAAACAACGCGCTCTACCGCCGGTATCGCGAGCTTGCCCTGCGCGAGCCCAGGGTCATCTTCGGCGGAAGGCTGGCCGAATACAAATACTACGACATGGACAAGGTGATTGAAAGCGCCATGCAGGCACACGGGGCAATATGAGTAAATACGCAATCAATACCTGGGGCGACCTTTACAAAAGCCGCCGCAACGCGGGCTTCAAAGCTCCCGGCGATGCCGACGAGATTTACCGCTGCAACGGCTTCCGCATCATCCGCCTGCCCAGCCTTGCATGGCTCGACCGCCTCGGAGTGGGGAAGATAATACGGTGGATATACGTAGGCTGCCTCGCCTTCCGCTTCAGGGCGAGCGACGAGGTGCACGTTCAGCTCACAGGCTCGCGCATGGTTGCGCGCATAGTTCGCAGCTTAAGGAAGCGGGGCCGACGGATTGTGCTGCTCGTTCACGACATCTCCTTCCTGCGCTACGGCACAGATGCGGCGGGCGAAATCGCCCTCTATAATTCGGCCGACGAGCTCATTGTTCACACCCGCGCCATGGCCGACGAGCTGCATCGCCGGGGCGTAAGGGCTCCCATGCGCGTCCTGACCCTGTTCGACTACCTGTCCGACGCCCGCGAGTTCTATCGCGAGCCCGACATACGCTCGGTGGTATTTGCCGGCAACCTTATCAAGTCGGCCTTCCTGCCCGGCTTCATAGTCGAGGCCTCGTCCCATAACGTCAGCATCTATCTGTACGGCTCCGCATGCCCCGCCATCCCCGCCGGCCATCCGCGCCTGAGCTACGAAGGCTCCTTCAGCCCCGACGATATTTCGGCAATCAAGGGCGCCTGGGGCTTAGTGTGGGACGGCGCCACTGCCGACGACTGCGATCCCTACCTTATATATAATGCTCCGCACAAGCTCTCGCTATACCTTGCGGCCGAAAAGCCCCTCATCGTATGGCGCCGCTCTGCGCTTCACGACTTCGTATCGGCCAACGGCCTGGGCATTGCGGTCGATAGCCTCAGCGAAATCCCCGCCCTCCTCTCGCAGGTCACTCCCGAAATGTATGGCGACTATGCCGCCCGCGTTGCCGAGGCCGGCGCCAAGGTGCGTCAAGGCCTTTTCCTGGGAGAAATATTGAGGCAGCTGTAATTTCTCCTCCGGATACCTGAGTATCCGCCTCCAAATCTCCAGACCGGAGGCCGGATACACGTGTATCCGCCTCCAGGATTCCAGACCGGACGCCGGATACACGAATATCCGCCTCCAAATTCCTGTCGGGAGGCCGGATACACGAATATCCGCCTCCAGGATTCCTGTCCGGACGCCGGAGGTGGCTGTGTCAAAAAGGAGGTTGCGCTCGCAAAGCAGGTCATTCCCGCGAAGGCGGGAATCTCCGATCGAAAAACGGTTACGCTTGCATAATCCTTAGACACAACGGGATTATACAATCGTCCCAACTATCGCTCGGAGATTCCCGCCTCCGCGGGAATGACATATTTTTCAGGCGGAAATTCCTTTTGACACATTCGGCCCCTCCAATATTCCACCTTTATCTCTGTCGAAACCCTACTAAGGGGGTAAAT
>JAITGS010000048.1 GCA_031280435.1 Tannerellaceae bacterium | reverse complement strand
CGCGAAGGCGGGAATCTCCCGAACGATAGTTGGGACGATTGTATAAGCCCTTTGTGTCTAAGGATTATGCAATCGTCCCGTCTTCTTGCAAGGAGATTCCCGCCTTCGCGGGAATGACCCATTGTTCGAGCGTGAAGGGCTTTTGACATAGCTTTTTTGATGCATAAAGCCCGAAGGAGGAATAGCTTTCCGGGCGCTAATGTATCAGCAGGTATACAATGCCTCCGCTTACGTAGCCGGCAAGAGCCAGCAGCGAGAAGCGCTTGACGTAGTATGTAAACTCCACCTTCTCCATGCCCATCACAATCACTCCCGTGGCCGAGCCTATGATAAGGAGGCTGCCGCCGGTTACGCCGCAATAGGTGAGGAAGGTCCAGAAGCCGCCGTCGGCAACGAAGTATTGCGCGTACTCCGATAGCTCCGCGCCGGCCTGTATGGGATACATTCCCATGGTGGCTGCAACGAGGGCGACGTTGTCGACGCCGGACGACAGCAGCCCTATCACAAAGCTTATCAGGTAAGGCTGATGAATGTAGCGATCGAGAAAGCCGGACATGAGGGCCAGGTGCCCGGAAGTCTCCAAGGCGCCTACGCTCATCAGTATTCCGAGGAAGAAGAAGATAGTAGCCAAATCCACATTAGGCAGCAGAGTGATGACGCGCATCTTGCGCGATTCGCGAAGGTGGCGCATGCGGCTGTACATAATATCGGTGTAAAACCATAATACGGCAAGCCCGAAGAGTACGCCGAGGAATGGCGGAAGGTTCGTCAGGCCCTGGAATACTGGAACCAGCGCCAGCGACAGCACTCCTATCAGCAGTATGGTGAGCCGCGCCTGGGAGGGAATTGTCGGAATAAATTCGTCGACCACCCGCTCGTCGTAGTTGGCCTCCCTGAGGGTTTCGCCCTTGCGGAACAGCACGAAGGTGCCTATTATGAGCGGCACCAGCATGCAGGTCAGGGCCGGCAGGAAGATGTGGGTAATCTGGTGGACGGGCGTGGTGTTCTTGCCAACCCATAGCAGTATGGTGGTGACGTCGCCAATGGGCGAGAACGATCCTCCGGCATTGGCCGCTATCACTATCATGCAGGCATACTTGAGCCTGTCGCCGCGGTCTATAACCAGCTTGCGGAGCACAGCCATCACCACTATCGCCGCCGCCATATTGTCGAGCAGCGGAGCGAACAGGAAGGCCGTGATGCAGATCATCCACAGGAGCTTGCGCTTGTTGGTGGTGGCAATAAACTCGGTTACGGGCAGGAAGCCTCCGTGCTTGTCCACCAAATCGACAATCAGCATGGCGCTCATCACGAAAAAGAGCGTTTCGGTGACGCTCCCAAGATTATAAATGATAGCCCGGTTCGAGATGAACTGTATAAACTGCTCGCGGTGAGAAAGCCCGAACATATCGGGATTCGTTGCCAGGAAATTGGAGAAAATCTCGCTGCCGCGGCTCACAAAGATGTTGTAAGCGTCGAACATCAGCAGCATCCAAAGCACTATGGCCATCACCAGAGCTATGGCCGCCTTGTTAACATGCAGTTTGTCCTCCATAGCGATGCACACTATTCCCGCAACAAAAACAAATGGTATGATTACAAACATATTCTCATGAAATTTATATTTAGTATTATTTCTATTGTCGTCCAAAATGCCCTTGCCGGACCCGGGGCAAAAGTATAAAAAGCTTAGCTAATGCTATGTCATCTTTGAGTCATTGAGATTCGGAAGGCTATCGTAGCCGAAGGCGGCAAGGCTCAGCGCTATATTCGGATGGCCCTGTACTTTTCGAGCAGAATCGTCGGCTGATACGATTGCTTGGCCTGCCGGAGGCCGGGAATGCCCAGATCCTCTTCGCGATTGATGTAGATGAACTCAGGCGGAATGTGTGCGGCAAACTCCCGGTTGATCAGGCTGTATGAACCGTCGAAGCTAACGTCGGCCTTCTCCACATGCACTCCGAAGGTGTCCGCATTGATGGGAGCGCCGAATGAGAAGGCAACGATCTGCCCCTCGACACAGATGGCTCCGCCGGCAAGGCCTATCTCCTCGGCATGGAGCAGGGCGAACGTCATGGAGCGCCGCTCGTACTGGAGCGCCCGCTGATAGTCGCTTACGCGGTTCGCATCGTACCATTGCGATTCCAGGCGCAGACATTCGGGCACAAGCTCGGCCGTGATGTCGAGGTACTGATAGCTGTACTGCTTCCGGAAGCGATTGATGTGGTTGCGCTTGGGCTGGAGCTTCTTCCCGCTCAGGTTCACCAGCTCGTCCCGGCGATAGATGTAGTCGAAATAGCTGGGGTCGGACTCAAAGCTGAAGCCGCCGGGAAAAGTCTCGTCCAGTACAGCCTTCGACGCCTGCGTGACGCCCAGGATGCGAAGCGGACGCCCGTATCGCAGCGAATCCTCTTCGAGCAGCGATATTACCGGGCGTATATCGCCACTGCCGACGGGGAACATGTAAACGTAGCTGCCGTCGTTGTCGGAGCGGAAGCGAATCAGCAGGAAGCCGTCGACTTCAGCATATTCGCTCCTATATAAAAAGTGCCAACTGCACATGTTGGCAAAAGAAAAATCGCAATTACGGAGGGGACTATTAAAGGTATAGGAAGTAATGATCGCTTTATCCGAGGTTTCAATAGTTTTAAATGAGAGATTCATATAGTGATAATGTTTTACATTCGGTCATTTGTGGACGGCAAATATACGACAAAGTTTTTTGGGTGAAATAAAATAAAATACTACTTTTATAATGAATAAAAAATATTTTCAGGTATGAGATATGTTTATGACAACAATAAGTTGAAGAGCCGGCTGCTGATGTGCGACTGTCTCGACGAAGCAGACGACATTCTGCGCGACAAAACTTTGTACAAAATAATCTGGGTGGAAGAAGGCGAGATTGAGCTTATAATCAACCACGAGCGATTCGTGTTTAGCGCCGGCGAAGTCGTTTCGCTCTCCTATCTGCATCACCTCGAAGTCAAAAAAGTAAATGGAATATACGGCACCATCATGTTCAACAGCCGCTTCTTCCATATCATAGAGCACGACGACGAAGTACTCTGCAACGGATTGCTCTTCAACGGCTCGCTCAACATCGTCAGCTTCCGGATTCCAACCGACGACGATGCATTCAAGCTCCGACGCCTCAAAGACGTCTTCTCCGAAGAAATGAACTACCGCGACTCCATGCAAGACGAGATGCTGAGGCTCATCCTCAAGCGAGCCCTCATCCTATGCTGCCGCATGGCACGCAACAAGCTCGGAGTACGACCCCAAAACAGCAGCCGCTTCGAAGTCATGCGCAAGTTCCACTCGCTCGTCGACGAGCACTTCCGCGAGAAAAAGCAAGTGCAGGACTATGCCGACATGCTCAACAAATCACCGCAAACCCTCGCCAACATCCTCACCTACTACCGGCAGCCCTCGGCCATCAAAATCATTCACAACCGCATCATCGCCGAGGCCGAGCGCCTGCTGTTCTACACCTCAAAGTCGCCCAAAGAAATCTCGGCCGCACTCGGATTCGACGAAATATCCCACTTCTCGCGATTCTTCAAGTCGATGACCGGGCAAAGCGCCACCGAGTTCCGCAGCAACATCAAGCGCAGCGCCGACAAAGCCATCGCATAGCCCCCGCCCCCGCCGCCCATCCACCCGCACAAAAAAGCGTGCAAGTCCGCCAAAAGACTTGCACGCTTTTTTATCACCCGCCCTAAGGCCCTACTTCTTCCTCACGGGAAGGCCAACCTCCCGCAAAACCCGGTTCGCCTCCTCAAGCTTTTGCGGAAACAGAACCTTTTCCGCGTACTTGTCCAGGTCGTGATTAATCCTCACAACAGGCAAATGCAGCTTGTTCAACTCCCTAACTTTCGTATTCATGTTGTTTTCCTCCTTGCTAAAAATGCTTGATATGTTTTTTCCTCACCAATACTTCATGACGAGGCTTTATCCCCGCCGGCGGCCGGCTTGGCGGCGGCAGAGGCCGTTTGCGAGGCGGCATCCTTCTTCTCCGCCGCCTCCTCCTTCTTCTCTTTTTTGTGATGCTTGCGGTGCGCCAGGGTGAGCTCGGCCTGATGAATGGCGGCTCTGATATTCACTCGCAACTCGGTAAGCTTGTCGCGCAGGCCTTCGTCTTTAGCTCCCGCCTCGTTCTCCCGCCAGATCGCGTTGATGGTTTCAACCAAAGCCTCGAAAGCATTGTCGACATCGCGGCGGACATGGTAGAGCTTCCCCATGTTAAAAACATGCAGCTTGTCCATAGAGCGCTCGTAATACAGCGACTTGAAGGCATCGTTGGCAGCTTTCGCCATATCGATCGTATCCGTCAGGCTGAGAGCCTCGATGGAGGCCTTCCACTCGCTTTGCTCGCAATCCTCCAGAAAATTCGTCATCATCCCGCTTGCATCCGGGTAGTTCGCTCTTTTAAGGCCCTTGTAATTATTTATGAGGAACAGCAATTTTGTGGCGGCCTGCGTCAGATCCGGATTTTCATAATACTTCGTAATGTGGAGGCAATGCAGAAAATGCGAGTACAGCGCTATGCGTTTCTCGTGCAAATAAGCAATGTCGGGCGTCAGAACCGAAGCCCGGCTTTGCAAGTACAAAGCATCTTCACGCCCGAATTCCGTTCGCAACTCGTTTAACATATAGTTCAGTATAACTATTGTGCCGGCTGTCGTTTGCAGCTTGTTAATGATGAGAGTATTGAAAAAATCAAAATGTTCGGCATTGCTTAGCCTCCTCAGAAGCCGCTTGAAGTGCAATGCAATAAACTTGTCCATAATTTTATCCGTTTATTCGTTTAATTCTTGTGAACGCAAATATACAAAAAATCCGAGACCCACTCACCGATGACTTCATCTGCGGCAATTTTTCCGAGCCCCACTCATCGGTGACTTTATCTGCGGCAATTTTTCCGAGCTCCACTCACCGGTGACTTCATCTGCGGCAATTTTTCCGAGCCTCACTCACCGGTGACTTCATCTGCGGCAATTTTTCCGAACCTCACTCACCGGTGACTTCATCTGCGGCAATTTTTCCGAGCCTCACTCACCGGTGATTTCATCTGCGGCAATTTTCCGAGCCCCACTCACCGGTGATTTCATCTGCGGAAAAATTTCGGAGACTTACTCACCGGTGATTTCATTTGCGGAAAATTTCCGGAGACAGACTTACAGGTGATTTCATTTGCGGAAAATTTTGTAGACTTACTCACCGGTGATTTCATTTGCGGCAATTTTTCCGAGCTCCACTCACCGGTGATTTTATCTGCGGAAAATTTTCGGAGACAGACTTACAGGTGATTTCGTTTGCGGAAAATTTCCGGAGACATACTCACCTGTGATTTCATCTGCGGAAAAATTTCGGAGACATACTCACCGGTGATTTCATTTGCGGAAAATTTTCGGAGACTTACTCGCCGATGATTTGGCTTGCGGAAATGGCAGGTGAAGTCATTTATGGGTGGATTGGCTCGGCGAATACTGCCGGGGCCCTGTTAGCTTTAACACCGATGCCCCGGAAAAGCAAGAGGACTATGACGGCGGACGATCAGCCCGAAATCATAGTCCTCTTGCTTTTTTTTATATTATTCAGGAAAAAAAAGAATGGGGAGGCGCTTTATTTTATGCAAAAGGCTTCGGTAAATTCCACCCGCGTGCCGTCGGGCGTGAGCAGGTTCAGTATCCAGCGCTTGGTGCGGCCTATGGATGGGCGGGCGATTTGCTGGTCGCGGCGGCGTTCCTTCAGGGTGTAGATGGTCTCCTGCATGTCGTCGACCAGCAGGCAGGGATGGCTGAAGTTCCGGTCGCAGGGCGCATAGTGCTCAATGTTTTCGGTGCAGTCGGGCAGGGCAAGGTACTGAATCACGCCGGCTTCACCTTTGTCCAAGGGATAGCGCACTATTTCGCGGCATTGCATTATTCCCGTCCAGAAGGGGTCGTTCTCGTCGAGCTTGCCGGAGTATAATCCGGCGTGATGGATGCGGGTTGAGATGCGGGTTGAGGCCAGGAATTTTCCCTGCGACTGTCTGTGCAGACCTTCGGCGCGGAGGTTGATGAACTCGACGTTGTTGCCCCAACTGTCCTGAACGGTAAATGATTCGTTGCCTGCTCCGTCGAGCGTCGGGGCCGGGGGGCTGAGGCCGCGCGAACGCAGGTAGAGGTGCATCCCGGCCGGCGATTCGGTTTCGAGCGAGATAGACACCAGCCGGTTCTTTTCCTTGGCAGACTTATCTTCTATAAATTCCAGGAACTGCCTGTCGTTCACTTTGAAGGACACAACCGTGCCCGGCTCCGAAGGGTACGAGAAGGCTTCGGCAAAGCCAAGGAAGCGACCGTAATATTCGCGGGCCATATCCATGCTGCTAACCAAGAAGGTCATCTTGGCGATTCCCCAAACGGGCGGAAGCTGAGGCTCGCCGGCCGTAAGCGTGGCGCCAAGCAGTGCCGTCAATAAGGCTATAATAATTTTTCTATACATATATAATAAGGTGTCAGGAGTTCCATAGCCCGTCGATGTAGTTGTCGCTCATCCAGGGCAGGTTTTCGTGTTGGTAGAATGGTTGGAGGGCAGTTGCGAGCTCTTGCATTTTTTCGGGAGATAACTTTTGGAAGCTTCGTAGAATGCCCAGGTTGGAATCCACAACCGCTTTGCTGTCCATTCCGATCACAACGGCGTCGGGGCCTTCGAG
>JAITGS010000045.1 GCA_031280435.1 Tannerellaceae bacterium | reverse complement strand
CGCGAAGGCGGGAATCTCCCGAACGATAGTTGGGACGATTGTATAAGCCCTTTGTGTCTAAGGATTATGCAATCGTCCCGTCTTCTTGCAAGGAGATTCCCGCCTTCGCGGGAATGACCTGTTTGGGCGGGCTGAATGACCTTTTGACGCGGCCCATTATTCCTTCCCTGCGTCCTTGGCTTTTTCCGCCTTGTCGGCCTCGTCGGTTTGTGTTGCCTTGTCGGCCTCGCCCTTGTCGTCCGGCGTCGATTCGGCATGCTTGCGCCGGGAATGGCTCCTGTGCGCAAGTATCTTTTTGAGCTGGTCTATCAGCGCATTGATATACAGGGCCGTCTCCTCCAGCGAAGCCTTCATCGCAGGCTCGGTTCCGCTAAGCACAGTGTAGTGATGCAGGCTGTTGATAGCTTCGAGCAGGGCCACAAATGCGTGGTCGACCTCAATGCGCATATCGGCCCGCTTGCCCTTCAGCTTGAGTTCTTCCACGGCCTCCATCCTGTGCAGATAAAGATTGTCGAGCTTGGTGTTGAGCGCATCAAGCCCGGCGAGCAGGCTGTCGAAGCCCGGCAGCGCGGCAACGTATTGCGCATAACCCGGCTCGGCCACCTTTTGCAGGAATGCATTGATAAAGGCTGTTTCCTCGAACAGCGACCGCTTGTCGGCATCATTGAAGGGTTTGATCAGGAACAGCAATTCCCCGGCAGCATGCGCCCGCGTTTGGTCTTCTTCGCCTGCATGAAACTTGAGCCTGTGCCTCGTTTCGCGGAAATCCCTGTCGCGCATGGCATCGGTTGTCGCAATTTCTTTGGTTTCAAACGATGCCCGCGAGACTTTAAAAATCAGGGTCTCGTGCTCTACCGCCGTCTCGTAGGCGTCCCACAGCGGCGCCAGGAGGCTGATGCCGGAGATGGCAGCCTTCAGTTTATTCACTATATCGCGTCCGAGGCCTGCGTGTTCGCCATCGTGAAGGCGGTTGAGGAAATGCATCATGCGTGTGTGTATCAGCATATTTTTTTTATTATATGATTATTAGTATGCCGCAAAAATAGTTTTTTTTCGGCAGATATAAAAACAGTTGTTTTTCTGCCGGAAATTTATTTACGCCAAAAACATTTGTTTTTGGAGCTACAAAAGCGGTTTAAGGCTGCCGACAATGCGCATTTATCTCCTAAAATGTTTTGCAGCTTAAAAACAAAGCGCATTATGCCCGGCGAATAATTTTGGAACCATTGCGCTTTGTTTTTTATTCCCCCGCCTTTTTATCATATATAAAACAAAGCGCAATGATTCTACGGACAAATGCAGAGCCTAAAAACAAAGCGCAATATTATCCCTGACAAGTATAAAGCTTAAAAACAAAGCGCAGTGGCATCCCAACAAAGATATAAGCCCAAAAACAAAGCGCAACGGCATCTCAACAAAGATATAAGCCCAAAAACAAAGCGCAGCGACATCCCAACAGATATATAAGCCCAAAAACAAAGCGCAGCGGTACCCCAACAGATATATAAGCCCAAAAACAAAGTGCAGTGGGGCGCCCGAAGGTTTAGAACACAAAAACGCTGCGCATTGGGGGATAATTTATATTCCGGGAATGCGTGTATGAGGTTGGGAGGGAACAGAGAGGCCGGGACATAACGAGGCCCCACCTATTGCATAAACCCTTATATTTTTGCAGGTGGGGCCTCTTGGAGAAAGAGAAAAAAAGAAAAGGCTTTGGCTTACATGCCCGTCCGCGATTTGCTGTTGAACAGTTGCAGGCGGGCAAGCTCGTCGTAGCGCCCCTCCGGCCGGCCGTAGTTGCAGTAGGGGTGTATGCTGATGCCTCCTCGCGGCGTGAAGATGCCTTCCACTTCTATGTATCTGGGCTCCATGAGTGCGATGAGGTCGTTCATGATGATGTTGACGCAGTCTTCGTGGAAGGCGCCGTGGTTACGGAAGCTGAAGAGGTAGAGCTTGAGGCTTTTGCTTTCGACCATTTTGCGTTCGGGGATATAGTCGATGAGTATGAGGGCAAAGTCGGGCTGCGCGGTGATGGGGCAAAGGCTGGTGAATTCCGGGCAGCGGAAGTGCACACGGTAGTCGCGCCCGGGGTGGGGGTTCTCGAAGGCTTCGAGCATTTGCGGCGAATATGTTTGGGGATATTCGTTGGTATGCGAGCCGAGCAGTCTGAGGTTGTCCGTCATGTTTTGCGTGTGTATATATATATAATGTGTAGCGGGCCGGGCTATTGATGGTCCATGTAGAGTTCGGCGCTGCTGATGACGGGGCCGGCGAGGGCTCCGGTGATGTTGATGCGCAGGCGTCGGGCGGTGACGGGGTCGAAGCGCAGTATGCGTTTGTACCCTATGGTGGTGCCTTCGGCTACGGGGTTCCATGAGGTTCCGCTCTCGTCGGCTGCCTCTATGTTGAACGAGCTCACTCGCTGTCCGAGCGGTATGTACTCTTGGATGAGGAGGCGGTTGAAGGTTGCGGGGCTGCTGAGTGCTATGTCTATGGTGGCGGTGAGTGCTCCGTCGGCGGCGGCCCAGTAGGTGTGGTAGTTGCCGTCGGCTATGTTGGATGCGCTGAAGGCTTTGCCTCGCCGGCTTTGTTTGGAGCTGACGGATGCCTGGGTGGTGAGGAGGTTATGCGCGAAGGCTTTCTCCCTGGCCTCACGGAATTGGATGAGGCGTGCGGAGTCGATGGGGTGTATGCGTCCGCGTCGGTCGGGCGGCACGTTGAGCAGGAGGTTGGAGTTGCGTCCTACGGATGTGTAGTATATGTCCATGAGCTGCTCTACGCTCTTGACTTTGTCGTCTGTGGAGGGGCTGTAAAACCATCCGGGGCGGATGGATACGTCGGTTTCGGCCGGTATCCATTGCCGTCCGTAGCGGTTGCCCTGTTCGAGGGTATCTCTGGGCGGCGAGCCTAATCCGGGCTCGAATCCGTCGGTGTTGAGGCGCGACCAGTTGGTTTCGCCGGCTACTCCGCGCTCGTTGCCCATCCATCGGCATCCGGGGCCTATGTCGCTGAAGATGATGATGCCGGGCTGCTTGCTGAAGATGGTTTGGTGGAAGAGCTTCCAGTCGTACTGTTGCTTGAGCTGTCCTTTATTGGCGTCGCCGTTGGCTCCGTCGAGCCATTGCTCGAACACCGGCCCGTAGTTGCCGAGCGCCTCGTCGAGGGTATTGGCAAAAACCTGATTGTATGCGGGCGAGCCGTATGCGGGGTGGTTTTGATCCCAGGGTGATATGTAGACGCCGAAGGCGAGTCCGGCTTCGCGGCAGGCTTCGGAGAGCATTGCGAGTACGTCGCCCTTGCCGCCCAGCCAGAGGCTTTCGCGTACTGTGTGCTTGCTGTGTTGGCTGGGCCAGAGGCAGAAGCCGTCGTGGTGCTTGGCGGTGATGATTATGCCTGTCATGCCGGCTGCTTTGGCGGTGGAGGCCCACTGCCGGCAGTCGAGGTCGGTGGGATTGAACACACGCGGGTCTTCTTTTCCGTCTCCCCATTCCACGTCGGTGAAGGTGTTGGGCCCGAAGTGTGCGAACATGTAGTACTCCATCTGCTGCCATTGGAGCTGGGCGTCGGAGG
Source organism: Tannerellaceae bacterium (assembly GCA_031280435.1). Classification (GTDB taxonomy): domain Bacteria; phylum Bacteroidota; class Bacteroidia; order Bacteroidales; family Tannerellaceae; genus DFXE01. Next base: position 11,294 of record JAITGS010000045.1, on the reverse strand, counting down.
GCAAAGCCCCGAACGGCAGCGGCGGCGCGTCGTCTGGCTGCGAGCAGGCATTGCATAAGATTAAGAAGGGAAGCAGGCATGCAGCCCGCATAAGAGACAGTAGTATCTTCATCGTTATATGTAGATTTAAATTATTGCCTGCAAAGATATTAAAATTTTCAAGGGAGGCCAGCGGTTGGGACAAAGCCCTCGTCTTCCTCGTCGGACAGGCCTTCGAAGGGTATTTCGTCGCCTTCGTCGTCTTGGTTGTAGGCTTCGTCTATGATCCGCTGCTTCTCGTCTAAGTAGGCTTTTAGGTTGTATATGGAGTAGGCTTGCTCCAGCTTTTTGATTGCTGCTTGCAGATGCGCGTCGTCGCCGGAAGTTCCGTACCATTTGTAGTAAATCAGCGCCTGCGTATGCAGAACGTCGGCCTTTAAAGTGTAGTATCTGTTGTCGAGCAGATTCAGGGCCATTGCCGCGTCCTTCAGGCCGCTTGAGAACTCTTTGAAATGCAGGCCCAGCAATTTGCCGCGGGCATGGAATCCCCTGTAATCACGTGGGTCGAGCTTTATGGCGTATTCGTAATCGTTCAGGGCGTCTGCCTGCTCGCCTAAGGCCTCCTTGATTAGCCCTCTTGTGATGCAGGCCCAGTCAGTGTAGAAGCGGAACTGTGCCGGCTTGTTATAATACTGCAAGGAGAGGTTCACGGAGTTGAGCGCATTAGCAAGCTGCTTAGGATTGAGGTGCCTGTACTTGACCGTGTAGTCGTAGAGCAGGCAAGCCATCTCGTAGTAAACCGACGGGTCGGGCTTCATGTGCACGGATTCGTTCAGCCATCGGTAAGCCTCCTGGAACAGAGCCTTGTCGCCGCTTGCTCTGGCCGCAGCCGAATAGTTGATGGCGTATCCTGCCAGGTTCTCAGCGCGGTGCGAGATCTTGTTGGCCTTGAGATATGCATCGGAGCCGGCCGCATAATTGCCGGCATGATAGTAAATCCAGCCCAGGAACTCGTATGCGAGATAGTTTTTGGGGTTATTACGGTTCTCGGTTTTCAGAATCTCTATGGCCTGGCTCTGATTCTTTGCGGCGTAAGATAGCATCGCCAGCTTGACGTTGCGGGTTATTAGCGGATTGTCGGTCATGTCCAGCAGCTCTATGGGCCGTTTGCCTTTGCTTGCCTGCAGGAGCTCGGTAAGCTTTCGGGAGGCAATGGCGAAGTTGATGTTCTGCACAATTGTCCGACCGGATGCCGGCGCAGCTATGCTAAAACTTTCTACGCCTATCACTTCGCCCCTCATATTGAATGTGGGAGAACCGCTGCTGCCGCTGGAAGTAGGAGCGGTATGCTGGATAATATAGCCATGGTCCTTATGTTTCCTTACAGCAGACACATTGCCGTTAGCAATGGTTTGCTCAAGCATCGAATATGCCGGTGCACTAATATTGATAACATCTTCTCCAGGCCTGGGGAAATGATTTTCTATTTTTAACGGCAGCAAAGTTTTATTGCGAGGCAAATCTAACCGAAATACAACAAGGTCTACTTTGGGATCAAAAGCGATGATGTTACGAATATTAAATTTCTCTCCGTTCTTCATTTTCACTTCGGAAGATAAAGCATCTTTAAGAACGTGATAGTTGGTGACACAAATCCCGTTTGCTCCGATCACAAATCCGCTACCGCGCCAGATGTCTCTTTCTTTATAGATTGTAAACACCGATTGCGATATCCTATTCAGCAGTTGCTGATTCATATTAGCTCTCCTATCGGGCTGCTGGGCAAATGCCATGAGGCCGAACACACACAGAATACAAATAACTTGTGTTTTCATTTGATTTAAAACGTGTTTTATTCATTAATAATTAGCTGTCCGTGCTAAGTCGTTAAGTTATGGTTCCTGTTTGATGAGATGGTCCTCCCGTTTGGATCCACCCGGCAAGGGCATGCATTGGCTCTGTCGTTGCCGCAAGTAATGTAGGATTTTATTCGCTCATTTTCATTTGAATTTAGTTATACGTAGGGTTGTCAGTGATTTATATGCGGCAAAGATAGTAGTTTTAGCCCGGTTATGCGCTTGCGGCGGCACAGATGTCCGATAGCTCGAAAATATTCCGCAGGCTGCTGAAAGCCTTTGCCGAGGCTGCCGGGTTCACCGCAAGGCAATAGCTGCGGATATTGGTGCGCCGGCCTTTTCCGCAAGGCTATGCAAAACAGCAAAGGCCGCATTTTTCCCGGCTGAAGCCCTCCTGAAATCGCATTCTGCCGAATCTGTTTTTCGCAAGCCAAAGCGATTTCGCATTCTGCCGAATCTGATTTTCGCAAGCCAATGCGATTTCGCATTTTGCCGAATCCGTTTTTCGCAAGCCGATAAGACTTGTCATTCTTTCAAATCTGTTTTTCGCAAGCCGATAAGACTTGTCATTCTTTCAAATCCGTTTTTCGCAAGCCAATGACACTTGTTTTTATGCCGAATCCGTTTTTCGCAGCCCAATGAACTTTTGGGAGGCTTCCATGGCTAAGGATTATTGGAACGGCACAATCTATTCGGCGGCAAGGAGGTTTTCGGCGGCTTATGCAAGAGGGCCCCGGCCTGTTTATATGCGTTTGGCCGATGAGCTAATCTGCCGGCGGCATGGAGGGGAGGGAAATTTAATTAACTTTGCCCGTGCGATTTTAAAAAATATATACTCTAAAAACATATATTCCAAAGTGACAGATACGAAGTACATTTTTGTGACGGGCGGAGTGGTTTCCTCCCTTGGTAAAGGCATTGTTTCCGCATCGTTGGGGAAGTTATTGCAGGCAAGAGGTTACAGGGTGACGATACAGAAGTTCGATCCTTATATTAATGTAGATCCGGGAACGATGAATCCCTACGAACACGGCGAGTGCTACGTGACGGCCGACGGCCGCGAAGCCGACCTCGACCTGGGGCACTACGAGCGCTTCCTCAATGTGCCGACAAGCAAGTATAATAATGTGACGACGGGGAGGATTTATAAAACCGTTATAGAGCGTGAGCGTCACGGCGACTATTTGGGCGCGACCGTGCAGGTCATTCCTCACATTACCGACGAGATTAAGCGCAACGTCAGCCTGCTGAAGGAGGACTTCGACTTTATAATTAGCGAGATAGGAGGCACGGTGGGCGACATAGAGTCGCTGCCCTTCCTGGAGAGCGTTCGGCAGCTCAAGCGCGAGCTTGGGCGCAATTGCATCTGCGTTCACCTCACCTACGTTCCTTATATAGCCGCAGCCAAGGAATACAAGACCAAGCCTACGCAGCACTCCGTGAAGCAGCTCCAGGAGCTGGGCATACAGCCCGACATCCTTGTGCTTCGCACTGAAAAGCTGTTGCACCGCGACCTGGTGCGCAAGGTTGCCCTCTTTTGCAACGTGGAGGAAGAGGCCGTGATTCAGTCGGTCGACGTGCCCACCATATACGAGGTGCCCCTCGTGCTGCAGGAGCAGGAAATGGACGCTATCGTGCTGCACAAGCTGGGCATGGAGGTTGGCTCGGAGCCCGACATGAGCCTCTGGAACGACTTCCTGCGCAGAAAGGACAGTGCGACGGAGGAGGTGCGCATAGTGCTCGTCGGCAAGTATGTCACCCTTCAGGATGCATATAAGTCGATAGACGAAGCCCTCAACCACGCCGCGGTTTATAACGACCGAAGATTGGTTCTGAGCCGTATCAACTCCGAGGAGATAAACGAGGGCAATGCAGCCGAGCTGCTTTCCGGCATGGACGGCATAGTGGTAGCGCCCGGCTTTGGCGAGAGAGGCATTGACGGCAAGCTCGCGGCTATCAGGTTCGCCCGCGAGAACGACAAGCCTTGCTTCGGCCTTTGCTTGGGAATGCAATGCATGGTGATTGAATTTGCCCGCAACGTGCTGGGGCTCGAAGGAGCGCATACCACCGAAGTCGACGAAAAGGCGCTCCATAAGGTTATAGACCTGCTGGAAACCCAAAAGAACATAATCAACCTGGGCGGATCGATGCGCCTCGGAGCCTACGCCTGCGTTCTCCGCGAGGATTCGCTGGCCTATTCGGCCTACCAAAAGGCATTTGTGAAGGAAAGGCACAGGCACCGCTACGAATTTAACGGCGACTACCGCGAGATGTTCGAAGAGGCCGGAATGAAGTGCACCGGCGAGAATCCCGACTCCGGGCTGGTGGAGGTGGTCGAAATACCATCGCGGCGATGGTTCCTGGGCTCCCAGTATCATCCCGAATATACCAGCACGGTGCTCAATCCGAACCCGCTGTTCGTCAGTTTCGTCAGAGCAGCGATAGGGGAGTGATATACATGGGATGCGGATTCGTATCCTCATCCTTCAAGCTCCTTCCCCCCTTCCACAATTAAAAACAAGTTTCAACCTTCAATTTTTCAACTGAATATGGATAAGAATACAGTTATAGGATTTATTTTAATCGGCATTGTTCTCATACTGTTTACCTGGCTGAACAAGCCCACTCCGGCACAGATCGAAGCTCGCAGGCAGCAGGATTCTATTGCCCGCGTTGAGCAGGCCCGCATAGCCGAAGCTCAGCGTACTCCCGCGCCTACGGTAGGCGAGCAGCCTCCGGTTATTGAGACCGATTCCGCTCGCGCTGAATATGCAGCCAACCAATACGGAGTCTTTGCATCCGCTGCCGAAGGCACCGACGAGACCTTCAGGCTGGAGAACGACAAGCTGGAGATTCGGTTCGCCGGTAAAGGAGGCCGTGTGAGCTACGTCAGGCTCAAGGAATACGTAACGCACGACTCCCTCCCACTGATACTGTTCGACAACACCGACTCCAAGTTCGACCTCTCGCTCATCACGGCCAACAGCCGTATAATCAACACAGGGGCCATGTACTTCGTGAGCGTTCCCTCCTCCGATCCCAACGCGCTCTCGCTTCGGCTCTATGCCGGCAGCGATGCCTGGCTGGAGTACAACTATTACCTCAAGCCGGGCGCATACGCCCTCGACTTCTCGGTGAAGGCTCACGGGATGAACGGAATTCTGGCGCCGGGCTCCCGATCGATAGACGTCACATGGGAGCAAGCCATAAGGCAGCAAGAGATGTCGCGCAAGTTTGAGGATCAGTTCACAGGGCTGTTCTATAAGTTCCAGACCAACGGCGTTGAAAATCTGAACCAGAACGCAGCCGACGCCAAGAAGGTGGCCAACCGCCTGAAGTGGATTGCCTACAAAGACAAGTTCTTCTCCTCCATACTCGTGTCGAACGAAGGCGGCTTCGAAGCAACCACCTTCGACTCGCAGCCCCTCAAAGCCGAAGGATACCTGAAATACTTCATCACGCAGACATCCGTACCCTTCGACGTGCAGGGCGAACAGCCCACCGACATGCAGTTCTACTTCGTGCCTAACCAGTACAAGCTGCTTAAGGCCTACGACAAAGATCTGCCGGCCGACGAGCAGCTCGACCTGAAGAAGCTCGTGCCGCTCGGATACAGCCTGTTCCGATGGATGAACCAGTACTTCATCCTGCCCATATTCGCATTCTTGTGTTCGCATATCGGCAGCACGGGGCTTGCGATCTTTTTACTGACGTTCATAGTGAAGCTCATCATCTTCCCTATGACATATACATCATATATGTCGTCGGCCAAGATGCGCGTACTCCGCCCCCAGATAGAAGAGCTCAACGCCAAATATCCCGGTAGTGACAAAGCTATGGACAGGCAGAAAGCCACCATGGAGCTGTATAGAAGGGCAGGCGTTAATCCAATGGCCGGGTGCCTGCCCATGCTGCTTCAGATGCCCATACTCTTTGCCCTCTACTGGCTGTTCCCGGCCAACTTCGATCTGCGGCAGGAGAGCTTTCTGTGGGCCAAGGATCTTTCAGGCTATGACGCAATCTTTAGCTGGTCGGGCAATATTCCGTTTCTGTCGTCATTCTACGGGAATCATGTAAGCCTCTTTTGCCTCCTCATGGCCCTGGCCAATGTGCTATACACCAAGGTTAATTCCGAGATGATGAACACCGGCCAGCAGCAAATGCCCGGAATGAAGGCGATGATGTACCTCATGCCTGTCATGATGCTCTTCTTCTTCAATCAGAGCGCAGCCGGACTCAGTTACTACTTCCTCATCTCCTCGCTCATCAGCATGGCCCAGACATTCGGCTTCCGCTTCATCGTGAACGAAGAAAAGCTCCTTGCCAAGCTCGAAGCCAACAAAAAGAAGCCGATGAAGAAGACCGGATTCATGCAGCGCCTCGAAAAGATGCAGCGCGAGCAGCAGGAAACCCTCCGCAGGCAGCAACAGCAGCAGCGCGGCAAAAAGAAATAATCTCCAAGCAGAGATTTAACCCACCATGACCGGGAGCATGTGCCGGACTGGCGCACATGCTCCCATCCCGAACATTCAAATTTCAACAGAGATATGGCTGTAACACCAATGATGAAACAGTTCTACGAGATAAAGGCCAAGCATCCGGATGCCATACTCCTTTTCCGCGTAGGCGACTTTTATGAGATGTATGGCGATGACGCTGTGGCCGGGGCCGCGATATTAGGCATAGTCCAAACATGCCGAAACAACATCACCATGCAAGATGTAGCTATGGCCGGCTTCCCCTATCATGCGCTCGAAACCTACCTTCCGAAGCTCGTGCGCGCCGGCAGGAGAGTAGCCATTTGCGACCAGCTCGAAGATCCCAAGCAGGCCAAAACCGTGGTGAAGCGCGGAGTAACCGAGATAGTCACTCCGGGCGTATTAATCAACGACGCTATCCTGAACCATAAGGAGAACAACTTCCTGGCTGCCGTGCATTTCGATAAGGCAGGATACGGCATAGCCTTCCTCGACATATCGACCGGCGAATTTTGTACGGCCGAAGGCGAGGCTGATTATGCCGACAAGCTCCTTGCCAACTTCGCCCCCAAAGAAGTGCTTATAGAGCGCAGCCGCCGGCGCCAGTTCGAGGAGCGATTCGGCTCTCGCTACATCACCTTCGAAGCCGAAGACTGGATGTTTGCTGCCGACTCGGGGAAAGAGCGGTTGCAGAAGCACTTCGAAACACAATCGCTCAAGGGATTCGGCGTGCATCACCTGAGGTTGGGTGTCGTTGCCGCCGGCGCCATTCTTCATTACCTCGATCTGACGCAGCACACCCGCCTTTCTCATATCATATCGCTCACGCGCATCGAGCCCGACCTCTACGTTCGCCTCGACAAGGCAACCTTGCGCAGCCTCGAAATTGTTCAGCCCATACACGAGGAAGGCACAACCCTGCTGAGCGCCGTCGATCGGACCGTATCGCCCATGGGAGCAAGGATGCTGCGCCGATGGCTCATCTTCCCCCTAAAAGACATTGAGCCCATACTGGAGCGCCAGGACGCCGTTGAATATTTCTCGAAGCAGTCCGAAGCAGCCGTCGAAATCGACGAGCATCTGTCGCGCATGGGCGATCTGGAGCGCCTGATCTCCAAGGCCGCCGTCGGACGCATGTCGCCTCGCGAGGTAACTCAGTTGAAGATAGCCCTCCAGGCCATAGAGCCCGTTCGGCAGGCATGTATCCAAAGCAATGAATCCGGACTGCGCAAAATGGGCGAGCAAATGGATCCCTGCTCCACTATATGCGAACGCATTGCACGCGAAATCCTGCCGGACCCGCCGGCAAGCATAGTTAAAGGCAACGTGATGGCGGCAGGAATCAACAGCGAGCTCGACCGCCTTCGCAAAATCGTTTACTCCGGCAAGGATTATCTCTTGCAGATACAGGAAAGAGAGAGCGAGCGCACCGATATTCCCAGCCTCAAGGTATCATATAATAATGTGTTCGGGTATTTCATCGAGGTACGCAACGCACATATACACAAAGTGCCCGCCGACTGGATCCGGAAGCAAACGCTCGTGAATGGCGAGCGCTACATCACCGCCGAACTGAAAGAATACGAAGAGCAGATCCTCGGAGCCGAAGAAAAGATCATCGCTCTCGAAAGCACGCTCTACAACGAGCTCATGCAATCACTCACCGAATATATTCCGCAGATACAGAAAAACGCCACCCTGGTCGGCAGCCTCGACTGTCTGCTCTCGATGGCAAAAGTTGCCGTCGCCAATAAGTACGTTCGTCCCACGATAGAAGAGACGGACGTCATCGACATCAAAGCCGGCCGGCATCCTGTGATTGAAAGGAGCTTGCCTCCGGGAGAATCCTACGTGCCGAACGACCTGTACCTCGATCAGCGCCGCCAGCAAATCATCATCCTCACCGGGCCCAACATGGCCGGAAAGTCGGCTCTGCTGAGGCAAACGGCACTCATCGTACTTCTCGCCCAGACCGGCAGCTTTGTACCGGCCAACTCGGCACGCATAGGCATTGTCGACAAGATATTCACTCGCGTAGGCGCTTCCGACAATATTTCGCAGGGCGAATCCACGTTTATGGTCGAAATGAACGAGGCATCGGGCATATTGAACAACCTCTCCTCCCGCAGCCTCATCCTTTTCGACGAACTTGGTCGCGGAACCAGCACCTACGACGGCATCTCCATCGCATGGGCCATCGTTGAGTACATACACGAGAATACCCTTTGCCGCCCCAAAACCCTCTTCGCCACGCATTATCACGAGCTCAACGAGATGGAGCGATCCTTCAAGCGAATCAAAAACTTCAACGTGTCGGTGAGGGATACCGGCCGCAAGGTTGTGTTTTTGCGCAAGCTCACGCGCGGCGGCAGCGAGCACAGCTTCGGAATCCACGTGGCGCGTATGGCCGGTATGCCCCAAAGCATAGTGAAGCGGGCGGACGAAATTCTTAAGCAGCTCGAAGCCGCCAATAAGCGCGACAGCTCGTCGGGCAGCCCTGCCAAAGGCGCCGCCCGCAACGGCGAAGGCTATCAACTGAACTTCTTCCAGCTCGACGATCCCATACTGAGCCGTCTGCGCGACGAGATAAACAGCTTAGACCTGAACACCCTGACCCCCATCGCCGCCCTGAACCGGCTGTATGACATCAAGAAGATTCTTACGGGAGGGAAATGAAATACTGATAGCTCACCCCAAGTTGCCGGCAATAAGCAATATTAAAAGCGTGTAACCCACTTCCGAGTGCGGTTACACGCTTTTTAATTATCTGAGGGCTGAGGCGGCAATTTTGCTGCGCTCGGTTACTTTTCCCAGTCGTAAAGATTTACTTTTCGATGCAGGCTGATCTGTTGGTTCACTTCGGGGAAGAAGCGGGCGAGGATATTGTAGATGCGTGGGTCGTATCGCTTCAGTTCGTCGCGCGTATTGATTTTGTTGTGCTTGCCGTCGCCGGCGTCATTATCCACTTCGGCGTTGACATTGAACCAGTTTTGTACGCCTTCGGCCCAGTATTCTGCAATGTTGGTCGAGGCATAAACATTTTGCCATTTTCCTTCGGCAAGTGCAGAATCGAGAGCCATTTGCAGTTCGCCGTTAAAATCAGGGTATACGGGAACGATTCCTACGAAGTGAATTGTATGCGCGAATTCATGTATCAGAATGTCTTCCGCATGATATTTGTCGATTTGATATGCCAGAATATTTTCCTCGGCGCAGGTGGAAAGAGGCAGGCGCAGCGAGCCTCCGAGTCCGCGCGCCCTGACGTCCCAGTTGAGCGACGTATCATTGGCCAGGTAAGCATGTTCGGGAATATCGGTCGTTCCTTCGTATCGCGCCATGATGCCGATTCGTGTGTTGCGGCTCGTGAGCGAATTCATCACTTCCGTAGGCAATACGCCGGTGAGCGCATTGATTGTAACGAAGGCCGCGCGGAAGCATGAATCCGGCACTCGCCAGGAGCTTGTCACATGTATTCCGTTCACGTTCATGTACTTTGAATAAAACGGATGCAAATGCAGAGAATCCGGCGGCAATATGATTTCGGGCATATCTGCACTCGATGCATACGAGGATTCATTGTTCTCTGTTGGTCGGCGATCGTTGTCATTTGATTGTCGGGCGCAGGATGCGGTGATCGAAAGTGCCACTCCGAGCGCCAATAAGCAGTTGTGTGATTGCATGTTAGTGGGTTGTTATTGAATTATTAGTGTATTACGTGTCAAATTTTCCGTTTCAGCTTACGATTCTCGAATAAATGTAGCTCCAGTCGCCCGGTTTGCCTCTGCTGTTTATCCATCGGCCGGCGCAGTAGATGTATTTGCCGCGGTCGACTGATTTGAAGGTGAGTTTGATAGGCGATGAGGTGTCGTACAGGCTGAGGGTGAGCTCTTCGTAGCTTGGCTGGCGGTCGTCTTTTGTGCGAATGGCGTATCGGAATTCCATGAAGGCCACGCCGTCGGGTCGGGCGGTGCCATGGGCGCCCTGGTTGTGATAACTGACTATCAATACGAGAGTTGTGGGCGTGTGCAGCTCCATTTCGGGAACACCTTTCGGCACCGGTACTTCTGTTCTGGCGGTTCTGTGCTTTGGAAATCCCATTGCTTCGAGGTCTTCTTCCTGTATGAATATATTGCCCTTTACAAATCCGCTGTACAATTGGCGAAACAATGTGCGGAGCTCGCCTTCCACTCTGAAAAATTTGGCGGATATGACAATTGTGCGTATTTCCTGGTTTATCCATTCTCCGTACACTTCGTTATACTCGTCGAGTCTTGGTTTGAATACGTTGTCCAGCCAATGGCTTGGGGAATTTATTGCAGGATTGTAAACGGTTTCTATTCCGAAGCCGAAGCGGGCCCGGATTTCCGTATTATCCAGATATTTCCATGCCTGGTTGATTAGTGCATGGCAGGCTCCGTGTGATTGTGGGAGCCAATCGGCTCTGTGTTTTGCCATATTAATATTGAGCAGAAATGATTATTACGTTTTATTCTCTGATTCCAATGACAAATCCTTGGATACTGCAAAGTTATACAAAGAAAATTATTGTCCAAGTGCGCACATAAGTTATTTAGCTGCGCACATAAGTCATCCAAGTGCGCACATAGGCTGTCCAAGTGCGCACACAAGTTATTTAAGTGCGCACATAAGTCGCCCAAGTGCGCACATAAGTCGCCCAAGTGCGCACATAAGTTGTCCCAGGACGCACATAAGTTGTCCCAGGACGCACATAAATGAAGACTTGCCGGCTTTATAAGCTTTAATGAATTATGGAGCGCTTTGGGAGGGGTGCATCAGCGGAGATTTGATGTCAGTTGAAAAAGTGTAGATAAACAGGCGGAAGGATAATGGACATTTCCTGCTCCTGACTTCGTCGCTCTCAAAATCTAAATCTTAATGGCGATTGTTTATCAATCACTTATCTATTCTGCGTGCCCTATTTTGGGGTACGCAACACAAAATAGTGTTATATTTGAGCATG
>JAITGS010000041.1 GCA_031280435.1 Tannerellaceae bacterium | reverse complement strand
CTGGGATATAGGTTCGTTTGCGGCAGTGATATATAATCTCAGCAATGCCGTTTTAATGCTTTACGTATATGAGAACTATATTTACCGGAATGTAAAATATGGAGCTTTAATGATTGGCGTTTTTTCGATAATTCACACAGCCTCCTGGCTATACACGAACAAAACCGACAAATCAATTCTGTGGGTGGAGTCAGCATTTAGCACAGACCCTGCTATATATTACCGGCATACTTTCAACAATGAATCTATGCTGGCGGCTGTATTTTCTGGTAATAAATTGCATGAACAGGCTCTTAAATGGGGAAAGCTGGCATATTTTAGATATCGAGCAGATGACCCACGAATGGGATACAATTATGCCAGAGATTTAATTGCTTTGCGTCGCTTCGATGAAGCTCGTGTCGTATTGGAGGATAATATCGTAGCGTACCCGCTCTATGCTCCTGCATACACAATGCTGATCGAGTTTTATCAGCATTACAAACTATATGCTGATTTACATAGGATTCTGGAGATATTTGACCGCATGTACAAGCAAGTCCCAGACGCATTTACGACCCGGATGAATCAGGATGAGCTGAATAAATATTTCTCGATGCTTAATGATTTAAGAAATACCGCGCAGACTGTAGAAGAGTGATTCTTTGCATCAAACACCGCAGATAATAAGCATGCTCGGCATATTAAACAAACGTCCCTGTAAACCCATTGTTTACAGGGACGTTCTAATTCGGGCCTGCTGATTTTAGGAGGGGCATATAACCTCCCGGCTGTTTACGACGTTTGGATCGCCTTCGTTTGCTTCCTTCCTTTCCAAATCGAATATCCTACCGCGCTGAGGAGGAGCAGGAGGATGAGGAATGAGCTGTACGACGAGACTTTGGCGGCCAAGACGTATTGGTCGGGATGGAAATCGAATACGATTGTGTGATTGCCGGCGGGGATGCGCATGGCGCGCAGAATCCAGTCGGCGCGGAAGTGCTCGGCTGGCTGTCCGTCGATCGTTGCTTTCCAGCCGGGCTGGTAGTAGATCTCTGAAAATACGGCAAGCTGTTCTGTTGACGAGCTGGATCGATAGGTCAGTCGGTTGGGGCGATACTTTTCGAGGCTGATGGAGGCGGCGGAATCGGGCTGGACGGAGAATCCGTTCAGGGCAGCTTCAAACCGACGGTCAACAACTACCGTTCGGCGAGGATCTATGCGACTGAGGGCGGCAATCTCGGCGTCGGCGTTATCCGCAATCTCAACTTCGGATGCAAACCAGCTGTTGCCCATAGCGTGGAGATTAACTAACGGCTGCTGGTTGGGATTATATATAATGTATCGCAGGTTGAGCATGCTCAGCGACGGACAAAGGGCCAGCACGGAGTCTATCTCTTCGAAGGTGCGGGCGGATTGCAGGGTTTCGACTATGCTGCGGTACTCGCCGTCGAGCCTGCGGTCTATAAGTTCCTGGTAGCGGCGAAGCTTTACGGCGTGATAGCCGCCAATGGAGTGATGGAAGTATGACACATCGGTGTTTTGCCAGGGATTATTTAGGCCCATAACGCGGAAGGATGCTGTTGGATCTTTGAGAATAAACTCGTCGGCTGGGCTTATCTTGTAGGTTTGCTCGGGGCGTTCCTTCGTGAAATTCTTTTCGTTCAGGTATCGGCGATCTACGTTCCAGAGGTCGAGCAGTATGATGAGGCTAATGATTATGCTAACGATAGCAGGTCCGTTCTTTGTGTTTTTCATCTTTGCCCAGAACAGATTAAGGAGTAGCTCGCCGGCGGCGATGATCAGCAGCGAACGTAGCGCATCGTTCGATGCCAGGCTCTGACGGTCGGTTATCAGCGCCGAGACATACCATTCGGGCATTTCTCCAAGATAATAAGCGTCCATCGTCGATCGGAAGCTGAGCAGAAGCGAAGGAACGAGCAGAACGATCAGGCAAAGCCCGCCGGTTATCCCTCCGGCCCACAGCATGGCAGTTTTGAATCGCCTGTCGTCAATCTCCCTCTTCAAAACTATTGACAGCCCCCAGATTCCGATAATGGGGAAGACTAGGCCGGGAATAACCAGCGCCATCTCCACCGTCCGAAACTTGTTGTACAGCGGAAGATAATGGAACATGAGGTCGTTAAATGCGCTGAAGTTCCGCCCCAGAGCCAGGAATGTAAGGAACACTGCACCGCCAAGCATCCACCACTTTATGGGATTACGAACGACAAACATCCCCAACAAAAAAAGAAAACAAACTAGCGCCCCGAAGTAAACAGGCCCCGAAGTGAACGACTTATCGCCCCAATACGTGTACGACTGAACCTCGCGCCCAACCTGAGCGCCGTTTTGCTTCAGCGCCTGCACCAGAGCCGACGACGAGCCGAGTGTGCCGCCCGAACCGCCTCCGTAAACATTCGGAATCAAGAGCGTTAGAAGCTCTGTCTTGCCGTAGCTCCATAGGAAGGCATAATTTTTGTCGAGGCCCGTCGACGCTTTTTCGGCAAGACCGTTGGAGGCGGGATCGGGAGCAGGTGTTAGTTCTGACTGTCCGCGGATGGAATGTTGGCCCAAATCCCAGTTCTGGTACATGTTGCGAACGTTGGGCAGAACGGCCAGCACAACGCAAACCAACATTACAAGCGAGACCTTGCCCCATTCCAACAACTGCTTCTCCATGAGCTTGCGGATTGTATACCCAACATAAATGAAAAGCGATAGCAGAACCAGATAGTACGTGATCTGCACATGCCCGTTCATAAGCGACAAGGCCACGCCAAGCAGGAACAATATGCCTCCCCAAAAAAGTTTTTTCCTGAACAGAAGAGCCATGCCCGCCAGCGTCAGAGGCATGTAGCCAATCACGTAAGCCTTCACGATATGCCCGGCCTCTATCACTATAATATTATAGGAAGCGAAGGCAAATGCAATAGCCCCGCCAACTGCCAGCCAGCGATTCACACCAAGAACGCAGAGGAATATGTAGAAGCAAATCAGTCCGGTAAAAACCATAGCTGCATGGGTATATCCCGGAAGCTTCAGAAGCCAATCGAGGTAGGCTATCGAGGGCAACGACGGAGCCGGATCGCCATAGCCCGGGCCATAAGGCATGCCCGAAAACATTGCGTCCGACCAGATGCTGAACTCGCCGCGCTCGGCCGTCGCGGCATATTTCTGCACCTGACTGTAGCCCATGCCCGAGGCCTTGATGTTATCGCCCTGAGTGATGACCTTGCCTTCAAACACTGCAGGAGCGAAATAAATTGCAACCAGCGCCCAGAAAAATATTACGACTAAGCCGTGAGGCGCATACTGAATTAATTTTCTTTTCATAAGGATGATGTTATAAGTTTATATGAATTTAAAGTTTAATGCTTCGCGCCCCTCAGCCATGTCCACAGGCTGCGAATGGCAAACCAAAGGTGGACGACGAGGGTTGGAAGCGTTCCGTAGTGAAGGCACATGATGCGATAACGCTCTCGGAGCGAAGCCCGTCGATTGGCCGTAGTGAGGCCCGCGTAGAGGTAGTTCACCAGGCGCAGGCGAGTGTTCACAATCGTTCGGGCGGCCTTCATGCAGCGGATGCACCAATCGAAATCGCCCGAAAAGCGATAGCGGAGATCGAAGTCGGGCGCAATAGCTCGGCGGGCGATAAATGCCTGGTGCGATACCAGCATGCCGTTCCGGAAGCTCTTCCAGGTGAGCCGCCGGGGAGCCCTGAGCCGTCGGCGAGCAAACACCTTGCCGTCGGAATCCATCCAATCGGTTTCGCCGTAAAGAATGTCGGGCAAATTATTGAGGCGAGCCACCGCGGCCATCTCCGCAACCACATTGCTGTGGCGGATAAGGTCGCCGGCATTCAAGAACCACACATAATCGCCCGTTGCGCGGCGGAGCCCTTTGCTCATGGCCTCATACAGGCTCTTGTCCTTCTCCGAGATGCGGCAGGCGAAGGCGTCGGCATACTGCTCAATGATCCCCTTTGTTCCGTCGGATGAATCGCCGTCAATTGATATGTATTCGATCTGAGGATACGTTTGATTCAGAACGCTGAGGATGGTTCTTTCCAGTACCTTCTCCGCGTTGAACGTCACGGTTATTATAGAAAATATCATAGCGATATATTGTTGATTTGTTATGAAAATATTGAAATGCAGAGGGTGTCAAATGAGAGGGTACAAAAGTAATTCATGCAAATTGGATTCGATTAAAAAGGCGAGTCATTCCCGCGAAGGCGGGAATCTCCGATCGAAAAACGGAACGAATGGATGTTTTTTTCTTCAAATAATATAAATCCTATCGTCCCAACTATCGATCGGAGATTCCCGCCTTCGCGGGAATGACCTATTTTTCGAGCGTGAAGGGCTTTTTACACATTCGGCCTCCCGTATTGACAGGCGTGAATGACCTTTTTACACATTCCCCCTATTGGGGCAGGCGCATGGCCTCGGATGCTGCGAGCCCCCCGTATGGGTTGTCTTACGGCTCACGGCTTTTTTGCCCGGCTCTATGGAACTTCATAATTCATGACTAAATTGCGAGCTTATTTATAACTCATAATTAATCAACATGAAGAATCCTATTAAAATGATCAAGGAGTGCTACGACAAGCAGGAGCCTTTCTTCCTGCTGCGCGGGCAGGACGTTTGCGCTATTCCTGCTATCATGGCATACTACGAGGCTATCTGCAACTGCGTTAGCGACCCTTATTTCATAGAAGAAATAGAGGAGATAATGAAGGACTTCCGCGCTTATGCCGAGGAGCAGAAAACCCACATCCCCGACTAAGGCCGGCTCATGGCAGACGACAGTTTCAGAACCATAGCGGCTCCCTCCGAAGGCTTCTACTCGGAGAAAAGGAGCCGCTTCCTTTCATTCGCCATCCCCGTTGCATCCGCAGCCGAGGCCATGGAACGAGTAGAGGCCATACGCAGGAAATACTACGACGCAAGGCACGTTTGCTGGGCGTATGTGATTGGCAGCGACAGCTCCGTCTTCAGGGCCAACGACGACGGCGAGCCTTCCTCAACCGCCGGCAAACCCATACTCGGACGGATCAGGTCGGGCGAGCTCACCGACATCCTCGTCGTTGTCGTCAGATACTTCGGAGGCATAGAGCTCGGCACCGGCGGACTGATAGTTGCCTATCGCAACGCGGCCGCCGACGCCATAGCCAATGCCGAGATTGAGGAGCGAACCGTGGACGAAACCATAGAAATAAGCTTCGGCTACCCATTGCAGAACATGGTTATGCGCATCCTGAAGGAGGAGAACCCGGCCATCCTCTCGCGCAGCTTCGAAGCCCATTGCGGCATCACCGTAAGAATCCGCAAGAGCCTCGCCGAGCGATTGAGGGGCCGACTGCTGAAGCTGGAGGGAGTGACGGTAACGGAGGTGCCCTAAGGAGCTTCCGCTAATTAGACAGTCCAAGGCCTTTGCCGACGGAGGCTGCAAGCACGTCCGGACGCCAAAACAGGGGCTATGTGAATGCCCGGAGCTTGCACTTGCGCAAAGCCTCCGGGCATTTTTTGGGGTGATTCCGTTTATTTAGCTCGGTTTATTTTTGGCTTTCTATAAAATCATCCAACCTGTTTTTCAATTCAATTAAGCGCGGGTTCAAGTAATGTTTATATCTACTATAATATTCCATAATATATTTAACCTTTTCCGAGTCAACGATCGTTTCTCTCAAACTTGTTTGAGGATACTTTTGGGGTACATCAGTCATCAAAGCTCCTAACAGCAGTATGCTCAAGTCGAGACATCTGCTGAGAGGCATTTCTTCACTTTGGGGGCTCCATCTACCTTTCGGATGTCGCCAAATTTTTAAAGAAATCTCTTTGTCCTTTTCGTTTGATTTGTTACGATATTGCGCAAGTCCTATTGACAATGCACGAACATCAGTACCTTCGTCGGCATATCGCGCATCAATTTTATCATAGTCGTTAACCGCTATGATTGGCGTGTGTCCTAAATGGGTAGGTGCTTCCATGTTTAATTCCTCCTTTTTTATTAATTATTGTTTTATAAATTTTCCCGACACTGTTTCGGTATCGGTGTTGATTCTGAATAGATATATACCTCTCGGCAAACGGGAAACGTCGGTTTGTTGATCCGGATTTTCGCGTGTATAAACACAAACGCCCGATGTACTGTATATCTCAAGTTTCTTAATGGGCTTGTCCGATCGGATGTACAAATCATTAGCAACAGGGTTGGGGTAAATGAACGGCACAGTTCCGCCTGCTATGCTTTCGGCACGGGTCCCCGTCGTTTTCACCACACTGCTTGAACGGACTGCAACTACCTCGCCCGATTGGTTCTTGATTTGGACAATAATGATCAGCTTGCCGCTACGCATGGCCGAAACATCCACAGAGGTCGTTTGAGAACGGGAAGAATTGCGAAATTGTCCGGTATTGAAGTCGCCGCTGATTTCTTCGCCCGTGTCTTCATGGATTATTCTGTAACTGAATCCGAATCCATATTGAGTGACGGAACTGATTGCCAGATTGACAATATTGTTTTCACTTAATTCCGAGAACAGAACATAATCGGTTGATGAGTTGTCCGGCTCGAAGATCAAGGTCTCAACAAAATTGTATGAGCGGACATTATGCGCCTTATCGTGCAGAACCAATTCGGCAAGTCCCCAGATGCCCGGCGCAGAGCCTTGCGGCAGCACGCAGTTAATTGTATATCTTTCCCAAACTGTCGGATCGCCCTCAAAATACGCTGTATAAAAGTTCCTGTGATAATGATATTCAAAATGGTTAATGCCTTGCGGGTCTCGCAAGAGATAGCTTACCGTTCCCAAGCCCGATTTGTTATCACGTGCATAATAGTTGATTGTCACCAGCGTTTCTCCGTCCGGCGCTTCGGGATGCGTTGGCTCGGCAAATACGGTAATGCGGTTTAAATCCACTTCCGGCGCATCATAGTCGGGATTAGGCGTAGTTATGTATATCTTTTTTATCGGCTCATCCGATGGAGAATCCGAAAAATAGATATACCTGCTGTTTCCTGCCAAGTCGGAAAATATCGCCGAAACCGTATAATAGTAGCCCGATGCATGATATTCGGGTATCAAAATATTAACGGTTGCCGTCTGAGTAGCATTATCATAAGTTCCATGAGCCTGCGAAACTTCTGCGCCGGCCTTTATAGCCGCATAAACAGATGCAACGCCTATATTATCGGTCACATGGTAAATCACCTTCAGATTCTGAATCTTATGCCCTTCGACAATCGTATCCGACAGCTGATAATTCAAGCTTCCGCTTCTATATTTAGGTGCTTCCAAATCTTCTTTCGGATTATTGATATACATGTTCCAGACGTAATCGTTGCGTCCTTCAAAACGCTGATTGCCCTGCAAATCGCTTACAACAATATCGCCTGCCATCCAATAGCCGGTTTTGCTGTATTTGCTGACAGACATTGTCCCTTGCAATACAAAAGGATTCCCATCAACCGGATTCAAATACATATCCACATACTGCGAACGTTTTTCTCCGTCGGTATCAATAAATATTGGGCTTGTAATCCGAGTAAAAGCGTATTGCGCTCCATCCTCAAAACCATCCATGTGGTTAAGTTCTATTTCTACGGTTACGGTTTTATCTTCGTTGGGAGCGCCGTCCACCTTTATATCCACACGTTTGATTTTGCCGGGATAATCGTAATCGGGGTGCAGATTCAGCACTTCAAAGGTCAAATGGTCCGGAATTTTGGAGATATAGCGCGTTCCGTGCATGATACGGTCGCGGATAAATTCGTATTTGGGACGCGAACGCGATTGCAGCAATTCCGGATTTTTCAGATAATGCGCAACCGATTCGGCCATATCTTCATCCGGGCTTATAGCATGAGCATAGGCGGACACAAATTCCGTATCTTTTGTTGTAGACCATCCCTGATCGGGATTTGCCGGATTGGCATTGGGGTCTCTGTACCAGCCACCCAACTTTATCCAGTCGTTTTTTATTTCGTCCGAAAAAGAAAATGCCCACAGGAAATGTGTTTTCTCGTGAAGAATCAGGCGCAAGGTTTCAAAACCATTGGCATCATTGGCAAAAGCCGTCCACATAAATTCGATATAACCGTCATCTTTAGCCCATGCCACAGCTGCAGCATCCGGATAAAGCGGGTGCTGGTGTCCGTCCATACGGCGAATCAGATAATTCAAATGCGGCGTCTTATGAAAGCCGTCGGGCAATTCCTCAAACATATTAATGATGCTTACCAGTTCTTCCGGATGGAAAGCCTGAAAACGCCCGGCATCCTCATCCGTACAGCCTGCCGTCAGCGCCGAGTAGTCCGGCACATCGGTAGTACAGCCGAAGCGATCACGAAGAATATGATTTGCCCGCCCGGCATCGTTGCCGAAGTCGGTTGCAAAATCCACCAGAGCATGATGCAGCCGCTTGGAATAGAATCGGCCGCGCACGCCGTCGAGATTCACCAGAAAGGGATTGGCATACGTAAAGCAATCCTTAGAGATACGGACGGTTTTCGCTCCACTGCCGTGCTTGGTCACTGTTATATCCTCAAAAAGACGGTCATTGGTCAGCACAAACTTTGACCGTTCCAGGTCGTGCACGTATGTAAAATACGGAATGGTTTTCATGGTTTCCGCAAGGCGATATGCATACTCTTGTGTCCAAGCCTCTTCTTCGTCCGAAAGGATAATATTGTACTGATTCTGCAGCACCCCGACAAAGGGCACATCGGACGGTACGATATGGGTTCCCAAAAACTCAATCGTTGGCGGATTATTCACGTAAGCAGTGGTTGTATAGCCCGAATTGCTCACATCCTCGCTCCACGAATGAGTCCAGACGTCAGGGTCGGCCGCCATTTTTGTGACGACAAGACTAATGCCGACACTCGGATCAATGCTGCCGTTTGAATGAACAACTACGGTCTGCGCATTGGGCAAATTATATCCTGAGGCCTCAATCTTGATAAAATACATGCCCGCAGGAATGTTCCTGAAAGTATAACTGCCGTTGGCCGACACCGTTTTCGTGTCTAAATAACTGTTCGAGCCGAAAGAGACAACCGCATGGTCGTCCGATTGCAAGCCCGACACACTGTAATTCAAAGCTCCCTGCGCAAAAACTTGCAGTGCACAGAAAGTCAACATAACGATTAGTGAAAATTTGTTTTTCATGATTAAATATTTTTTGTTATTAAGTAATCTGTTTGCTTCAATATCCGACTGTGCGAAAGGATGCTTTTAGTATATATATAATGTGTGGCAATAGTCCGGGCCCTCTCGAGCCAAGAACGTATGCAAAAATTTGGGGCAGGCGGAAATTGCTTTTTGAACCCCTTCCCAGAGAACCAAAACAGACTTGCGCAGCGCGCGCAAGTTCCCCGACAAATCCCGACAGACTTGCGCAGCGTGCGCAAGTTTGCCGACAAATCCCGACAGACTTGCGCAGCGCGCGCAAGTTTGCCGACAAATCCCGACAGACTTGCGCAGCGCGCGCAAGTTCCCCGACAAATCCCGACAGACTTGCGCGACGTGCGCAAGTTCCCCGACAAATCCCGACAGACTTGCGCAGCGCGCGCAAGTTCCCCGACAAATCCCGACAGACTTGCGCAGCGCGCGCAAGTTCCCCGGAAAATCCCGACAGACTTGCGCAGCGTGCGCAAGTTTGCCCGCGAACCTGACACACTCGCGCAGCGCACATAAAGGCAAAAAAATAAGCCTCCGGAACTTGTCCGCAAAGGTTGATAGATTATGCCGGAAAAGGAATGAGGAACTTCTTATGCAAGCATCGTTAAAAAAGTAAAAAATGGGGGGGTAAAATGCAAAGATTTGCCGCCGAATGGCCGGCAGCTATATACCATATAATATGTGTCCGTTTGAAATTTCATGTCATTAGATTTTTTCAACGCCGGCAAAGATAAAGAAAAATCCAACTAATTACAGTGAATTAGCTGGATTTTATCATGGATTTTCCGGAATGAGCCTGTCTAATCAGTTTCAGTTCCTTTCTCGGACTTGCAGGATAGCCTCCCTTGTAGTTGCATACTTAGCTGTTTTTACTTCTAATTTCATGTGGAACGATCCTGCCTGAGGCGGAGTATAAACAAAAAGGATTCCCCGGCAATACTCCACACCGTCTATATACCATATTCCTTCACATAAGCCGGAAGGAGTAAACATCATTTTCTGGCTGAATTCTTCTCCGACAAAGGCATTCAGACTTCCTAACACATCGCCGTTTCTTTCCGGCCACATCCCGAGAATACGTGGATAATCATCCTCAGTGAAGGTCGGTTTGTCGTATTCTGTTTCACATCCCGAAAACATTATGATGCAGCAGAAGATGATCGCAATGCTATAAATATTTTTTTTCATTTTAGCTATGTTTTATAATTCATACTATTTACTTTTTATCCCACCAGACTTTTGCGTTCCAATTATCGAAGCCGCCTATCCTTTCCAATGCTTTATCTAATTCCTCTTTATTGTATCGGGCTTCGTCTAACGGATAATTCAATCGGCGCGGTATTTCCTGAGATTCTATCGTAACCGCACCATATTCTCCGGAAGGTTTTAGCTCAGGATAACCGGAACGCCGCCAATTTGAATATGCTTCCGGAGGATTATTAAAATGTAGTATCCACAACTGTTCATTGATTGCTTTCAGACGCTTTTCCGACTCGGAAGGGAATGGATTTTTTGTCAGATAATTGCTTATCTCATTATTACTGTATGCTTTTACCTTATAATTCAGCAAGAAATTCATAGCTGAAGTCACCCCGTTAGCATACAGGTTTTCTGCTGTTACGGAAATCAGGTCCGGCCATCTCACAGCAACCTCAGCCAGTAAAAACTGTGTCTCGGCGTATGTGTAAATCACTCCCGGGACATCTCCACGCAAAAAATCATTACTGACCTGCGGTCGACAGGCTTTAGCTATCCAGGAGTTGGTTGTAGGGCTCATGTAGCCGCTCGGCCATCTGTTATACCAGAACCAGCCCGGCTCGCAAGGCTGAAACAAGTTCCATCCCATCAAGGCCATTATTTCATCCGTAAGATCAACTCTGGCAAAGGGGTTATTTTCTGCTGCCGGAATTTCCTCGTAACAACGGGCCAGACGGAAAAGGCGGGGGTCTTCCGTATCTTTCAGATAATTCCAGAAAACAGAACAGATAAACTGGTTCGGATACGTTTCGCGCGATCTCCAGGATTGCGCCAAAGCGTTCCGCCGGATTTCAGTTCCTTCCCAGCTGTTTATGTCTAAATACTTAACAACTGCATTTTCCGAGTTATTCATTAAACCGGATGCTGCCGACAAAACATCTGCGACTTCGCTCTTTGCCAGGGCAGGATCAACATAAACCAGGCGCATTGACGCGCGTAGACGCAAGGAGTTAGCCAGCCGTTTCCATTTGTTGATATCTCCTTCGTACATAATATCACCGGTTACAATGCCACCGTCTTCATTCAATTCGTTCTCCGCCTCTTTCAGTTCTTTGAGAAAGTCCTTGTAGATATCTTCCTGCAAATCATAAGCAGGAGTAGGATTCCGGTCGGCATATCCCTTGCCTCCTTCAAAATAAGGAATATCTCCATAAATGTCCGTCAGTATCATATAATAATAGACGCGCATGATTCGTACGATAGCCCTTACATTCCGGAATTGCGGTTCGTCTTCTGTGTTGGACAACACGTCAACTATATTTTTTATTGAAGACTGATAAGTGTTGTCCCACAATATTTTTGTCCTTTCATTGTCCCGTCTGTACTGGCCGCCGAACTGTACATTGTTCCATTCGCCTTGTAGATGTTGGGTGAAGCTTGAGATATAGGAGAAATAAGTATAATTAGGCCCCCAGTCGCCCCAAGTTCGTAATTGTATATAGGTCAATTGGGTGTTGGGATTAACTTTTGCTGCCGTTGTGGGATTCCGATTCAGCTCCTCAAAGTCATTGCAGGAGCTTAGTAGAACCGTTCCATGCAAAATTCCGGCAAAAAGAAAGATTTTATATATGTGCTTAATCATGACTATTAAAATTAGAATTTGACATTAATATTGAAACCAAGGCTCCTGCGAGACGGCAACGATCCGTATTCAAGCCCAAGTCCCGAACTGTTGTTATAATTTGAATCCGGATCAATATTCGGAATGTTCTTGTAGAGGATGAACGGATTTCTTGATACAAAAGAGATAGACAAAGCTTCTGCAAACTTCTCTATTATCTTCTTAGGGAATTGATAAGTCAGGGTGATCTCCCTTACTTTCACGTAGCTATTGTCGAAGATGAAAAAGCTCGGATCGTTCTTGCCCACATGGCCCCAATATGCTTGCGGATCCACATATCTTGTATTCGGCTTGTAGGTAATATTGCCGCTTTCGTCAACCACTTCGTTTACACCCTCAACAAGGTATCCGCCGGTAGGAGTCCAGTCGGCAACGTTGATCACTCCGGCCTCTATGCGTTTTTCTTCCGATTCATACCAGGCATCTCGGTGCTCCAGCGTTGCTTTGGATTTGCCTGTCGTATAGAGAGAGCGGGCGGTCATTGAGTAGAGATCGGCGCCAACTTTGACATCGAAAATCGCCGACAAAAAGAGGTTCTTATACCGGAATGAAGATGTGAGCCCTCCCGTCCAGTCCCACATCGCATTTCCAAGCACTTTATACTGTCTGTCTTTAGGTATTTCAGGCAATCCGGTCTGTGCGTTGACGATCAGCTGTCCGGCATCGTTATAGAGGAAGCTGTTTGATGACACAATCGAACCGTACTTTTCTCCGGTAACAGCATCAATTGTTACATCCAGCCATTCGGCCTTTGCTAAGGTAAAACGT
This sequence comes from Tannerellaceae bacterium, assembly GCA_031280435.1. Classification (GTDB taxonomy): domain Bacteria; phylum Bacteroidota; class Bacteroidia; order Bacteroidales; family Tannerellaceae; genus DFXE01. Next base: position 14,915 of record JAITGS010000041.1, on the reverse strand, counting down.
TCCAGATCATCGGTCAGCGCAGTCACTGTATTTTCATTCCGGGCAAAGTTGAAGTTTAAATCCCACGAAAAATCTTTCAATGCTATTGGCCTTGTGCCTAATGCAATCTCAATACCTTTATTCTTTATGCTTCCGGCATTCACCAGCATTTCATTATAGGAAGAGGCGTTGGATATGGGAAGGAACAAGATCTGGTCTTTGCTGTCCTGCATATAATAGGTTACATCAAGGCTTATACGGTTTTTCAGGAATTTCAGATCCAATCCGAGCTCCAAAGAATTGGAACGGGTGGGTTTCAAATCCTTATTGGGCACCCTGCTTGATCCTACGGTTGCATAAGGATAAGACAGGTAGGGCTTATCCGGCATAGAATAATTCAGTTGCAATTGGAATGGACTGGTATCGCTTCCCACTTGGGCAGCCGAGGCGCGAAGCTTACCGAAGGAGAGTATTTTGGAATTAATTCCAAGCGCTTCTGAAAAGATAAACGACAATGAGCCCGAAGGATATGTGTACACTTTGTTATTTGTCGGCAATGTAGATGACATATCTGTCCGTATTGTGGCATCCAGATATAGATAGTCATTAAAGCCGATATTGGGCATGGCAAAAAGCGAATTGATCTGTTTGCGGAAAGCGCCTTCTGATGTTTCTTTAGAGAAAAAACTCTGCAGATTCACTGTTTCACGGAGTTGCATATCCCTTGCCCTGATCACGGACATCTTGTTGTTTATATGAAGAACGTTACCTCCGGCGTTTACTCCCACATCAAACAATCCGATCTTATCCTTATAGCTGAGAAGCAATTCGGCGTTATAAACATAATTGCGGTGGGTTGTTTGATTCAATTCGCCGGTTTGCCGTCCCGGAGTTGAATAGGGAGCATAATCCTTGAATTCAAAAAGATTCATTTCGCCGCCGGCAGTAAAGCGGAGATTAAAGCGGTCATCAAATTTGAAATTTAAAGCTCCGGATCCGGAAAAGCGGTCTTTCACGGAATTGTTCTCCATGGCATAGATCACCCAGTAGGGATTCAGGTTATACATGTCGTTATTGTTCCAGTCGTAATATTCGCCGCGCTCGTTGATATAACTGTTTTTCAGCCAGGCATGGTCAAAGGTGTTCGCGATCGTCATCAGGTTCTTCCCTACATTCGTTCCGCTACCCGAAAGCGCCGGACGGTTTTTTACATCTTCGCGAACGTAGTTCATCTTCACATCTACATCTAAGCGGTTAAAATACTTACTTGTTGCACGCAAGTTGACACTGTTTCTTGCCATATCTGTGTTGGGAACTATATCTTGGTTCTCCATATTGGTCAATGAAAGGCGTACTCCGGTGTTGTTGGTAACAGAATTCAGTACAACCGTATTTGTTGCTGTTAATCCTGTCCGGAAGAAGCCATCGACATTTCCTTCAATGAATTTATAAGGCCGTTCTATTCCGTCGAATTGGATAATGGTTAGCCCTTCATCAATTTTCGGCCCCCAGTTGGAGGAGGAGGTATAGACATCATCCGACCCATTGATGCGTCCGCTTCCGCCTTGGCCGTACAAGGATTGTACATCAAAGCGGGTAAGCTGTTTCTCGGCTGTAAAGGTCGAATTGACCTCTAAGCCGAAGCTTTTCGATCCGGAGGCTTTCTTTGTGGTTATCAATATGACTCCGTGAGAAGCGCGGCTTCCATAGAGAGCCGATGCCGACGGCCCTTTCAGGATTGATATATTTTCAATATCATCAGGATTGATATTGGACACTCCATTTCCAAGGTCAAAGCCTCCCCAGGTATCAGCCGAACCGAAATTCGTATTGTCGAGCGGAATACCATCTACCACATAAAGCGGTTCGTTATTACCGGTCAGCTCGGTATTCCCGCGAATCAATACGCGCGTACTGCCTGAAGGACCGCCCGCCGTCTGACTAATGACTAAGCCGGCTACTTTCCCGGCCAGAGCATTTACGAGGTTTGTTTCCTTCGCTTTCTCCAGTTCGTTGCCCTTTACTTCACCGATAGCATAACCCAGGGACTTCTTCTCTCTCGAAATACCTAATGCCGTCACGGTTACTTCGCTCAATAGTGTGCTTTCTTCCGACAATACAATGGTCAGCGGTTTACTATCCACAAGCCGGACTTCTTTTACGCTAAAGCCCAGATATTGCACTACAAGCGTTGAATTGGGAGGCACACTGATGGTGAATCTGCCATCCATATCCGTGACGGAACCGACAGTTCCGCCTTTTAGGCGCACGACGGCTCCAATAAGCGGTTCTTTGGTATCGCTCACCACCATACCCGTGATTCTCACTACATCCTGCTGCTTCTCGTCTGAATTTGCCCATATTGCTTCCATAAACAAAAAGGTGAAGCACAAGAGAACAAACACAAATCTCACATTACATAATTTTCTAAGTCTTTTCATCTGCTATTAGATTAATTGTTACTGATTAATATGAGTATTCTGCCCCGTATGCAAAGCCTGCAGAGGCAAAACTGATATATACTTTTCCAAACTCATTTTTATCTCCGTCTATATCGTCTACATAATCGAATATCCCCAGGGGATAAGTGCCAATTCTGCTCCATGTTTTTCCGGTATCGGTCGAACGATACAAGCCGTATTCTCCTTTGGCGACGCCGGCGGCAAAGACTGTGGGAAAGCCGCCTTCCTGTCCTTCCTTTCCGAAGCCAAAGCTGAAGACTTGTTCCGGTCCGTCGACAGGCGTCCATGTCTCGCCGCCGTCTGTGGAGCGCCATAAGCCTCCGAAGAGAAGGCTGCCTTTACCTTCGGCGAACCAGATGTCGCCGGAGTGTCCCGGAGCGGTTTTCATCATAGCATTGTATCGGTTTAGCGCCGGGCAGTTCGGCAGTATCGCCCAATTTGCCCCACTGTCGGTTGATCTGAACAGTCCGTTATCATGCTGATAAAAATAGAAGGTTCCGGGAGCGACGCGATCGGCGCATATTGGCTTGGCCGGGGATGAATGAGAATTGTATCCGGAATGACTGATGCCCGGCATCGCACATTGAGTCCATGTCTTTCCGCGGTCTTTGGTGTAATAGGGCAAATGATTGTTGGCCGGCAATCGCACTATGTTGTCTTTATTATCGGCCGAAACCGCGACACAGCCATAAGCGAGCTCCTCCGGCTGGGATTCGAAGGGCGTCCATGTCTTCCCGCCGTCTGTCGAATAACTGTTTTTCGGCTCATTATTATAGGCCAGGTGGGTCTGGAATACGCCGGCAATAAACTTCGGATCGGCAGGGCACCAGTCCAGATGCCAGCCGGATAGAAAATAGTCGTATGCGCGTATGGCGTCGTAAGTGTCCGGATTGCGGTGATGAAACACGCCTATGTCCCACATGGCGCTTAAAGGCTTTCCTCCGGGTGGTACTAAAACCGTATTGCCGCAGCTTTCTTCAATGCCTTCGGATTCTGCTGTCCAAACTATACGGCCTCCTGCCGGTTCTTTTGTCCACCATACGCCAAAACCTTCTGCAAACCACAATTTCCCTGCTTCGAACGGATCAAAAGAAAGTTCGCCGACACTGAGCCAACCCGTATCCTGCATTCCGAGCCATTCGATGGTTGGACTGACTAACTCAAAGTCTCGGCACGACTGCCATTCCTTTCCTTGATCGTGGGAAACGTACATGCCGCGGCCGTTGCACGTCACAGCTATATGATTCACATCCGAAGGGTTTATAGCCACGTCAAAATACTTTTTATCCGGCCCGTCGGGAGTGATATCCGTCCATTTGTTATTCCCGTATTTCCATACGCAGCCATCCTTCCGGTTGTTTGTGGTACTGATATAATCATTGGTGGCAACTACATAATAAACGCCGTCGGCCCCGATTTCGGCATCCATATATCTGCGGTTGGCGCCCGGCCCATCATCCGAAATACATTCCCAGTCTTTGCCGGCATTCAGGCTGCGATAAACTCCGCCATTATGAACCGTTACATAGATCAGGTTGGTTTTATTATCCGTCATACCCGATTTTCCATCAAAAACAATAGTGTTGACGCCATGATGTTCCTCGCCGGAAGGTATGCTTTCGATTCTCAACCAATTTGCTCCGGCATCATACGTCGCCCACAAACCATAATCTGCCGAACCGTAATACACTACATTCTCGTTATTGGGATCTACTGCCAGGCGTTCGCCTTCAAATCGTCCGGGCCCGTTGGGAAGCATTTTCACCTGACATTTATTGAAAGCGGTGGCAGTCCAGGAATCTCCACGATCTGCGCTTCGGAATATCTGATCGCGAAAAGCCATATAGGCAATATTCGGATTACTTGTGGCGCCTACAAGGCTGCAAACGCCGTCATACGCGGCATACTTCACATATTCGGCAGGCATGGAAGCGTCGGTTACGATTTGCTTCCACCGCCCGGATGTTGCATCCCACAGGTAAGCGCCCGACACATCGGTTCGAACATACCTCAAGCCGGGTTCAGCCGGATGTATGTACATGCCGGTCACCCAACCGCCTCCGCCCACTTTCAAGGTTTTCCATACATATTCGGATGCATTCGGATTTTCGGCGAATCTGCATCCCGACGAAAGGACAAGAAAGGCAAGAAGCCATTTTTGAAGAGCGTATTTCATGGGTATAATTTTAAGTTATCAATAGATAATAAACTCATTTTCCGGGCAAAAGTAAGGGGCACACTCTTTTTGCAGGTATACATATTATCATAAAAAGTGCAGTATTGTTTTTTTCTTTTTGGGGATTTGCCTCCGGCTTTGTTCGGATGTTTCACTTTGTCGAGCGGAGACGCCGGAGGCATTGAAACGATTTCACTCTGTCGAGCGGAGACGCCGGAGGCAGTGAAACGATTTTACTTTGTCGAGCGGAGACGCCGGAGGCAGTGAAACGATTTTACTTTGTCGAGCGGAGACGCCGGAGGCAGTGAAATGATTTTACTTTGTCGAGCGGAGACGCCGGAGGCAGTGAAACGATTTCGCTATCGAAATAGGGTAATGACCAACTTTCCGAATCTTTGTCCCTGCCAATTGGATAACTACTTTTGCTTATTAGCTTTTATATAATATATGAGACGACATCTGATTTTATTTTTAATGTTAATAATCCCTCTCTATCTTCATGCCGAGCAGTTTATCAGGCTGAACGAAGACCAGGGATTAAGCAGCCGCCGGTGTTTCTCCGTCAAACAGGATAAGGAGGGCTTCATCTGGATCGCCAACAAATTAGCTATCGACCGGTATGACGGACACGAATTTGTTGGATACGACCTCACCGATAAGGATGGGAGGAAAATGGTCAAAATAGGGCGCAACTTCCTGTCCATGTCTCCCGAAGGTACCTTATGGGCCTTCAATTCTTTAGGCTATCTGTATAGATATGATGAACGGTCGGATATGTTCAGGCTTGTGTATTCAACCGACGAATACTACCGGCAGGAGGTATTGATAAACAGTCTTTACTTCGAAAATGATTCGCTTGTGTTTATAGCTACGCTTAGGGGTGTTTTACGCTTAGACCTCCGAAGCGGGGACATACAAAACTGTGCTATCCTGAATTATTTCAATGTAAATCATATCTGCAAAAAGAATGATTTGTTTTATGTCTCAACATCCGACGGATTATATATTATTAAAGCTCTTGACGGCGCAAAACCTGCAATAGTAAACAGCATTTTAAAAGGCGAGTTCGTCAACTTCTCCTATTACGACGAACGATATGGAGAATTCTGGATTGCTACCTTTTCCAACGGTATTTATATTCTTCCGGAAAACAGCCACATTCCCTCACAACGGGTCATATCATCCATCAAAAGGCCTGTCCGCGCTATGATTCCTTACGGCGAACAGCAATATGCTTTAGGTATAGACGGCGACGGCATTTTATTGGTCGGCCGAGAAAGCAAGGCCGTGACCGGCGCCTTTGTTCACGACGAGAAAGCTCCTCATTCCATTGGTTTCAACAGCGTTTATGATCTTATAGCCGACAAAGAGAACTTACTTTGGGTGGCCACCTATCATGCAGGAATATCATATACGGATCATTCTCAATTGAAATTCAAGAAAATCTCTCATAGCCCAAACGACAGGAATTCGCTTCCGAACAATCATCTCAACGCTTTGCTTGAAGACAGCGACGGAGATCTGTGGTTTGCCACCAACGATGGCCTTTCATTGTATGAGCGATCAAGCCGGACATGGACACATTTCTTTAAAGGCTCAACGTTGCATACTATTGAAGAATACGCTGCAAATAAAATATGGGTCGGAGGATATACCTTCGGAATAGCCGAAATAGATAAACGTAGCGGGCATGTCAACCGTTACAGAAAGCAAACCCACAGCAGAATGATAGACACTGATCATATATATGCCATACATACGGACCGGGAGTCGGGTGAAATCTGGATGGGAGGTATTTATGGAAAGATCAGTTGTTTTAATCCGGGAAAAGGCACCTTCCGCAAATACAAGGAATATTCCACCCGTGCAATGATGTCTTACAACGACTCGCTGATCATCATAGCTTCGGAAGGATCAGGATTATTTCTGCTGAATAAAAACAGCGGAGAGCCTGTTACTACCCGCTTGCATTGTCCGGTAAATGCCATGTTGAAGGAAAACGAACATACGTTTTGGGTGTCTTCGCGCGAGAACGGCTTGTATTATTACGACCTGAAAAATGACTCATTGCGTAACTATACGCAAGCCGACGGGCTCTCGTCCGATCATGTGTATAGCGTTGAAAAAGATGATAGCGGAAACCTGTGGATAGGAACAGAGAACGGATTAAACAAACTAAATCCCATCACGGGCGAAATAGACCATTTTACACAAAAGGACGGATTGGTAGCTAAGCAATTCCTGCCTACTGCATCCTTCCGCTGTTCCAACGGCGATTTAATGTTCGGCACCGTCGATGGAGGAGTGTTTTTCACTCCGGGAGACATACGGAAGCAGGAAAAGCAGCAGAATTATCCACTTAAATTCACAGGCCTCTCTATACTTGGAAACCTTATCCTGCCCGACACAAAAGGGGCACCAATAGGCAACACTATCAACGAGACCCAACAGATAGTACTGCCCTACGACAATAATTACTTTTCCCTCACCTTCACAATGCCCAACTACAGCTCCGCACACGCCACCGAGTATTCGTACTACCTCGACGGCTACGATTTGCATTGGAACACTCCCTCCGTAAACAATAACATCGCCGCATATTCAAAACTGGAACCGGGCAGCTATGATTTCTATGTCCGAACATATCTGGGAAAGAAGCCGGCCGAGGAGCGTAGAATCTCCATCACCATCAAGCCGCCATGGTGGAACACTAAAGCCGCCTGGCTGAGCTATTCCTTAATCGCGCTGCTGCTCATTTACATCTCTGTACGAACCTGGCACGAACAGCAAAAAAAGAAACAGACGGAAGAGAAGATGGACTTCTTTATCAATACGGCACACGACATACTTACGCCACTGAATTTGATCGAAGCTCCATTGAAAGACCTCTCCAATCAACACAGTATCTCAACCGAAGCCGACTATCTGCTATCGCTGGCAATCGAGAATTGCCGGAAGCTAAACCATTTCATCCACCAACTCATAGACTTCCAGAAAATCATGCTGAGCTCCGAGCGTCTGATCGTAACTCCCCATAACCTGCAAACATTCTTTACGTACAAGAAAAACACCTATCAGGCCATAGCTTCTCAGAAATTCATTACCCTGAATTTTCACATCCCGCACACAGATGTTTCCATTTATTTCGACAAAGAAAAAGTCGAAAAGATCCTGGCAACCCTGCTTTCCAATGCCATTAAATACACGCCGATCGGCGGAACGATTGATGTACGTGTAAGCCTGACGGACGATCACTGGGGCTTTTCCGTACGCGACAGCGGGAGCGGGATTAGCAGAAAACAAAAAGAAATAATATTCAAACACATATTCAGGGCGGAAAACATGATTAATCTTGAAAATGCCGGAAGCGGTGTCGGACTGAAAATGGCGCATGCCCTGATCCGTATTCATCAGGGCAAAATACGGTTTAGCAGTAAGGAAGGAAGCGGCAATGAGTTCTCTGTCACTCTTCCACGGAAATTCAACGAAAAATCGATCATTCAACTGCCGGACAGTCCGCTATTCAACATCGACACGGATGATTCCGACAACAGGAAAAAGGAACAGCACTACCATCTGTTCATTATCAGCCCGAATACTGAAATGCTGGATTATCTGAAAAAGTCCTTTTCCCGTGAGTACGATGTAAGTCTCTTTGCCGGCGGCTCTGAAGCCTTACTCCAATTGCCGCACACCAAGCCCGATCTTATATTTGCCTCGGAAATCTTGTCTGACATGACAGGCTTAGACTTCTGTCACAAAATAAAGGAAAACAAGGAAACGGAAAACATACCTCTTATCATGATCATTGATTTTGACGATAACAAATCCATTAGAAATATACTGTCTGCCGGAGCTATTGATTTCGTACAAAAGCCTTTTGAATTTGATTTATTAGCACTCAAAACCGCAAATTATTTATCTTTCCAGCTTGCCTCACAGAAAAAGGCGCTCAACAGGATACGCAAGGACAATGTGGCAAAAATCAACGAACAAAAAGACCAGGAGTTCATGGAGAAAATAATCCGGTTTATAGAGAAAAACCTGGATAATCCGGAATTAAACAATTCCATGTTATGTAAGCAGTTTGCCCTGAGCCGTACACTTCTCTATTATCGCATCACACAATTGACTAACACTTCTCCTACGGAATTTATACAGACTGTACGTCTGAAAAATGCCGCCAACATGTTACTGTCCGGCCAGCACTCTGTTGCTGAAGTTTCGTATCTGGTCGGAATAGAAAACCCTAAGTACTTCAGTCGCCTGTTCAAGAGATACTATAACGTCTCGCCCAAAGATTACGGGAAATAAGTCTAATACCTCCCAATTTCCGGTTCGTACAACCGAATGTCAGACACTATTCGTCGACAGTGTCATTGGTGAAATATTTTGATTTAGCCAATTTTTCAGATGCATCTACCGTTGAATGTCATTCCGGGCTTATCATTACCTTTGTACATATAAAACAAAATTCTAAAAACCAATATAGTTTGATGGGCACAGAAATTTTTGGAACTGATACCGACGCTTATTATGAGCAAGTAAACGCTCTCATAGCAAGCCCGCAAGAAAAAGTGTTGCATAACGACGATTGCGTGCTGACATATATAGTAATGCGCAGCATGTTTGAACAGGCTACGGGGGATATAAGAATGTTTTGCGAAAAGTTCTCCATATTCCAAACTTCTTTTAAGGATAGCATAGAGGCTGACATACATTATCCGGAAGGAGTTCGCCGCGAGGTGATCCTCCGTTTCCGGGAAGCTGTCGGGAAATTCCTTGAGAAGGGGCACAGCTTAATCGCCATCATAGAAAACCCCGGCGAATGGAAAGAAGAAGAAAAGAACGGCGGCTATTTTGCCCAACTGTTTAAGCAGTATTCAAGCCAGATCGAACTGAAAACCGCCACCAATAAATTTTATGAATTATTAGGGATAACATTTTTTGATATGGCTCCCACCATGAATAACAACATGGGAGCGGTGCGCTGGGAGGTTGGCACAAACAAAGAGCAGGCTATTGTTTCTTCCTCTGCAACAATGTACAGGAACCATGATAAGATATTTAAGCAGCTAAACAGGTTTGCGGAGGCTATATAAAACAAGCAGCCACCCGACAATGTCAGGTATATACATACACGTTCCCTTCTGCGTCGTCAGATGCCTGTACTGCGACTTCTATTCCACGGCCTTGCCTCATCTTAAGGATGCCTGGCTGCGGGCGGCGATCCGCGAGATGGAGCTGAGGCGCGACTATCTCGGAGGCGATACGGTTGCTACCATATATATAGGAGGAGGGACGCCATCGCAGTTGTCGGCAGCCGATCTGGAGCGCCTCTTCAGCGCCGTCTATCGCCTTTTCCCTGTCGACAGCGATGCCGAGATCACGCTGGAGGCAAATCCGGACGATATGACTGCGGCCTACGTCGGCTCGCTGCGCTCACTGCCCATCAATCGCATCAGCATGGGAGTGCAGAGCTTCGACGAGGCCGATCTGCACCTGCTCGGACGTCGGCACAACAGCCGTCGGGCCCGTCAAGCCATAGGCGATTGCATCCGCAGCGGCTATGACAACATCAGCATCGACCTCATCTACGGCATCCCCGGGCAGAGCTTGCAAGGCTGGGAGGCGAACCTGAAGGAAGCCGCAGGCCTCCGCATTCCCCACATTTCCGCATATCACCTGACCTACGAGGAAGGTACCCGGCTGCACTCCATGCTGGAAGCCGGGCAGGTGCAGGCCGTCGACGAAGATGACAGCGCCGATATGTTCGACCTGCTTGTTGACAGCCTTGACGGCTACGAGCACTACGAAATCTCCAACTTTGCCCTCCCCGGACGCATCTCCCGGCATAATTCGTCGTACTGGGAAGAAAAAAAATATTTAGGCATAGGCCCCTCCGCACATTCCTATAACATAGAAACCCGTAGCTGGAACGTGGCCTCCCTGTCCGACTACATAGAAGGCATAAACCGGGGCAAGCCTATCCTGGAAACAGAGAGGCCGCACTATTATAACGAGTACGTAATGACCGCTTTGCGCACATCCCGCGGCATAGAGGTTTCCCGGATTGCAGCCCGATTCGGCGAAGATACCCTCAGCTTCATCCTTCGGCAGTCCGAGAGCTTCATAGCAGCCGGAATGCTTGAACATAAAGCAGATAGGCTTGTATTGACACGCAAGGGGATTTTCGTGTCCGATGCCGTAATCCGAGCCCTCTTCAGAGAGGACTTTTAAACGAAACAGGGGTTTTTGAGGACGAACTGCCGAATTTTAAGTATATCTTCTGCACATTTTCTTGGAAAATGTATTGCGGAATCAAACTAATCTCTATCTTTGCCGTCATAACGCGAGAAGGTGCCATATCTGTATATCATATCAGGATGTAACGGTGCGGGAAAAACGACAGCTTCATACACTATTCTACCCGAAATGCTCAAGTGTAAAGAGTTCGTTAATTCCGACGAGATAGCAAAGGGCTTATCACCCTTCAATGCTGAGAGTATAGCCGTTGCCGTAGAAGCCGGCCGGATAATGCACAAGCGAATAAAGGAACTCATCGGAGCAGGTGAAACCTTCGCATTGGAAACCACACTCGCGACACGTTCTGTGGTGAAGTTGATGCAAGAAGCAAAGGAGAAGGGATATTTCGTAACGCTTCTCTATTTCTGGTTAAACACGCCGGACTTAGCCGTAGAACGAGTGAAGATGAGAGTTGCTGCCGGAGGGCACAACATCGCTGAAGGGACAATCAGACGACGATATGCATCGGGAATAAGAAACTTGTTTGAGCTATATGTGCCGGCAAGTGACTATTGGATGATGACGGACAATTCGATGTCGCCTATGGAAGTGATAGCAAAAGGATTCAAAAACGGAAAAAAAGAAATATATAACCCAACGATTTTCAAAAAACTTGAACAGTATGGATGAACAAGAAATTCGACAATTCGAGGAAAGCATAGTAAAGGGTGCAAACATTGCATTCCAACGTTTAGTAAACCAAAAGAAAAGAGAAAACGGCGAACTCGTTTTCTCTCGTAACGGGAAGATCTTCCGAGTCAAAGCTGAGGATCTGGATCACCTGGGATACTGAAACTATCTTCTGACAGCCGACAACTCTATGCCCGACGCAGATCGGAACCCACAGGGCTTGGCGGCTGATTTTTTTTTAGAGGTCTTTTGCAAGATCATTTGCAGACGGGAAGGAACAGGGAGCAGGCCGCATAGGAGGCCTCTCCGATTGATGTTATGATAAAACCATTCCTATGTCAAATAGCCTCGCGATTCTATGACGAGTACGGCGCCGATGTTGGTGATATGGCGTTCGTATTTCCCAATAGGCGATCGGGGCTATTTTTCCATAAGTATCTCGCCGAAGCGGCAGGGAAGCCCCTGTTCTCGCCTGCCCTTTTCACCATCAACGACTTATTCGTACAGCTTAGCGGCCGGCAGCTTGCCGATCGGATAGGCATGCTCTTCACCCTGCATAATATATATGCAGGGCTCATAGAGTGGGAGGAGCCCTTCGACGACTTTGTTTACTGGGGGGAGATGCTACTCAACGATTTCGACGACGTGGACAAGTACATGGCAGATGCGCGCATGCTCTTCACCAACGTCACCGACCTCAAGGACATCGACCTCGGATACGGATACCTCAGCGATAACCAGATAGCAGCCATCCGATCCTTCTGGGCCTCCTTCAATCCCAAGAGCTCCAACCCCAGCCGGCAGAACTTCCGGGCCGTCTGGCAGATCCTCTACCGCCTCTACCTTGAGTTCCGAGAAGCGCTGGCCGCTGAAGGTAAGGGATACGAGGGCATGATCTTCAGGCAGGTTGCCGAGCAGCTCGACCGCGACGACCCCGGCATACAGCTGCCTCCGTACAGCCGATGGATCTTCGTCGGGCTCAACGCCCTCTCCGTTGCAGAGGAGAGGCTGCTGAGGTTCTTCAGGCGGCGGGGGCTGGGCGACTTCTACTGGGATTACGCCTCGGAGATGGTGAGGGACCCCGACAACAAAGCCTCCTTCTTCGCTGCGGCCAACATGAGGAACTTCCCCTCCGCCTTCCCCTTGCCGTCGGATGCAGCACTGCCCGACCCGAGCAGCATAGATGTCATCGGAATACCCTCGGCCATAGGCCAGGCCAGGCAGGTGCATGCCATACTCGACGAGCTCGCCCGCAAGGGAGAGATGTCCGAAGCCGAAGCCATGCAGACGGCCGTCGTACTGCCCGACGAGCATCTGCTCATACCGGTGCTCAACGCCATACCCGAATCCGTCGCCGGCATCAACGTCACCATGGGATACCCGCCCGACGGCACCCCCGTGGCCGCCCTCATGGACTTCATCACCGCCCTCCAGAAGAACATGCGATACGCCGACGGACAGCCCTTCTTCTACCTGCGCGACGTACTCACCCTGCTCAACCATCGCTATATAGCCGCAACCGACCCTGAGGCTGTGGCAGCCCTCGCCGGCGACCTGGCCATGAACAAGCGCATGCTTGTGGCAGCATCTTCGCTGGCAGCAACCGATTTCCTCGCCTGCCTCTTCGCGCCCATAGAGCAGGCGGAGCAGGCCTCGGATTATCTGCTGCAAATACTTAAGAAGCTGTACGACCACGCCATAGAGATGGAGCGAGAGTTCATCCATCACTACCATACAAGGGTCAGCCGCATGAAAGACCTCATGCGGCAAGGCGCCGTCGACATGAGCCTCCCCACCTACTTCCGCCTGCTGCGCCGCCTCACCGCACTCATCTCCATACCCTTCGAAGGAGAGCCACTGGCAGGCCTGCAAATCATGGGCATACTCGAAACACGTGCGCTCGACTTCGAGCGCATCATCATCCTCTCCATGAACGAAGGCATCTTCCCGCAGAAGCGGGCCGCATCCTCCTTCATACCCTACAACCTCCGACGCGGATTCGGACTGCCCACCTACGAGCATCAGGACAGCATCCGGGCCTACCACTTCTACCGCCTCATACATAGAGCCCGCCACATCACGCTCATCTACGACTCCAGGAGCAACGGGCTCAACACCGGCGAGATGAGCCGCTTCATACACCAGCTCAGGTACCACTACGGCATGCCCCTGCAAACAAAGTGGGTGATGTACAATCCCGCATCCTTCGGCAAGAGCTCCCTCTCCATCAGCAAAAGCCCCGAAGTGATGAGGCAGCTCGGCAGGTTCCGTCCCGACGGCGACCGCAGCATCTCCGCCAGCGCCCTCAACACCTGGATAAGCTGCCCGCTGCAGTTCTACTTCACCGTCATAGAGAACCTGAGGGAAGAAGAAGAACTGACCGACGCCGTCGACAGCGGAGAGTTCGGCAGCATACTCCACAAGGTCATGGAAGACCTCTACCGGCCGCTCTGCAACGCAAGCGTCACCGCCGACATCCTCCATCTCATCCGCAAAGACACGGCCACCCTCACCGAGAGCATACGCCGCAACTTCCACCTCGTGCGATACCGCTCCGACTCCGGCCGACCGCTCGCCGGGCAAGACTATCTCGCCGGCGAGATGATACGCAAGTACGCCGACAAAATCCTGGAGACCGACGCCCGCCGCTTCACTCCCTTCCTCTACATCAGCTCCGAGATGCGCCTCGGCACCCTCATCAGCCTGCCCGACGGCTCGCAGGTCAGGCTCAAGGGATTCATAGACCGCATAGACCGCGTGGACGGCCGCATACGCATAGTCGACTACAAAACCGGGCAGGACAAGCTCGACTTCAGCACCATAGAGAGCCTCTTCAATCCCTCCGAGAAAGACCGCCGCAAAGCAGTCATGCAAGTATTTATGTATGCAATGATGTACGACCGCCTCGCCGCAGGCGGCTCCACGGCCATAGCCCCGGCCGTATATTCCATGCGCTCCATTTTTTCGGACGATTTCAATCCCTGCATCCTCATGGGCAGCGGCCGCGGCAAGGAGAGATTAGACGACATACGCCCGCTGCTCGAATCCTTTGAGGAGTCGCTCGCCCTGTGTTTGCACAACATCTTCAGCCCGGATGTTCCCTTCACCCGGGCCCTTCAGCCGGACGCCTGCACCTGGTGCGGCTTCCGCGAGCTCTGCAATCCCTGAATCCTGCGGGAGCCCCGGCTCATTGCCGTGGCTTATTCCTTCCCTGCGTCAAAAGCCCTCCACGCTCGAACAATGGGTCATTCCCGCGAAGGCGGGAATCTCCCGAACGATAGTTGGGACGATTGTATAAGCCCTTTGTGTCTAAGGATTATGCAATCGTCCCGTCTTCTTGCAAGGAGATTCCCGCCTTCGCG
>JAITGS010000029.1 GCA_031280435.1 Tannerellaceae bacterium | reverse complement strand
TCCATGCAGTTCAGCGTCAGATACCTGTTCAACTAAAGAACTTGCAATAACCAAGATTGTTTCATATTAATTTCTAATCAGGGGGCTTCGCGACGTGATGTTGCGGGCCCCTTTTTATGCCCGGGCCTCTAATGCCTCCTTATTGATATGCGAGGCCGGGCAAAGCTTTCCCGACCTCCATCCTTCCTGTCCCCGCAAAGCCTTCAAGCATCCCCAAAATACATTCGAGTGTCCCCAAAATGATTTTGAGTGCTCCCAAAATGATTTTGAGTGTCCCCAAAATGATTTTGAGTGTCCCCAAAATGATTTTGAGTGCTCCCAAAATACTTTTGAGTGCTCCCAAAATACTTTTGAGTGCTCCCAAAATGATTTTGAGTGCTCCCAAAATACTTTTGAGTGCTCCCAAAAAGGTTTCGGGGACACTCAAAATCATTTTGGGGACACTCAAAATGAGATCGGGTACACTCAAAATCATTTTGGGTACACTCAAAATGAGATCGGGAACGTCCGCAACGAGATCGGGAGCCCCCGCAAAGATTTCGGGGATCGCCTAAACTGCTCCGGGAATGTCCGGAAGCTACTCTGACATTGTTTATGTATTGCTGAGGCGGTATACGATAAAAATAACGATTTCATCGCGCAGATTTGACGAAATTATAAGGATGGAAGACCCTGCTGTTGCATAACTATTTAAGCTTATCATGCAGTTAGCATTTACATAGCCGGAAAGAGCATGTACAAAAAGTATACAGATTGTAGAGACTTTTCAGCCTTGCAAAACTATCTTCACAGGGAAATAACTCGAATATTTATGTTACGCTATATGAAAAACTCAATCATCGCAAACGGAACAAACAGGAGCTACGACGAAGTGGAAGGAATATTATGGAAAGAACTCGAATCCCTTCCGGCAAACAATGCTATCAACAGATCGGCTGCCATTCACATCCGCAAGAAATAAATTGCAGGCAAGGCAGTGAATGATATGATAAATCCTCCAACAGGAGGGTACCGGAATTATTGTCGACTAAAGGCTTGAACAATAAGATGAAGGAATAACTAACCATGGGAAATGAAAAAAACTATATAAGGAAAGTAAGAGATTATTGAGCCATGCCGGTGAAGAAAAACTGATGGCTTGCGAACTTAGGTGAAGATTATAGGATAGTTGATGAGCTGAAACGAGTATGCATGTACTTACGTTTGCGCCATTGACATTTTAGTAAACACACAAATCTATAATCTTTACAAAAAACAAAGCGGTGCACACAGTGCCCGACCCTCGCACTCCCTCTCATTATTAATATATATACACAATGGACTGTATGTACTATTCCGGCAAAGCAAAATAATTCATAGAAACTGAAAAGCAAATTTAATTAAGCAGACATGGAAGCAATAAGAATTAAAGACGAATCCGATCATTTTAGTTACGACGATCGGGCAGGCAATGTGATTGAAGTAAGAAGAATCGCCAAAGGCGATGCATGGAAGGAATCAAGCTGTCACCACTCCCTCGTATTTGCATTAGAAGGCAGCGCCGAGATAACGGTAGGCCATTTTGATCCTAAAGCGCTCAGGAAAGGATTCCTGTCGTTCATACGCTCCGGCGATCAGCTATGCCTGTTTGCCACGAGCAATATCATATTCATAACCGTGCGCACAATGACGCTCACGGAGATCAATTCCTGCCTCAACCTCAGAGAGTACGCCCAGAAGATGCACGACGGCTCAGCCGAAGCCGACGAAACCAACCTGAGCGTGATCATGCCCTCTATATGGCACTACCTGAAAGGCCTCTATACCGCCATCGCCGACGGTATCCGCAGCAAAGGATACTTTGACGCCAAGATTAAGGAACTCTTCATGCTGATGCACAACTATTATTCACGCCAGGAGCTGTTCCGCATATTCCTCCCGGCGCTGAGCAATGACATAGCCTTCTCGGATGCAGTCAAAACCTCATGGTACAAGTACAAAACGATTGACGATCTGGCCGCAGCAATGAACTTTACTCCCTCAAGCTTTTACAGGCACTTCCAGAAAACCTTCGGCTGCACCGCACAGCAATGGATAACGGAGCAGAAGAAGATACTTATATACCGAGACCTGACGGACAATAACACCAACTTCAAGGAGTTGGCCGACAAATATTGGTTCTCATCGGTTACCTCCTTCTACAACTGGTGCGTAAAAACTTATGGCAGCACGCCCGGCGACATGAGGAAGAAATTGGTATGATGAAGGAAAAGGTGAAGCCCAAGGGAATGAATCACGCACAGCTTGATGAAACAATAGCCTGAATAGTTGATGCTTGTAGGACACACGAGAAATAACCGTGGGGATATGATGAAAGATATGGTGAAGTTTCACATACAAAAGTTTGAAAAGAAAGTTTGGCTTGCATATATCATGATGAAGATTATGAACGGCATGATGAGTTTTAGCAGTTTGGTTTCCGGATACGTTTGTGATGTCTTCTTAATGAACACATTTCATTCGAAGACGCATTTTCATTTGAATTTTAACGTAACGCAGAAACTGAATCTTGCATCCTGCTGCCTATATGGGCGGCAGGGGCAAGTAAAAAATGCGAGTAGAACAAACGAGTACAAACAGGGGACATTAAACACAATAATAATATGGAAATAAGGAAAGTAATATTAACGACAAAAGGAATGAGCGAACTCCTAATCACTTGGATAATGCTATCAGGATGCGTTCACAACAGCACGGTGAGCCCTCCGACTCCTACCGACGAAGCTACCGGCGTGATGATAAAGCTTCTTAGGATAGCATCCACACGATCGGGAGCCGAGCCTCAAAAACGTATCAGCGGACAATCGGCCGCTGTATCCAACGGATACCTATATTTGACCGGCATGAGCGGAAATATCCTTGCGTACAGAAAGATCGACAAGGATGCAGAGACTTCGGACGGCAGCACAATCAGCCTGGAAGAACTTCAATCCACAGGAGTTGTATTGGCCGATACGCCGTCGGACGCCGTTTACTGCTATGTATATCTGAATTTGCCTGCCGGAATGGGCGACAGCCGGATGGCCAAATCGTCGGGCTCAATCTCTGCTATCGAGAATCTTTTGTTCACTACCGAGGATATATATGATGCGGCGGATGCTATCGGCAAGGTACCGCTAAGAGGAGTAGCTGCGCTGAAACCGGCGTCAAGCGTTCTCTACCGCTCTGAGGCAAACGTTATGATGACGCTGCTGGCTGCAAGGATTGAGATTGCTAAAATCTCAAGCGTACTTTCAAAGAAGCTGCTGACGTATGATGATGAGCCCTATGAGATAACAAGCTTTAAGGTTGCAGGCATCTTCATCAATAACTTTTTTCATAATTCCAACTTGAGCGGCCTGCCGAGCGATTTGATACTTCACAGAGACGAAACGGCCTTCATAGGCACCGAGGTTCCCAATTCACCATATAAGGATTATACGGAGATGTTTACATACTCTCATCTGCCGTCGGGAATAGCTCACAACAGCGCGGATGCTCCGAATGAGTGGACACCTCCTGCCGGCAGCGACGTATGGGCCTACAATGTTTTCCCGAACGATACTGCCGACCTGAGAACTCCGGCTTATTTGCCGCACATCATCATACGGTTTTCGGAGCTGACCTACCGCCCCGCGGGAGATACCGGCGCCGGGACAACAATAAACGACGGCTTTATCACAGTCAGCGGATTCTCCTCCAAAGGAACGGAGCTGCAATTTCTGAAGAAAGGCTGGGTATACTCTTTCTCGGACGTGGCCTTCTCTCTCGACAACGTTTCCAATCGTCCCGACGAAAGTTACATTAATATTAATGTGAGTCTGTCGCCTATTGATTGGTATGTGGAAGACATCTCGCCTGAGTTATAGCGGGAGCTCAAATCATCATAACGACAAAAAAATATTATGAAACGCAATATATTAAATGTAACCTTATCGTTCGCCCTCCTTTTAGTTGCCACCATAAGCTGCGTTAACGACGATCTCTCGGAATGTTATACCGACAACGTACGGCTGGACTTTTATCTGTATCCTCATACGCGCACCCTGTTCATGCAGCAAATAAGCTCCGTGGATGTGTTTGTATTCAACAGCGACAGCCTTTTTATAACCCGCAAGCGTGTAGAAAAACAGGAGATGCAGAAGTCGGGGCTCATGGGCACTTATCTCTCGCTGGTGCCGGGGCAATATTTGGTTGCCTGCTGGGCTAATGTTGGAGTGAGCTCGGAAGTATCTCCGCTCACTGCATGCGAAACTATTCTTAATCGCTCTTTCGTGTCGATGAATGCCGTACCGGGCGATTCGCTCTACTATGCGCCGGCCAGAAGGCATGCCAATTCGGGGAATGGTACCACAAGAGCTACCGGAGCCGATACGCTCTACTCTATAACTGCTGATTTCGGCGACTATACAGTGAAGGACGTAGAGTTCATCCGGGCTTACCGAACGCTTACCGTTTATATAAAGGGACTGCCAACCGAGGCTGTTGATGATTCGCCTTTGGTGGAAGTAAGCGAGTTGTCTACGTACTACGACTTCTCTTATCGCACTCTTAATTCGGGGAAGAAGGATTTTACCCGAAGCAGCCAGACTGCCGATATTGCATCGGAAACTCTGTGGGTGTCGCACTTCTGCACCGTTTTTGAACCCATTACGAACAATATCCTGGTGAATGTGAAACAGGAGAAGGAGCCCATCGCCTCGGTAAAACTGCTCGACTACGTCAGGGAGTATTATCCGTCCGACTCCAACTTGGATGATATTGAAATCTGGATTGAATTTGATCCTCACGATAAAACCAATGTTATCGTCAAGCTGCCGCCATGGTATGTTGAGCCGGTTGATCCTGCTTTCCCGTAATAAATGACACACATTAAATTATTACTCATCATGAAAACATGTATTAAACATATACTATATATTCTTTGCATCATAGCCGGCTTCGCAGCCCTGGCAACCTGTACGTTTGAAGACGACAAAAACGACGACGAGAAACCGAATCCCTTAGAAGACGGCATCATCTCTTTCAAGCTAAAGCTGCCCAACAATTCTACAAGAGCTCTAAGCCTGTCCGACGAAAATGAACTCGCCGACGTAAAAGTCCTGGTATTTAAAACTACCGGCGAGTTTCTTTATGCCGCCGAAGCTATGCTCGATAATTTGGATAACGAGCCTATGGTTAAGAGATACAAGGCAAAGGTATCCCCAACCAAAAGCAACGAAAAGGTCGACATCATGACTATCGCCAATGCGGGAAGCATCCTCAAGAGCATCTTCCCCAACGGCATCCCCAACAACGAAGGCCTCACCCGAAGCGATCTGACCGACGCCTTCACCCTGGAGCGGCCCAACGGCTGGATCGTGCGCAAGACCGACAGCAACTACACTCCTGTTCCCATGTGGGGATGGGCGCCCAGCGTTTCCATTGATCCGGAAACAGGGCTCGACGAGGCTCACGCAACTTTCCACCTGACGAGGATGGTGGCCAAGATTGACGTTAGCATACTTGGGGAGGCTAAAGCGAGCTTCAAGATGACCGGCGTTTATCTTATGAACCGTAATACTGTGGGCCGACTGATTCCCAACGTCGCAGCTCCTAACCTTTGGACGGGAGCCTCTCCGAAAGCCGTTACTCCCAGCCTGCCCGATGATCCTAAGCCTAAGAAGGGCGCAGACAATTACCTGGAATATGCCGACAGCTATGTTGACCGGGAAACTCTGGAGCATGAGGTGAAAGGCGTGATATATGCTTTCGAAGCCGAAAAGGGCATAGCATACGAAGCCACAAAAAGCTACGAAGAATCCCCATGCGTGATCATAGGCGGCAAGTTCCTCAACAGCCCTAACGTCACGTATTACAGGGTGGACTTTGAGAAGACTAATGCCGACGGGAAAAGCGAGCACCTCCACATCCTGCGCAACTACCTTTACAGCATCTCCATCAGCCGAATCACAGGGCCGGGCTATCCAGACATCGACGGAGCTCTCAAAAACAAGCCGCTTAATATCATCGGCGAAGTGGAGCCCTGGATAGACAGCGACATGCCCCACCAGGTAACAGACGGCATCCACGTGCTGAGCGTCGACCGAGACGAGTTCCTCTTCTACGCTCCAGGCGATGCAGACAGCATGAGGATATACACCGACGTGGCCAACGGCTGGAGAATCAACACAGCCAATGCCGCATCGTGGCTGCATTTCGTCTCGCCTGCGCCAAACGATTCGGGCTACGTGAAGGGCGCTCCGCTATCGTACGTCCGCCTCACCATTAAGCCCGACGAGATAAAGGAAACGGACGATCCGCGCGAAACCTCCTTCACCGTTGAGGCCGGAGCCCTCAAGAAATCAATCAAGGTGAGGCAAAGCAACGAGTCGCCTCACGGCCTGACCGTATCGCCCTCGGTGCTGATATTCCCGCTTTCGGCTCCCGATCCTAAGACCATTAAGGTATCCTCCATGCCGGCCGACGCTGTCCGCTCCGTTATATATACCACTACGGGTACGGTCAAATTCCTTCCGGGAAAAGGCCCGCAGGACTATCATAACACTAAAGCCACCGATTTCGTAATACAGCCCGTGGCCGGAGGTTCGGGAACAGTGCACATGATTGTCCGCACTTCCAATGCGGAAGGATTGTCGGACACGCAGGTGGTGACTATCATACAGCTCAACACCGACTCCATGTTCGGAATGGTAGGACTGCCCGCCGCCGGATACGAAGCGGCCGACCAGGGCGACAAGATGATACGGATCCTCTCCGAAATTCCCTGGAGGCTCAACATCATGCCGCAGAATAATCCTTCTAATGCTCCCTGGAGCGGGTATATGCTCAAGCTTACAGACCTGGGCGAGCATCCCCCAAGGCCCGAAGTGCTGGTAGACTATCACTTCGAGCTCTTCCAGAATCCGAACTACACGGAACGGGTCGCGCACGTAGGAGTAATCTCAACCGTGCCGGGATGGGAGTACATCACCTTCCCCATCAAGCAAAAAGGTACGCCGCCTTCCATCCGCATCCTCGAGCCGGCCTCCAGGCATATAGACTTTGGCGAATCAAACGAGCCCGTAAGCGTTAAGTTCAGCACCAATGCAAACTGGAGCTTCTCCGGCGACAGCGAATATTCGGACGTAATACTCCGAACCGATTCGAGCGACAACACGGAACATTACGGAACGAGCATAGCCCTCCATTCCGTAGAACGCACCCTTGTGTTCACACCCCGGCAGCCTCCTTTTGAAGTACTTAAGGCCGGCGAAATTGTTAGCACCGTGGTGAAATTCCAAACCGAGGGCCACTCCGATTCGTTGCCTCTGAGTACCGACGAGATCGTATTAACCCGAAAGGCAAAGGAACATTGCGAAGATATTTATTACAGGCATGACGAAAACAATAATTTACTCTACGTTACGGCCCTCACAAATGCCGACTGGAGAGTGGTTTGCGAAGAACTGCATATAGACACGCTTATAGACATAGATTCATACGATGCCCATGTGGTCAAATTCTCGCTCCCGGGCAATGAGATATTTGAGGCTCGAAAATATAAATTCTCAACCACCTCGGCTTCTCATAAAAAAGATACCACCATTAACATAGCTGCAGCTACTCTGGAGTTCTTCGAAGTAGAAGGATTCCCCGTGCCGGATGCTTATCATACAATTCCGGCTCAGGGAGTGCCTGCCGTGGGTAGCGATTATTATTTGATTTTCACAGGCACGTATAAAGGCAATTTTGATGTGCAGGTAATGCGTACCGACCCTATACACGGCCTGACCGAAGGAGTGCTTATCAGAAACCGTACAAACAGAAGCGACAACGTTATAGCCGTACAGGTTAATATTTCAGGCACCGACATCTGGGAAGACAGAATAGTAACCTTTAGATACCGGCAGGGAACCGATTCCAAGCTCCCTTGGATCTATGCACGATACAGGAATAAGACCGAGCAGGTGCAGTTTGTTCAGTCGGGCTATTCCGTACAAAGCAAAACCATCCGGGAATCTCTTGCGCCTAACCCTACTTACCTTGAGGTGGACCTTAGCGGCTATTTCCCAAGCATGGGTTTATACGCCACATACAGTGGGAAAACAAGCGATACCACAAATATTCCGCGAACACCATTATATAATGTTGATACCGACCGTCCCGAAAAAATATGGATACCGGCCGCAGAATCATGGGATGCGCAAAGAGACGTTCAGGTTTTCGGCTTCGATCGCATCAATCAGCATAAGGAGCTGCTGGTGACAATACCTCAAAGTAATCTCTTTATAAGTCCCAAAATCATCTCCTGCTTTTCAGACGCTATCGGAGGGCCCGTTTCAATACCCCAGGACTATACCGGCTATCATTCCGCATTAAATGTGGTAGTAGATCCGGCAAATAGCGGAATGGTTTCGGCGGACGACAGGTCGAATATAGAAGAAGGAGACAGGATTGATTTGCGACTAACAACCAAGCGCAATGAAGGTCGTGCGCGAACCATGAAAGTTTATCTGAAAGACGATGCCGGCGTGACAAGAATAACCCTGAGCATATATCAGCCCGGAGAGGAACTCTACATCGTACAGAAAATGGAAAAATGCGGAGCCTGGCCCACTGTCGCAGATTACGAAGCGATAGATCTCAGCCATAATATGACGGAGACGGTGAGGGATATAGTTCTCCATATCGAACGTGCCGGCTACGAAATACTGGATGGCGTGGAGTATTACATTGCCGCCGAACCGCCGGTAGCCGGAAAAACAACACACTACTGGGGGTTCCGCAAAGGCGACAGCAATTTTTCCAATCCAAGTCTCGGCTGCCTGGACGAATATTTCGTAATCCTTTCGCATAAACCCAAATCTTGAAAAAATCATCAACCATGCATATTTCCCCTAAAATGAATGTTGATTATCATACCGTCGCCTCGTGCGGCGGTATGAACTCCCTCCAAAAATTTTGGACGGCTGCGCTGCACCCGGCGCGAGCTTCCAAAAATTTTGGACGGCTGCGCTGCACCCGGCGCGAGTTTCCAAAAATTTTGGACGGCTGCGCTGCACCCGGCGCGAGTTTCCAAAAATTTTGGACGGCTGCGCTGCACCCGGTTCACGTTTCCAAAAATTTTGGACGGCTGCGCTGCTATTTGTGAAAAAAAATTATATTTCCGAATGTCTGCCTAAAGCTCATCAATCCTCATATCATAATAGTATTAGATATATTCTTAAGGGAATTAGATTTAAGGTTAGTAGTATAAGTTGTAGAGCAACCGGAACCTTAACGTTGCAAGCGCCAAAACCGCCCCTGTCTGCCTGCGGGCAGACAGGGAGTTGCGGCGGCGGCCGATCCTTAGTCCGCGTTGCCTCCCTTTTTGTCTTTTGCATGCTGGCCTTGTCGACAGCCCTGCCGGGACAGCAGTTGGCCGTTAAAACCAATGCCCTCTACTTGGCTACCGCAACTCCTAACCTCGGCGCCGAATTTGCCGTTGCTCCCAAAACAACTCTCAACCTTGAGGGCTCCTGGAATCCTTGGAACCCTAAAGCCGACGACATCGACGCGCATCGCCTGAAACATTATCGCATAGAGGGCGAGTACCGCCGATGGATGTGGGAAAACTTCAACGGACACTTTTTAGGCCTGCACGGATTTTATGCCGCCTACGACTTCAGCGGGCGAACGGTGCCTTTCCTTTTCAACAACGAGCACCGGTACAAAGGCAACGGATATGGCCTCGGCCTCAGCTACGGATTTCATCTTATGCTCAGCCCCGCATGGGGCATCGAAGCCACCATAGGAGCCGGACTCGCCAGGCTGTCGTTCGACAAAAGCCCATGCCTGCAATGCACCCCGCTGCCCGAACACGTGAGCGAAACCTACGTAGGCCCCACCAAAATAGGAATCTCATTGATTTACATTATTCGTTAAGACTGCTATGAAACACTATATCCATTCAACTATATTCCTCCTCCTCCTGGCAGCGTTCTGCGCAAGCCCGAACGCTGCCGGGATTACCTCCGTACATGCCGTCTATTCGAATCTTCAGGCCACCTACAACCGCAGGACGGGCAACATCGACCTCACCTTCGAGGCCAGGCTGCAGACGCCGGGCCTCAATTACAGCCTCAGCATATCGCCCCGATTCGCCAAAGACGCTAAAGAGGCGGCCAACCTTGCCCGGCTTCCGATTTACATGATGGAGGGAGAACTGTACCGAACCAGCCGACTGCGCAAGCAGCGCTCAGGGCTGCCTGTGCCAAACCATGCCCGAAGCCTTCTCATGCCTCCCACGGCCGGCTTTACGTACAAAGGCTCCGTTTCGCAAAGCGATTGGGTGGAAGGAGTGACGGTGGTGGTATATACCACGCTCACCGGCTATCAGGGAGTTGTAGCCCAATCGGTTTTCCGCTTCAACACCAAGCTCTCTCTTGCATACGACGACGATTTACGGCCATCAGCATCCGAAACCACTCCTGCTACGCAATTCCCCTTTGTAGAGCGCATAAACTCTTCCAATCGTGAGATAGTGGGCGGAAACGCCTCAATCGAAGATGTTGAATCCTACATCGAAACCAAAGGCGAAGGTTCGCTCACTATCCATTTCGAACTTAGCTCCAGCAGAATCAACCCGGCCTTCATGGCAAACAACCGCACGCTGAACGAACTCTTCAACGTTATCAGCGAAATGAAACGAACCAACAACGCCCCGCAAGTAGTGATAGTAGGATATGCCTCGCCCGAAGGACAGGCCGATTTCAACAAGCGCCTTGCAACCGAACGCGCCCGCATCCTGCAAACCTACATCGCCGCACACTCCGAGCTGAGCATGGCCGACATCGCCGCCTACGAAGGAGGAATCAACTGGGCCGGACTCAAACGACTTGTCCTCTCCGACTATAATATACCCCAACGAAATGAAGTGCTGCGAATACTGGAAATGCCGGTTTGGGACGCAGCCGCAAGAACCGGACGCCTCGGAAGCCTCATGAGGCTTGGAGGAGGCGAACCATACAGATACATGACCGACGTGTACTTCCCACAACTACGGGGAGCTGCATTCATCAAGGTCTACTACAAGTAAAAAACATCTGCTAAATGTTTTGTTCATTATCAATGAAAGTTTGGATTAATACTAAATGCTCGTCCCACGGCGTGCCTGTTTTGCCCGGAAATAGCGAACCTGAGCAGGCAGGCATGCTCAGGACATCAATCACTGAATTGTCTCTTATTTTATAATCTCACTAATACAGAGTAGCGATGAAGAAATTAAAAATTTTTGCTTTCGTATCCATAGACGGATACAGTTCCAGAATCAACGGCGATATAGACTGGGTTCCATCGCCTAACAGTAACCCATTTGACCATTACGGCATGCCCGAATTTCTTGAATCCATAGATACCATTGTGATGAACCGCATGCAAAACATTCTGCTGCAAAGTCACTCGGTGAACTGGCCCATTGCCGATAAAACTTGCTACGTACTCTCATATCGCGGACAACCGCTGGCCCCGCCCGTCAAAAGCGTCGGAGGACTGCGCTCGCTCACCGTCGACGATACCCGCGGCCCTCTCGAACGCATTCGAGACATACAGCTCATAGGAGGACGGGGCGACGTTTGGGTCATGGGAGACCACCGACTCACAGCCTACCTCCTCCAGTACGACATGATAGACGAAATCAACATAGTAAGGCTGCCCGTACTGCTCGGAAGCGGACTGTCGTTCTTCGGCGACTTCGGAATTGAAACCCACTGGCGGGTCGACAACTACAACAAGTACGACAACGGCGCCATACTCACCAGGTACAGCAAATCAATGATGGAGATAGCCACAGCATGAAACTTATAGCCGCTTTGCTCCTCACCGTCATAATCCTTGCATTGATAATGCCCAATGCGGCATACCGGCGGTTCGGCCGCAAACGCTCCCGTCGCCTCGTAAAAATCATGCATAACATCCGACAGTAATTCCATATTCCATAATCCAACCTCAGTTCCCCCCTGTACTCAAGAGTGAGACAGGGGGCTTTTTTTGGGGCAACTAAAAAAAGGGATTTTCGGGCGGAATATTTTTGTCGGGAAACCTCCGGCCGTCAAAAGGTCATTCAGCCCGCCCAAACAGGTCATTCCCGCGAAGGCGGGAATCTCCCGAACGATAGTTGGGACGATTGTATAAGCCCTTTGTGTCTAAGGATTATGCAATCGTCCCGTCTTCTTGCAAGGAGATTCCCGCCTTCGCG
>JAITGS010000024.1 GCA_031280435.1 Tannerellaceae bacterium | reverse complement strand
TGCCCGTACCTTAGTTATTTCATACGTCGGCATGACCACCCAGGAGGTGGCCCTACGCCCGACCGTCAATGTGCAATTGCAATCGAGCGAGCACTCGCTGAGCGAGGTGGTGGTCACGGCGATGGGCATATCGCGCGAGAAAAAGGCTCTTGGATACGCTACCCAGGAGGTTAGTTCGGAAACGCTGGCGCAGGCTGCAAGCACTAACATTGCCGGAGCGCTGCAAGGCAAGGTATCCGGCGTGGAGATCGTTCCGTCGTCGGGTATGCCGGGAGCTTCGGCGAGGATTACTATCCGCGGAGCGCGCTCTTTCACCGGCGATAACACGCCGCTATACGTAATAGACGGTATGCCTGTGTCGTCCACCTACGATATATCGACAGGCAACTCTGTTACCGGCGGCGACTATACAACCCGCGCGCTCGACATCGACCCTAATGATATTGCGAGCGTAAATATCCTGAAAGGCCAGGCCGCATCCGCTCTCTATGGCATGAGAGCATCGAACGGCGTTGTGGTTATCACCACCAAGAGCGGAAAGGGAGCCAAGAAGGGCGCTGCTACGGTTAGTTTCAACAGCAGCATATCGTTCGAAAGCGTATCCGTATTGCCGGCCTTCCAGATGGAGTTCGCACAGGGCTCGAAGGGAGCGTACTCTTACAGTGCCTCTACAAGCTGGGGCCCGCTGATCAGCGAGCTGCCTAACGATAAGACCTACGGCGGCAACGTGGCTAATTCCTACACTGCCGACGGCCTTAAGCAGGGATACTATTACGTGAGGCAACGCGCCGCCGCAGGCCTCGACCCATGGGCGCTGCCGCAATCGTATAACAATGCCAAGGATTTCTTCAACACCGGCTCTACCTGGAGCAACTTCGTGAACGTGTCAAAGGCATTCGACGGCGGCAATGTATCGCTGTCGCTCGGAAACGCCGACCAGAAGGGTATAGTGCCGTCCACGGGCATGACCCGCTACAATGCCAAGTTCACCGGCGACCTCAAGCTCGCCGAACATTGGGACGCAGGCTTTTCGGGCAACTTCGCTACCACTTCGGTATCGAAGATGACAAGCGCCAACGGAGGTATCATAGCCACCATATACGGCGCTCCGCCAAGCTACGACTTTGGCGGCATACCTTCTTATATAGAAGGAAACCCGTATTCGCAGAACACCTATCGCGGTACCAGCGGATTCGACGGAGCATACTGGGCTGTGGATAACAACAAGCTCGGCGAAGCCACCCAGCGCTTCTTCGGCAACTCCTATCTGAACTATGCAACAAACATTGGCGACAACGGCAAGCTGAACCTGAAGTACCAGCTCGGCATCGACTCCTATTCGACCAATTATACCGACATGTACGGATACGGACACTTCAACCAGACAGGCGAAATGGACCGCTACATAGTTACCAAGAACGAGCTGAACTCGCTCTTCACCGCAACCTACAACCGCAACATCACCGACGACCTGGTTCTCGACCTGCTCTACGGTAACGAGATCATAGAGTACAGCCGCAACTTGCTGGAATCTTACGGCACAGCCTTCAACTTTTCGGGTTGGAACCATCTGAACAATATCAGCAATTACAACGGATACGAAACAACCCGCCGCAGGAGAACCTTCGGTAACTTCGGCAACCTGGCCCTCTCGTTCCGGAACATGCTATACTTCAATGCCACGGTGCGCAACGATATTGTATCGACCATGCCGCAGAACAACCGCTCGTTCACCTATCCGTCCGTATCGCTCGGCTGGGTATTCACCGAGCTGGAGCCTCTGAAGAGCGACTTGCTGACGTTCGGCAAGCTGCGCGTTTCTTATGCCGAGGTAGGACAGGCAGGCGACTATATGGACAGCTATTATACGACCCCGTCGTACGGCGGCGGATTCTCGTCGGGCACTCCCATCATGTATCCTATTAAGGGCATCACGGCCTATACTCCCTCGAACACTGTATACGATCCGAAGCTGAAGCCGCAGAACACTCGCTCCTATGAAGCCGGCCTGGATCTGACGCTGCTCAACGGACTGGTGTCGCTCAGCTACACCTTCTCGCGGCAGAACGTGAAGGACCAGATATTCGATGTGCCGCTGGCCGGTTCGACCGGCTCGGGAAGCCTGCGTACCAACGGAGGCTCCGTGCATACAAACGCTCACGAAGTCACGCTTGGGCTGAATCCCATACGCACAAGAGACATAGACTGGAACCTGGCCTTCAACTTCACCAAGATTGATAACTACGTCGATGCCCTGGCCGAAGGCGTGGAGAGCATCTTCCTCGGAGGTTTCGTAGAGCCGCAGGTGCGCGCCGGCATAGGCGACAAGTTCCCTGTTATCTACGGCGCAGCCTATCTGAGGGACGACCAAGGCAGGATAGTGGTTGACGCCAACGGCCTGCCTATACCCGGCGGCGACCAGGTGCTCGGCACCGTGGAGCCCGACTTCCGCCTCGGCTTCAACACAAGCATTGAGGTATACAAGCTACGCCTGTCGGCCGTGTTCGACTGGAAGCAGGGAGGCGTGATGTATGCCGCAACAGGCGGACTGCTCGACTACTATGGCGTAACCCAGAAGTCGGCCGACTTCCGCAAGACCGACGGATTCCTCTTCGAGGAAGATGCCGTGAAGCAGGACGGAACCCCTAACGACATCCTGATCAACAAGAAAGGCCCGGACGGCAAGGTAGTAGGCGCAGATGCGCAAGACTACTTCTCGGCCCTGAACAACGTCACCGAATCCATGATTCAGGAAACCTCCTTCATCAAGCTGAGGGAAGTCGCACTGAGCTATCCCGTTTGGGACAAGAAGGGCGTGAACGTATCCCTCAACCTCTTTGCGCGAAACCTGCTGCTGTGGTCAACGCTCAAGGGATTCGACCCGGAAGCCTCCCAGGGAAATACCAATATGGGAGGAGGCTTTGAGCGCTTCTCGCTGCCCGGAGCATCCAGCTACGGATTAGGAATTAATGTGAAATTTTAAATAGCTCAAACGATATGAAAAGAAGTTTATATATCACAAGAAGCATAGTCGCCATCCTTGGCATTGCACTCATGTCGACCGGCCTGTTATCCTGCTCGGACGACGTGCTGAACGCCGTCAACAAAGACAAGGATCACCCCATCAGCGTGGAGAGCAGATACATCATTGCCGACGTTATCACCTCCACCGCATTCGGAGGCATAGGAGGCGATGTCAACACATACCTCTCCACCTACGTGGAGCACGAGGTGGGCATAGACAACCAGCTCTATCGCGCCGAGATACGCTCCGGAGAGCCCTCATCGGCCTCAACATTCAACAACGTTTGGGAGAATCTGTACTCCAACCTCAAGAACGCACGCATCATCATCGAACAGTGCAGCGAGGGAGGACGCGACGCCGGCAACAACGTCACCAAAGGAATGGCCGAAGTGCTGGCGGCTTACCTCTCGGCACTGCTCACAGACATGTTCGGAGATACCCCATGGAGCGAAGCCGCGCTGGTCAATCCCGACGGTAGCCCCAAGTTCATGAACCCCAAGATAGACCGGCAAGAGGATATATATAAAGGTATAAACGATTACCTTGATGCAGCCATAGAAGACTTGCAGAAAACAGACCTCGTTGCCGTAGGCGCATTCGACCTGCTCTACTCCGGAGACAAGGCCAAATGGCTCAAGCTGGCCTACGGACTGAAGGCTCGCTACGCACTGCACCTGCTTGCAAAGGCATCATCAAAAGAGGCCGAGCTCGACAAGATACTGGACTATGCCGGCAAGTCCTTCGCATCCGTAGGCGATCAGGCAGCCTTCAATATCTATAATGCCGCCAACTTCAATCCGCTGTTCGACTTCCAGTGGAGCCGCGACGGCCTTGCCGCCAGCCAAAGCATGGCCGACAAGCTGATAGCGCGCAACGACCCCCGCCTGCGTCGCGTATTCATAGACGCCGAATGGGGACAGGTAGACAGCCCCGATGCCGACAGCTACTTCATGGCTCCGAACGGCAGCCCGGAGCAGCTGCGGTACTACTACAACACCTCGGTATTCGTATACTCGCAGGTAGCTTCCACCATGTATATGAGCTATCATGAGCTACTCTTCATCAAGGCCGAAGCCCTGGCGCGCAAGGGGCAGACCGATGAGGCCGAAGCCACACTGAAGGCAGCCCTTGCAGCCGCTATCGTCAACATGGAGGCCAGCGTAAGCGCAGCCGAAGCAGCCCCGGAAGTCAATCGCTACGGAGGCCTCGGATTCACCACCGAAGCCATAAGCGCCGACGAGGCCGCCGCCTATTTCGACACCGACGTGAAGCCGCTATTCGACGCCGCGCCCCTCAAAGAAATCATGGTCCAAAAGTACCTTGCCTTCTTCGGCGCATCCGGCGAATCCACCGAGGCATACAACGATGTGCGCCGCCTCCAAGCCCTTGGCGAGAGCTTCATCGAGCTAAAGAATACCAACCCCTTCCCGAACAGATGCCCCTACGGCAACTCCGACACTACGACCAACCCGGCCGTAAAAGAAGCCTTCGGCACAGGGCAGTACGTATATTCCGAGAAAGTGTGGTGGGCAGGAGGCTCACGCTGAACCTCGCCTCTGCCATATATATAATAATGAGAAAAGCTGTCCCCCCAAAGGGCAGCTTTTCCTTTGCCCATTTGCCGGATCGGCTGATGCTCATTATATGGATCGCATAACGTACATTAAAGGGATCGCATAATGTACATTAAAGGGATCGCATAACGTACATTAAAGGGATCGCATAACGTACATTAAACGATCAGCATAATGGACACTATTGGATCGCATAATGCCCATTATGATGATCGCCGAATGCCCATTCGGGTGATCGCATAATGCTCGTTCGGAGGATCGCCGAATGCTCGTTCGGAGGATCGCCGAATGCCCGTTCGGAGGATCGCCGAATGCCCATTCGGAGGATCGCCGAATGCCCATTCGGAGGATCGTATAAGCCGGCGGATTTGAATATTACGTTTATTTATTTAAGTTTGCCGAAATAAATAATCCTACTAAGCCATGATCACAAGAAGAGACTTCATCAGAATTGCAGCAGCCGGAGGGGCTTTAGCCTCCGTGGGAGAGGCTGCCAATGCACGCACAATGTTTGCAAACGTATTACCCAACATGGATTTAGCCCGCGAGGGAGGCCGGCACATACCGGTTATAGCCGAGGCCGACCTGGTAGTGGCAGGAGGCAGCTCGCGGGCCGTAGCCCTGGCCAAAGCCGCCGCACGCACAGGCTGCCGAGTGTTCCTTATAGCCGAAATGCCATACCTTGGCGACGACATCTGCGGCTCCTTTATGTACGACAGAGCAGAGGGCGAACAGCCCATGGAAGATAGCGGGCGGAAGGTATTCGCATCGGGCGCAGCCTACCCCTCGCCCCTGCATGTCAAGACGGCGCTTGAGCACGAACTCATAGACTATAACGTTGATTTCCTGTACAGCAGCATTGTTACGGAGGCCCTGACTAACGACGAGGGAGCCGTGGCCGGCCTTGTTATAACGAACCGCTCCGGGCGCCAGGCCATACGCTGCCGGGCCGTTGCGGACTGCACCCACACAGCCTCCGTAGCCTCCTTCTTCGGCGCCGAAAGGATAGAGGGCAAAGGGCCGGTAGAGTTCGCCTTCGTTACCGCCGGCGGCTCCGTCAAGCAGCACAAGTCCGTCATGCGCGCCGAGGTATTGCCCCGCAAGCTATCCTTCGGAGGGAAGGAGTGGCCACTTACGCGATACACCTTCTCATTAGAAACCGACGGCAGCTACGCATCCGTAGCAGGCATAGAGCAAACAATACGCAGCGCCGTATGGGATGCCGACCAGGTGGACAGCTCCGACCTGCTGTGGTACCATCCGCTCCGCAAGGTTCGCTGCCGCCAAAACATAAGCAGTATAGGCTCGCTGCGCTCCGTTCCCGAACAGGTCTTTATGCCCCTTGGGATAGATAACCTCTGGGTCGTAGGCCCATGCGCCGGCCTGTCGCGCGAGGCGGCCGCCGAAGCCATGCGCCCCCTTGCCGCCATGCTGGTAGGCAGTCTGCTTGGCGATATAATAGGCCGCAAGGCTATAAACATTCCCGACAGGGGCACATCCTTTGTAAGGCATAAGGCCCATGACGGGTATAACTACGGCGAGATAGGCGAAACGCTGCATCCCCTCCGCCCGGCAAGGAACATGGGATATGTGGCATCGCACGACAGCGCACTGCCCATTCTGGGGAGCTACGACGTGATAGTTCTGGGAGGAGGGACAGCCGGGGCTACGGCTGCCGTATCGGCCGCACGGCAAGGAGTGAAAACGCTTGAGATAGAGTACCTGCACGGGCTCGGAGGCCTCGGCACACTGGGCCGTATCGGGAGGTACTGGGACGGCTATCGCGAGGGCTTCACCTCCGAGATGGACAAGGCCGTGCGGCAAATGGCGCCCGACACTCATCCGCGTCAGCGCAGCGACTGGCAGGAGGAATCGGTGGCCGACTGGAAGGCAGAGTGGCTCCGCCGCGAGTTTATCGGAGCCGGAGGCGAGCTATGGTTCGGAGCCATGGGATGCGGCGCCCTGAGCGAGCACGGAACGGTGAAAGGCATAGTGGTTGCTACGCCTGAAGGCCGGGGCCTTGTGTTCGCCAAGGTGGTGATAGACAGCACAGGCAGCGCCGACATTGCAATCGCTGCGGGAGCTGCATACGACTATACCGGCAGCAAGACACTCGCCGTTCAGGGCGCCGGCACAGGCTACAATACTCCCGGAAGCAACTACATAAACAACGACTGGCTATTCGTGGATGATACCGACATACTCGACGTATCTCGCGCATACGTACAGGGCAAGGTGAAGGCTAAGGGACAGTACGATCTGATAAAGCTCCCCCAAACGCGCGAGCGACGCCGCATCATAGCCGAGCATATAGTGTCGGTATCCGATGTGCTCACCCACCGCCGCTACGAGGACACCATCTCGTATCACCGCAGCTCCTTCGACACACACGGCATGATAGTCGATCCCTACTTCATACTCAGCCCTCCCATGGAGCGGCATAGCATATACGACGCCGACGTGCCTCTGCGGAGCCTCCTCCCCAAAGGGCTTGAGGGCATATTGGTAACGGGGCTCGGAGCCGGAGCCCATCGCGACGCCATGCCGGTCATACGCATGCGCTCATGCCTGCAAACGCAGGGACACTCGGTGGGATACCTGGCCGCCACGGCCGTTCGGGAGAATAAGCCCCTGCGCAAGGTAGACATCAAGAAGATACAGAAGCATCTGGTAGAGATAGGCAACCTCCCGGCCCGCGTGCTCACCGACAAGGAGTTCCGAGGCTTCGACGCATCAGAGATGCACGAGGCGGCGATGAAGGTTACGAACAACTACGAAGGCCTCGAAATCCTGCTCACCGATCACAGGCGATGCATACACCACATCAGGAAGCGCTTCGACTCCCCTCTGAGCGAGAGCGAAGCCCTCGTATGCGCATCCGTACTCTGCATACTGGGCGAGTCGTCGCATGCCGCCGTAGTAGAGCAGGCCATAGCATCGGCAGCAGAATGGGATAAGGGATGGCACTATACAGGCATGGGCCAGTTCGGCATGAGCCTCAGCCCGCTCGACGCTCTGATAACAGCCCTTGGCCGGGCTCGGCAGGCATCATCACTGCCATATATACTGAGCAAAGCCAGGCAGCTGACGCCCGACCGCGAGTTCTCTCACTATCGGGCCGTATGCAAGGCATCCGAAGCCATTGCCGACCCTGCGGCCGCTCCCGTACTGGCCGAGCTGCTCTGCGCCCCGGGCATGAGGGGCCACTCCATTGCCGGATATGCCGATGCCCGCCGCTCGACGGTGCCCGATACCAACGACGTCAGCGTGCGCAACATCGCACTGAAGGAGCTGCACCTCGCCGGAGCGCTGTATCTCTGCGGCGATCATGAGGGTACGGCCGAAGCCGTGCTGCGCGCTTACGCCGAAGGCCTCCAGGGACACTATGCACGCTATGCCACCGAGATTCTTGCACTCTGATATTTATTAACCCATATATTACTATCTAATATGTATAAACTATTAACATCCGTTCTTTTTATTATCGCCTTCACAGCTACGAAGGCACAGCCGCAATATGACTTGGTCATAGTAGGCGGCAATCCCGGAGGCCTCACAACCGCTATCGCAGCCGCACGCCTCGGCAAGACATCACTCATCCTTGAGCGCACTGCATACATAGGCGGCTTGCCGGCTAACGGACTGGGTGCAACCGATATCGCCACCCGCGCAGCCACCACAGGCCTCTTCCGCGAATTTGTAGACAGGGTCAGGAAACATTACGCCGATACATACGGCGAAGCCTCGGAACAGCTGCGCGTTTGCAGCGACGGCTATCACTTCGAACCCTCGGTAGGCGCAAAGGTATTCGGGCAGATGATAGCAGAGCATGCCGACAAAATCACCGTGCTGACATTGCGGCAGTTCGATGCCGACCCTGCCAATATCACCATCCTGAACGACCGCATAGAGAGCATCGCCATCACCAACCGCGCCACAGGCCAAACGGAAACCTACCGCGGAGCCGTATTCGTTGACGCCACCTACGAAGGCGACCTCGGCGCAGCCGCCCGCATCCCCTTCCGCTCCGGACGCGAAGGCCGAGACGAGTTCGGCGAACCGGGCGCCGGCCGCGTGTACAAATACTGGGGCGGCGCCGAGGCCGACGGCTCTACCTTCCAGGCCGACAATGCGGTGCAGTCGTACAACTACCGGCTGTGCCTCACCAACGATCCGCGCAACAGGGTGGCCATACAAAAGCCGGCTCGATACAATCGCGAAGAATATCTCTCACTTGTAGACGACGTCTTTAGCGGGAGGAATACCAACGCGCCCATGGAGCTGGTTACCGAGGCTATGATGGCCGAGAACCGCCGCCACGTAGCCGCAGGCAATGTATCGGAAACGCCGGGCGACGTTTGGGGCATAGCCAAGCTCACCAACATAGTGCACCTGCCTAATGCTAAGACTGATGCCAACAACCAGCACGCCGCTTTCATATCCACCGACTTGCCGGAAGAGAACTGGCCCTGGCCCACATCGTCATGGGAGTGGCGAGACCGTTTTGCACTGCGACTGCGCGAGTACATCGAGGGCCTCTTCTGGTTTGCAGCCAACGATGCCTCCCTGCCGCCTCACTTCCGCAAAGCCGTCGGCGAGTGGGGCTTAGCCAAGGACGAGTATACCGACAACGGGCATTTCCCCCGGCAGGTATACGTTCGCGAGGGTCGCCGATTCGAGTGCACGCACTTCTTCACAGCCACGGATGCCATACCCGCGCATCCCGGCGGGCGCCCGCCTCTGTACTCCAGCAGCATCACCGCCAGCCACTATGCACTCGACTCGCATGCCGTCAGGAAGCGCGAGAGCGGACGGGTTCATCTCGACGGCTTCCTCAGCTATCCAACCGCCGTGTATACAGTGCCTTACGGGGTGATGACCCCTCGCGAAGTCGACAACCTGCTCCTGCCTGTGCCCGTATCCGGCTCGCACATTGGCTTCTCAACGCTACGTATGGAGCCCTGCTGGATGGCCCTCGGTCAGGCCGCCGGCGTAGCGGCCGCAATAGCCGTCGACAGCGGGCTGAAGCTGCGCAACGTACCCATCGAAAGCCTTCAGGAGGAGCTCATAGCTCAGCATGCCACATTAATATATTACAGGGATACGGACTACCTCAGCCCCCACTTCGCGCTCATTCAGCGCATGGGCCTCCGCGGCTTCCTTCCCGAATGGGACGCCCGGCCGGACGACCCCATCGACACCGAAACCCTGGCCGCATGGCGCAAACTCTGCGGCCGCTCCCTCGACAACATTGTTCCCGGCCGCACAAAGCGCATTGAGGCATTACACGCAGCGGCACAATAAGTTATACATATATATAGATGCACCGATCCGGTTAACGAGCAGTAACCGGATCGCCGCATGGGCATTTACCGGATCGCCGCATGGGCATTTACCGGATCGCTGCATGGGCATTTACCGGATCGCTGCATGGGCGTTTACCGGATCGCTGCATGGGCATTTACCGGATCGCCGCATGGGCATTAACCGGATCGCTGCATGGGCGTTTAGGCCGGTGCTAAATGAAAAGGGGGTGATTTGGGGCTCAATCGAGCATCTTGCTCTGAAAAATAAGATAACCTATGTTGAGGCCGAAGTTGAAGTTGCCTTGCGGATGGCTGTATCCGTTGGCGTAAAGGCTTATGGCGGCGAAGGGGAGGCGGAAAACGAGGGAGAGCTCGCCAAGGTATTCGAGGCTGTCGAACCAGGGGCCGTACTGTGCTGTACTTATGGGCGATAGCGGCGAGTCGGCCGGGGCTGCTCCGCGCTGTATCTTGCGCATGGGGGCGAAGGCGAAGAGGTCGGCTCGCAGGTGGGTCATGCTGCTGAGCTTCAGCACCGGCGAGAGGCCTGCGGCTATGTATTGATTGGCTCTGAAGGCTTCGTTAAAGAGGATTTGGCTGTGTGGCGTGGGCGTGAATGCCGGGGCCTGAAGTATGGTGGCGGTATAATTGTTAAAGAGCTTCTTGTTGGATACGACCATCTCGCCGAGTATGCCGAGACTTATGTTGGGCGATATGTTGGTATATCGGTTCCAGTGTGCCTTTAGCTGGAACCAGCGGTTGGCGGGCATGGCGCCGGCGGGGGTCCATGCCGGGTCGGCGGGCAGGAAGCGCTCGGTTGATGCGGCATATATGGCTTTGAGGCGCCATCGGCTGCCTGCGGCCGGATACTGCTTTGCGTCTAAGGTGTTGTACTCAAGGCTTAAGGATTGCGCCCTCAGGCCGTAGCGGCTTTGGTCGAAGGCGGTTATGCCCGATGAGTAGAGCGACTGAAAGTAATAGTCGGTAAGGCGCCCCATGGCTGTCCCCACCTCTGCACGGGCCTTGCGGAAGAGCGGGAATCCGAAGGCAAGGGCGGCGAAGAGTTCCTTTTGCTTGATGAACGAAGGCACCATATCTTCATAAAAAAACGGTTGTGTCTCGGAGTATTTCTTGTTGGAAAAGGCTCCGCGAAGGCGGATATAGGCCGGTATGCGGGTGGGGAGGTAGAAGCGGCCGCCTGCTCCGGCGCCGTCGAAGGAATTGCCCACCTGGAAGTGTGCTTCAAAGTCGGCGGCGAAGGTGGAGATGTGCTTGTACTCGGCTCCCATAAAGAGCTGATTGGCCTGGTGCGACGACACGTTTCCGCCGAAGGCTATTGCCACATCGTTGCTCATGTCGACGTCGAGATAGAGGTCGAAGGCCTTGGCCCTGCGGTTGTAAACGGCATGCGGTATGATTTCGCGTATCTTGGAATGGGCCAGCATCCTGAAGTAGGCATTCTTGAAGTCGTCCATGGTGAAGAGCTCGCCTACGTCGCGGTGCAGCGTCCTGATGTACTCCTTTTGTGCTTCGCTTACGTTGCCGGAGATGATGATGTCGCGAAATACCAGCGGCGGCAGGCTCTTGCGGTAGGTTGCCCGTCGGGCTGCCAGGCTGTCGGGCGACACTTCCCTGGGCATCCGCCGCTTGATGGAGTCCATGGCGGCCATGGCTTTATCGTAGCCCAGCCGCATCAGTTCGCGGGCTTTGGGGAAGTCGAGCAATGCTACGTCGGGGAGGTTAAAGCTGAGCATTATGCCCTCGGTTTCAGGGATATCATACTCGGTGCGCTGCATTATCATGGCCTTGAGCTGCACGTAAAGGTTGTCGGAAGGCTTGTCCGGATTCGCTGCCACGGTGCTGCCTATGATGAGGCTGGGCGCAAAGGCGTCTTTCATGGGCTGAACCGGGAAGTTGTCGTATATCCCACCGTCGAAGAGCGGCACGCTATCCTTCCATAAAGGCTTAAATACGAAGGGGAATGACATTGATGCCCGCACGGCGTCGCCCAGATCGCCGTTTCGGAATATCACCGTCCGCTTGCCGAACACATCGGCCGCCACGCACCTGAAGGGCACGAACAGGTTATCGAAGTTCCAGAAGGCACGCGCCGAGGCTTGCGAGTACAGGGCAAGGAAGGCCTGGTTCATCTGTATGGGATTGATAAGGCTCTGCGGAAGAATATTAGGCCTTATACGCAGCGAATCCGAGAAGGTGACGGAGAAGCGCGCTATCTCCGCCGTGGCATCCGGCTGCCTGAAGGCATAGATATAGTCGCTGCCGACGGTACCGCTCTGCCACTGTCCGAACTCGTCCGACAGGAATAGTTGCAGCATCTCGTCGGGCGAATAGCCCATGGCATACAGGCTTCCTACTATGGCGCCGATAGAGGTTCCGGTGATATAGTCGATAGGCACACGGCTCTCCTCAAGCGCTTTGATTACCCCTATGTGAGCCGCTCCCTTGGCGCCTCCTCCGCTCAGCACCAGCCCTACGGACTGCGGCAGCGCAGCCTGCGAGATAATAATAAGTAGGACGGATAAGATGAGCCTTGCTTTCATACCTGCTTCGGTTATATATCACGAGCGACTGCTCATCCCTCATTCTTACCGACAAATACCGCATAAAGTTGCAGCATGGCGGCTATCGAAAGGCAGGCAATCCACTCGTTTTGCCTCCTGAACATAAACACCGAAGCCACCACCATCAGCAGCGCCGCCGCCACATTAAACGTATGCAGCCGCTTCATCCTTACCGACGTATCAGCCACAGGCTGAGTGAGCCTCGATACTGCC
Organism: Tannerellaceae bacterium; assembly: GCA_031280435.1. Lineage (GTDB taxonomy): Bacteria > Bacteroidota > Bacteroidia > Bacteroidales > Tannerellaceae > DFXE01. Next base: position 17,122 of record JAITGS010000024.1, on the reverse strand, counting down.
ATACCCGCCGCTCCGACGGCAAAAACAGCGGCAGCCACATGCGGAGCCGCCATATACAAAACGGCTCCCGCAAGCACTAATATGCCCGAAACCGAAAAAACAATTGTGCGAAAAGGGATATTACTCATTTGACTAAGAACACATCTTCGTTAGGCTTCTTCATCAGATACTCTTCGCGGGCAACGCGCTCCAGGTCGGCCTCATTGCTGCGCAGCTCCATAAGCCGCAGCCTGTTTTGCTCCGCCTCATCCTTATACTTGACAATCTCACGCTCAAGGCTTCTAATCTCCTCGTCGTACTTAGCCCGCACGTAAAGGTTCGAATCGCCCACGGTGAAGGTAGCCGTAACAAACAGCACCAGAATCACCGCATAGATGTTAGCCTTTGAAAGGAATTTGTTTTTAATTGTTTGAAAGAAATTACTCATAACCTTGTTTTTCGGCAAATATACGAAATCCGCCCTTCAGATGCAGCCCTCACAGCAAAGGATGTGCAGCCGACGCTCATGTTGCGGCACGGATAATCGTTTGGGCGAAGTATCCTCGACGGCAGCAGCAAGCATATTTATTCCGGGCGAAGGCCCTCGACGGCAGCGGCAAGCTTATTTATTTCGGGCGAAGGCCCTCGACGGCAGCGGCGAGCTTATTTTTTTCGGGCGAAGGCCCTCGACGGCAGCGGCGAGCTTATTTATTTCGGGCGAAGGCCCTCGACGGCAGCAGCGAGCTTATTTATTTCGGGCGAAGGCCCTCGACGGCAGCGGCGAGCTTAGTTTTTTGCGGTTTTTAGGCTTCACGACAGTAAACCTGTGGCTCCCATTTGCCGACCAATGTAAAACCGGGCGCAGCCGCAAGCCATATCTGCTTATGAGTAAGGATTCGTCTGCCTGCCAAAGTTTGTGATATTGAGCGAGGATGGATGCGGCCCCCATACCTTCGCCGGAGATGTTGAAGCGACTAAATGTTGTTTAGCTCTTCAATCAAAGCCCTTCTGTTCTTATATGTATTCCTCAGGTTTTCTACAAGATCGGCAGCCATAGCTTTGGCTCCCAGCTTTTGCATCCGCCGGATGTAGCGGCATGCATCCTGATAATGATTCCGCCCCATATTGCGCTCCATAAGGCTTAGGATCAAATCCTGATAGAGAGTAGCTAATTCCTGTGGATAAAGCTCAGCCAAATATTGCTCTGCTCCGGCAATCCGCTCAAAGCTTACATGTTGCCGTAGCAGAACAAACAGCTTGTCCCACTGTGCTTCCCAAATATACAGATGTGCAATACGGTCATAATCACTCCATCGGCTTTTATTTTTGATAGCGTCAATAAGATTTTCCAGATAATCCGCCCATTGCTCTGTGTCTATAAAGGATTTCAGGAGGTCGTAATAATATCTCAAAGGATGATGATGTCCGTTGGAATAAACCATAAAATAACGGGCAAACTGTATAGTGTGCAGGGTATCTCCTTTTTGCAGATAGAGTGTCAACAGATAATTGCGCCAATTGTCGGCCAATCCGGGTGCATCCTTCTCATCTTTGGTGATTCCTTCGTATGCCAGCCTCTCTGCTTTCGGGTAATCCTTTTCCTTCAGGGCTTGTTCTATTAATTCGGCCCGGAACTGAGGATTAGAGATATTGTTTTCTACAAACAGTGCGGCAGCCTCGCGGCTTTCCGTCTTTTTTATAAGTTCAAGCATTAGCTCCTGAGCGTTGCGATAGTTCCAATCCCAGCTTGTTCCATCCGATTTTGTTTTGTTCAAAGCCTCCTTTATTCTTCCTTTTTCCTCCTCTGTTTTTAAGAGTTTTATTGCCAAGCCTATTGTTCTGAAATACCAATCCCAGTCTTTAAGTGATTTTTTCTCAGAGAGGCCGAGCAAACAGTCAAACAGTTCATCATGCTCTGCTCCACTTAAGGTGGATTCGGCAAGTACATCCAAAACGGCAAATGCTTGTTCTATACAGCCTCCGATGTGTCCGCCACTGTCGTCGGCACAATAAGTAAGCGGGTCCGACATCTCTTCAATAATGGCTAAAGCAATAAACATAGGCTTCCGTACTTCTCCTTTGCCCAAGATAGCCATTGCTTCTGCTGCCATTTCGCCGACAATACCGCCAAGGCTTTTTGCATCCCGGTAGTCTACAAAACCATGTTTATGGGAGTAGGTTTTTATTAATGCCTGCAACTGTTTTGTGTACAAATCCTTTGATTCGCAATACAAGTAATTTATATGTTTTGCAACAAACAATTGCCTGAATTTGCCGTCGCTTGCACAAGTGTCGCGGATAAATGCTCTCAGGGCGTCGTGCGGTAAAATGCCGAGCAGTTCTTTTGCCTGCTCGGCTACCGACTTTTGCTTCTGTCTGCGCTTAGCCTTTTTAGCAGGCAATGCAATCGTTGCCAACTCCTCTTGTTGTAGATAAAATAATGCAGCGGCCACATGCTTACATACCGGTCCCATATCATAGGGGCAGTCGCACTCAAATTCCGCAACAGTATTTTCATCAATACTCAAATTCACCGTATATGTATCAGAGCCTTCCACGGTTATTGCGTAGTTCCCGTCTCCAAGTTCATTCACATCCGTAACGCATCCATTAACGAAATAATCCAATCCGCGTTTGAGAATCTTTTCGTCTATTTGATGTTCAAAGTAGTCCAGTAATATTTTCATGCTTATTTTTTCCGAATTAGACTAAGTGCTCCGGAACAAATCGCTCCGGTTGAGATTGCTTGAAGTCAAACCTGCTTCAAATAAGTGTTGACTTCATCTATATTAAAGTCATGGGCATCCCAGGTTTCTCCATCTTCCAGTCCCAGCCACTCTCTGTATTCTTCCGCTTTGGCGCTTTCCGGCATAGTCGCAAAAGTTTCTTTTATGGCTTCATATCCGTATATGCCGCCACAGTCTTCGGGCGGACAGGCTCCTTTGCATGAAAGGCAGACGGCTTGACTGGTCGTAGTGTCGACAACCGATTTTAATGTTATCTCATGTACCCAATTATCCCCAAAGTCGTAGACATAAAGAAGTTTACTGATCTTGTCCGTAAATATGTCGGACAATCTGGTTTTTGAGGCATTTTTTGCTTGTGCTCTGGCAGTGAAACTGAGAGCAGAGAAGCCGAGAGCGGAAAAATCATCCTTCACCGGAACAGATATACGTATTGTACTCCTATTATCACTGAATTCGAACAGGTGATCATTTTCCCAGCCAAATGCAACTTGTATCGCAGTGTGAAATCTCAGGAATGTGAAATCCGCAGGAATACTGATTGTCCTCCATACCGGAGGTTTGCTAATCCCTTTTAACTGAATTTTGAATTGAAATGTCATTAGTCCTTTTGATTGAAGTTATTTTAGTCAAAGATAATCCGTTTCCCAAATTGAAGCAGATTGAACCCACAATTATTTATCTCTAAGTTGCCGACAGGCTTTCCGGCTATTATACTCCGAAGAAGACGCCCATGCGTTTGCCTTGCACAATCAGCTCATTGTCGGGCTCTACGAGCTTGAGCTTGCCGGCGGTGTCCGACAGGGGCATCGACCCTATGCGGCTTCCGTTAACGCATACCATGCGGCCGAAGGCGCCGCAGGCAATCATCTCGGTGGCATAGCCTCCAAGGCGGGTGGCCAGGTTGCGGTCGAAGGGCGAAGGATTACCGCCGCGCTGTATGTATCCCAGTACGGTTTCGCGCACCTCCATGCTGGTCATTTGGCGAATCATGTCGGCAATGTAGTCCGACGGTCTGCTGCGTCCGGGCGTGCTCAGGCCTTCGGCTGTGACTATGATGGAGTACGGCTTGCCTTTGCGCTGTCGCTCGGCCAGTCGCTCGGCCACCTGGTCGATGTCGAAGCCGAGTTCGGGCAGCAGTATGATGTCGGCTCCGGCGGCCATGCCTGCATGCAGGGCAATCCATCCGGCATGGTGGCCCATGACTTCGACGACCATCACGCGGCGGTGTGCGCTGGCGGTGGAGTGGAGGCGGTCGATGGCCTCGGTGGCGATGTTAACGGCCGTGTCGAATCCGAAGGTGATGTCGGTGCCCCAAACGTCGTTGTCAATGGTTTTGGGGATGCCTATGACGTTCACGCCGACGCCGGCCAGCAGCTGGGCCGTTTTCTGCGTGCCGTTGCCTCCTATGCAAACAATGCAGTCGAGCTCGAGCTCGCGGCAGCGCCTGAGTATGGCCGACGTATGCTCCTCGCTTTGCCGCTTGATCAGCCGCCTGAAATCCTTGTCGCGCGAGGTGCCGAGGATAGTGCCGCCAAGGTTGAGTATGCCCGACAGGCTCTGCTCGTCGAAAGGCCTTATGTCCGCCGGATCCTTGCTCAGTATGCCCGAAAAACCGTTTCTGATACCCACCACCTTCATTCCGTAGTGTATGAGCGCCGTTTTGCCTACGCCCCTTATCGTTGCATTAATACCCGGGCAATCGCCGCCCGAAGAAAGAATACCAATTTTCATGTCGATTAATTTATTAATTATATATATGAATGGAAATCCCAAAAGTACAGAATTTGAAGCATATTTTGGCGTTCAAAATTTCGAACCCCTGCGAGGCAGGGTCAACCCAAATCCGGGAAAGCATATATATATAATGTATGGGGTGGTACAAAAAGTAATTCCGCCTGAAAATGACGGCCCCATATTCTTTTGGGTGTGTGTAGAGACGCGATTAATCGCGTCTCTACCTTTTGCACACAGCCGGCTTTCTTTATCGAATCCAAATCTCCACTGTGGAAATTAGCCCTTCAACATTTCCGCCGGCTCCACATTTGTGGAAAGCTTCCCGCTGGCAGCGCGGCGGTTTCCACAAATGTGGAAACCGCCAAAAAGTCGTCGGAGGGCAATTTCCAGCCTGGAAATCCTCCCAAATCGGAAAAAACAGCCGTCTCCACAAGTGTGGAGAGCTCCAAAACGGCAAAAACAGGGGTCTCCACATGTGTGGAGCCGCTTATGTGGGAAATTTGTATAGCTCCACATTTGTGGAAAGCTCCGCAACAACTCGGTGGCCGTTTCCACATTTGTGGAAAGCTCCCTGCTGACAACACGGCAGTTTCCACAAATGCGGAGAGCTTCCTGCTGACAACGGGGCAATCTCCACAAGTGTGGAGAGCTTCGCGTCGGCAGCGGGGAGGTCTCCGCAAATGTGGAGAGCTCCGCGAAAATCCGGCGGGCCAAAAGCCATTCACGCTCGAACAATAGGTCATTCCCGCGAAGGCGGGAATCTCCGATCGATAGTTGGGACGATTGTATTTGTTGTTTTATATGATACAACTACAATCGTAACCGTTTTTCGATCGGAGATTCCCGCCTTCGCGGGAATGACCTATTGTTCGAGCGTGAAGGTTTTTTGAGGCATTGCCTGCAAGGCCCGACGCCCCGTAGAGACGCGATGCTTCGCGTCTCTACATACACACAGCCGTCGGGATCCCCGCATAGGAGGGCGGTTTTATTAGGGTCGAAAATATTCGATCCCTACGGGCCGCCTGCATAGGCGGGCGAATGACCTTTGAGGCATTGCCTGCAAGGCCCGGGCCCCGTAGAGACGCGATGCATCGCGTCTCTACACACACACGGCCCCGAAAATCGCCATCGCCCAAACAGGGGTCCCGTAGGGGTACGGTTATCACGCAGCAGGCTCGGCACTCCGCCGCTCGTACCTCATAATCGGCCGGAGTATTTCTTGCGGAAAGGAAAATATTTCTACTTTTACGCCGCGCTCGCAAAAAATATTTGCTCACTCTAAATGATGTATGAAAATGCCACAAGCGTTTGCGGCCGCAAGGTCAAATACTTTTAAATAAGAAATCAATAAAAAATCAGACAGTATGGAAACAGTTTCAAATACCAATTCTCAGCTGATATTCGCCCAGGGCTCGCCCACGGATGCCTTCTCGCACGAGGAGCTCCGCAGGTGCATGTTCGGGATATTCGACAAGCTGGGGCCGCGCGGCAAGGTGCTGATCATCCCGCCGGACTTCACCCGCTTCCATTCGCGCGCCGGCGAGCTCACGCAATACGCCTACGAATACTACGGCAGCCGCGTCGAGGCCATCATGCCCGCACTCGGCACCCATGTGCCCATGACGGAGCAGGAAATAGCCAAGATGTTCGGCGACATTCCGCAGCAGCTCTTCCGGGTGCACAACTGGCGTGAGGATGTGGCCACCGTAGGCGAAGTGCCGGCCGAGTACGTCGCCAGGGTGTCCGAGGGAGCCGTAGACTATCCCTGGCCGGCGCAGGTCAATCGCCTGCTGCTCGAGGGCGGCTTCGACCTTATACTATCCCTTGGGCAGGTCGTTCCGCACGAGGTCATAGGCATGGCCAATTACAACAAGAACATCTTCGTAGGCGTAGGCGGAGCCGAAGGCATCAACAAGAGCCACTTCATAGGCGCAGCCTACGGCATGGAGCGCATCATGGGCCGGGCCGACAATCCCGTCAGGCAGGTGATGAACTATGCCAACCGATTCGTTGCCCATCTTCCGATAGTGTACGTGCAGACGGTGGTATCGGCCGGAGCCGACGGCCTCCAGGTGCGCGGCCTCTATGCCGGAACAGACGGACAGTGCTTCGAGCTGGCCGCCGCCCTCTCGCTCAAGGTCAACTTCAGGATGATGGACCGCGAGATGCGCAAGGTGGTGGTTTATCTCGACCCGGAAGAGTTCAGGACAACCTGGGTTGGCAACAAGAGCATCTACCGCACCCGCATGGCCATAGCCGACGGCGGCGAGCTCATCATACTCGCCCCGGCCGTAGAGCGCTTCGGCGAAGACCCTGCCAACGACAGCCTCATCCGCAAGTACGGCTACGTGACCACGCCTCAGGTGCTCCGCTACGTGAAGGAGAACGACGACCTGCGCAACACGCTCGGCGTAGCCGCACACCTCATACACGGCACATCCGAGGGTCGCTTCCGCATCATCTACTGCCCCGGCCACCTCAGCCGCGAGGAAACCGAGCGCGCCGGCTTTGAGTACGCCGAGCTCGACGCCATGATGCGCAAGTACGATCCGGCACGGCTCACCGACGGCTGGAACACGGTCGACGGCGAAGAGATATACTACATCTCCAACCCCGCCCTCGGCCTCTGGGCCTATAAGGAGAAGTTCGCATGACGAGGAAGCCCCGGATCATTGCCGACGATAAGATTCCCTTCCTGCGCGGAGCCCTGGAGCCTTACGCGGAAGTGATATACAAGCAGGGAGCGGCAATATGCCCTGCCGACGTGAGGGATGCCGACGCCATCTTCACCCGCACCCGCACCCGTTGCGACGCAGAGCTGCTCGAAGGCAGCAGCGTCCGCCTCATCGCCACCGCTACCATAGGCTACGACCACATAGACACGGCATACTGCGAGGCTAAGGGCATCAGGTGGGTCAACGCTCCGGGATGCAACTCCGGCTCGGTGTGCCAGTACATCGCCGCCGCGCTGCTCTTATGGGCGCACGAACGGGGCCGCCGCCTGCACGGGCTTACTCTGGGAGTGATAGGCGTGGGCAACGTAGGCGGCAAGGTGGCCGTAGCAGCCGAAGGCCTCGGCATGCGCGTGCTGCTCAACGATCCTCCGCGAGCAGAGAGGGAAGGGCCGCAAGGCTTTACGGAGCTAGCCCGCCTGCTTGCCGAGAGCGACATAGTCACCTGCCATACGCCGCTGGCCTCCAGCGGGCCTTATCCCACGCGGCATCTTGCCTCCGACGGCTTCTTCGGGCAGATGAAGCCGGGGGCGGTATTCATCAACTCCTCGCGCGGGCCGGTGGCCGATACTGCCGCCCTGCGCCGGGCCATGGATGCCGGAAAGCTGTCGGACGTGATACTCGACGTATGGGAGAATGAGCCCGACATAGACCGCGAGCTCATGCAGCAAGCCTTCATAGCCACGCCTCACATTGCCGGATACTCGGCCGACGGCAAGGCTAACGGAACCGCTGCATGCGTACGGGAGGCGGCCTCCTTCTTCGGCATCACTGAGGTATCCCCCCAATGGTTCCCGGCCGACGTGCCCGCAGCTGAGGCATCGCGGGAGATAAGAGCGCCGCAGACCGAGGACACTGAGGAGGCTCTCCGGCATATCATCCTCCATACTTATCCCATTGAAGAAGACAGCCGGCGGCTGAAGCAGTCGCCGGAAACCTTCGAGCAGCAGCGCAGCAACTACCGGATCAGGCGCGAGCCGCCCTACTTCCGTCCGCTCATCGCGACGAAGGAGGCTGCGGAGGCTCTCAGGAAATTAAGATTTACCGTATAACTATTAATAATGATAATGATGAACAATTCAGCAGACATCGGACTTATAGGTTTGGCCGTAATGGGCGAGAACCTGGTATTAAACATGGAAAGCAAAGGATTCACGGTAGCCGTATTCAATCGCACCGTATCCAAGGTAGACGACTTCGTAGGCGGACGCGGCAAGGGCAAGAACTTCATCCCGGCCCACTCCATCGCAGAGCTGTGCAAATCACTCAAGCGCCCCCGCAAGGTGATGCTGCTCGTGAAGGCAGGCAAGGCCGTCGACGACTTCATCGAGCAGATCATCCCGCATCTCGAACCCGGCGACATCATCATCGACGGCGGCAACACTCACTTTCCGGACACCGTCCGCCGCACGGCCTACGTAGAGAGCAAAGGCCTGCTCTACATAGGCACCGGAGTATCGGGCGGCGAAGAAGGCGCCCTCAACGGCCCCTCCATGATGCCCGGAGGATCGGCAGCGGCATGGGAGGCCGTCCGGCCCATCTTCCAATCAATATGCGCCAAGGCCGACGGCGCTCCCTGCTGCGACTGGGTGGGCGAGAACGGCGCAGGCCACTTCGTGAAGATGGTACACAACGGCATTGAGTACGGCGACATGCAGCTCATCTGCGAAGCCTACCAAATCATGAAAGACCTGCTCGGAATGACAGCCGCCGAGATGCACGAGGTCTTCCGCGAATGGAACGAGGGCGAGCTGGGCAGCTACCTCATAGAAATCACCCGCGACATCCTTGCCTACCGCAACGAGGCGGGCGAGACCGTTGTGGACACCATCCTCGACACCGCCGGACAGAAGGGCACCGGCAAGTGGACCGGCGTGGCTGCGCTCGACCTCGGCGTGCCCCTCACGCTCATAGGCGAGGCCGTATTTGCCCGCTGCCTCTCGGCTCAGAAGGACGAGCGCGTGACGGCATCGCTGCAACTCCCCGGCCCGGCGCCCGTAGCCGTCGACAGGGCCGAGATGCTCGAAGCGCTTCGGCAAGCCCTCTATGCATCCAAGATAGTGTCGTACGCACAGGGATACCTCCTCATGCGCGAGGCCGCCAAGGAGTACGGCTGGAAGCTGAACAACGGCGGCATAGCGCTCATGTGGCGCGGCGGCTGCATCATCCGCTCGGTCTTCCTGGGCAAGATAAAGGAGGCCTTCGACCGCAACCCCGACCTCAGCAACCTGCTGCTCGATCCCTTCTTCAAGGAGAAGGTGCTGGCCGCGCAGGCCGGATGGCGCAAGGTTGTGACGGCAGCCATAGCAAGCGGCGTTCCGGCTCCGGCCCTCGGCGCAGCGCTGGCCTACTTCGACGGCTATCGCTCGGCCCGCCTGCCGGCTAATCTCCTCCAGGCCCAGCGCGACTACTTCGGCGCCCACACCTACGAGCGCATCGACCGTCCGCGCGGCGAGTTCTTCCACACGAACTGGACGGGCAAGGGCGGCAACACCTCGGCTTCCACCTACGTAGTGTAAGCTAAGGGAGGAATATTCCTCAACAATTGAAAAGGGTCGTCGACTTTGTGTAGACGGCCCTTTTTGCATGTGGGGGAGTTCAGGAAAGCTTGTCCGGGAAAAGTCAGTGCTCTGCAACCTTACAGAAGGCTGTCCTGAAAAAGTCAGTGCTCTGCAATCTTACAAAAGGCTGCCCGAAAAAAGTCAGTGCTCTGCAACCTTACAGAAGGTTGTCCTGAAAAAGTCGGTACTCTGCAACCTTACAGAAGGCTGTCCCGAAAAAAGTCAGGGCTCTGCAACGTTGCAGAAGGCTGTCCTGAAAAAAGTCAGGGCTCTGCAACGTTGCAGAAGGCTAAAATAATTTTTTTGTAAAGGCCGTAACGTTGCGGAATCTCCAAACCGAAAAAAAACAGCCGATTGTAAGGTTGCGGAAGCTCAAACCGAAAAAAAACAGCCGATTGTAAGGTTGCGGAAGCTCAAACCGAAAAAAAACGGCCGATTGTAAGGTTGCGGAAGCTCAAACTCAAAAAAGACTTTACAAATGTAACACTACAATGCCTCCGCCAAAACAAATCCGGGGTTTTGTAAGGTTGCAAGAGTTTGCCCGAAAAAAATCCGGCCTTTCCTAACATTGGGAAAGCTCGCCCGGAAAAAAGTCGGGGAATCCTAAGGTTAGGAAAGGTCGCTTGGGGAAGCGGCATTGTTTTTCAGGGATTCATCTCGCGGCTGATGGCGAGGAGCTCGTCGATGAAGAGGCGGGAGTTGCTCAGGCGGGGTATCTTGTGCTGTCCGCCGAGGCGCCCTTTTTGCCGCAGCCAGTTGTAGAAGACGCCTTCGGGGGCTACGCTTATCTGCAGCGGCATGAGTGAGATTTCTTTGTATCGCTTGGCTTCGTAGTCGGAATTGAGCTGCTGGAGGCTTTTGTCGAGCAGGTCGGCAAAGTGGGCTATGGATGTGGTGGGTAGCTGCTCAAACTCGATGAGCCACTGGTGCAGTCCTTTGCCGCGCTCGAGCATGAAGAGCGGTGCGGCGGTGTATTCTTTTACGCGGGCGCCTGTCCGGCTGCATGTGAGGCTGATGGCGCGGTCGGCATTGTCTACCATGAGCTCTTCGCCGAAGGCGTTGATGAAGTGCTTGGTGCGGCCGGTGATGACGAATTTGTGGGGATTGAGGGAGGTGAAGCGTATGGTGTCGCCCAGGGCGTATCGCCAGAGGCCTCCGCAGGTGGTGATGACGAGGGCGTAGTTTCGGTTTGGCTCTACGTCGGCAAGGGTGAGTGCGGCTGCGTTGTCGTCGTCGAGCTCGGCCAGGGGTATGAACTCGTAGAAGATGCCGTAGTCGGGCATGAGCTGCAGCGAGGTGGATGCGGGATCGCTCTGTATGCCGAAAAATCCTTCGGAGGCGTTGTAGGTCTCGACGTAGTGCATGGCCGGCGAGGGTATGAGGCTGCGGTAGAGCTCGCGATAGGGCTCGAAGCTTATGCCTCCGTGGAAGTATACTTCGAGGTTTGGCCATACGTCGGTGAGGTACTGCCGTCCGGTTTTGTGCAGCAGTTCTTTGATGAGTACGAGCATCCATGAGGGTATGCCGGATATGCTGCATACGTCTTTGCCTTGTGTTTGTGCTACGATGGCTTCTATTTTGCGCTCCCAGTCGTCCATGAGGCAGATGTGCTTGCCGGGCACGCGGGCTATGTTGATGAGTGGGTTGAGCTTTTGTATGAGGACGGCGGAGAGGTCGCCGCAATGTGCCTTGCGGTTGATGGGCGAGAGGTTGTGGCTTCCGCCGAGTATGAGGCTCTTGCGCGAGAAGAGGTGCGAGGCGGGATTGTGCCGGAGGTATGTTGCGACGCTGTCGAAGGCTCCTTTGTACTGTGCGGCGCGTATTTCGGGGGTCATGGGGATGAATTTGCTTCGGTCGTTTGTTGTGCCGCTGCTTTTGGCGAACCATTTTACTCGCCCGGGCCAGAGGATGTTCTTGTGCCCGTTGATCATCTTGATGATGTATGGCTTGAGTGTGTCGTAGGATTGCAGCGGTATGCGTTGTGCAAATTCGCGGTAGCTGTGTATAGATTTGAAGTCGAACTTTTTGCCCCACTCTGTGTTTAGTGCTTTGCGCAGTAGTATTCGTAGTTGTCGCTGCTGAATGTCGCAGGCATTGTGCTGGAAGAGTTCCAAGGCCTTTTGGCGCGGGGCAAAGAGTGGTATGATTGTTTTCGTCAGGATATCCATAGTTTATACATGTTTGGGCGCAAATGTAGCAATTCTCACGGAAAGTCGTAGAGGCGCCGGTCGGTGCGCCTCTACGCGGTTGCCATATAGCTCGGCGGGCTGCAACTCTTTGCCTCCTGCCGTTTAATGGAAGTCTATATTGCTTATATGATTATATGGCGAACCAGTAGTTAAGCTTTATCATAAAGACATTGCCCGGATAGTAGTCGAACAATGCCTTTGTATTCTGCGAAAATGATGATATGAAGCGGCCTGTGCTTCCGGAGCGCTCCTGCCCCCACACTAAGTACATGATGGAGTTGGGGCGATATTCCCATCGGGCCACGAGGTTGAAGCGGAACTCGCGGAAGCTGAAGTCGGGATTGTCGAAGCTGTACCTGTCGCCGTTGGCCTCCGTGACGGAGTAGCTGTTCTCCTTGTCGTCGAAGGATAAAAGGTCGGCCAGCGGGCGGAAGCGGTTCTCGTACTTCTTGTCGGCCGGATTGGTGGCCCGCTTGAAGTCGGAGTAGTCGCCCGACGAGAGGAAGGGGTTGCCGTAGAACTGTATGGAGAGGTCGGGCGTGATGCTGTAATCCATGCGCAGTGTGAGGAAGAGCTCCTCGCTGCGGAGCGAGCCCATCAGGTAGGCCGTACGGTCGGAGCTTGTCGTGACATTGCTCACGTACTCGAGCTTCTTGTTCCAATGCCCGTAGGTGAGCCGGGCCGAGAGGTTAAGGTTTGGCAGCGGCCGGTAGCTTGCCTGGGCAAATGCAAACTGCGCATAGCGCGAACTTCCCAGCACTGTTCCGTGATAGAGCTCGAACGAGAGCCGCTTGGAATCGTCGGTCTCTATCATCAGATCCGTACCCCATCGCGGGTCTACATTGACGGGCGGCCCGCCGCGCAGCATTGCCGTTTCTATCGTCCGGGGGTCGTAGAACAGGCAGAAGTAGGTGTACCATTTGTTTTTGAAGCTTAGGTTGGCTTCGGCGCCGAAGCGTCCGAAGGCGTAGGTGTTGTTAAAGTCCCATACGTAGCGGTAGAAGAGGTCGAGGTTGTATCTCAGGAATATTCCCTGCGGCTTGGATTCCTGGTACATGAGCCATCCGCGCAGCAGCTTGTAGTCGGACTGCGTGATGTATCCCAGGTCGTTGTTCTCGAATCCCGGCGTTGCCCAGAGGAAGTAGTGCTGCGTTCGGATCTTGTTGTTTCCCCCGCGTCCTATGCTTATCTGCCCGGCCGTACCGTTCAGTGCGGTGCGCGAACTGTCGACGCCGAGGTGGTCGACGCCCTCGCGCTGATAGTAGTGCACGGGCGATCGCTGGAGGCGTGTGATAGCTTGGCGATCGCCCTCCACGTGGCTGTATTGCAGGTTGCCGTTGATGAAGTACTCTCGGTTGCGGAAGTATTGCTCGAAGTCTATGCCGCCAACGTAAGCGTTCTTTACTATACCTTTCAGATGCTCTTCGCTGATGAATCTGTTGGTGGAGGTCAGCATGGCTCCTACTATGGTATTTCCTTTTTTCAGATCCTGCTGGACGCGCGCAACCGAATAGCTGGCGAAGGGCTGGGCCGTCATCCTGTACTCGTGTCCGTTGTCGCTTATCTGCGCCGTTTCTTTAGAGGTGAGGCTGTTGAGCAGGCCTACGGAGAGGCCGCTGCGGCTTTTGCCGGACACTTTCAGGGCGCTGATTATGGTGGTTTCCTTTGGGATTTTGACGTAGCGGCCGTCTTCGTCGTCGGGGCTCCAGGCGGGTCTCGAGCCTATGCGGCGTGAGTAGAAGAGCGCTTCGCCTCTGTTGTTGAATATGTTTTTGCCTTCGAGGAAGAAGGGGCGCTTCTCCACGTAATAGGTTTCGAAGGCGGTGAGATTCATGTTGGAAGGGTCGGCCTCCACCTGTCCGAAGTCGGGGTTGATGGTGAAGTCGAGTGTGAAGTCGCTCGACAGGCCTATCTTGCCGTCGAGGCCTGCGCCGAATCCGGTTTCCGAGCCCTTGGAGTATGGGTTGCCCTCCTCCTTTTGATAGAGCTGATGGCGGGCGGTGACGTATGGCGTGAGCTCTATGCGCCGCGATCGGGGCAAGGCGGCTATCCCCTCAAGGCGCCCGAAGGAGTGCACAAAGCCATTGTTGATTTGCGGGATAAGATGCAGGAACGTCTGCTCCTTTTTGCGGTCGATCACTCTTATGGCCGTGAATCCCCACTGCTGCTCGCCCTCCGACGGAGCGTATCGCAGCTGCGAGAGCGGTATGCTCATCTCGGCGTACCAGCCTTTGCCGTCGTGCGAGACCTTGCCGTCCCAAACGGCGTTCCAGGTGTAGTCGTCGTTGTCGTTATTGGAGCATAAGAAGTCGGCCTTGTTGCCTCCGGCCGCGAGTATGAATGCAAAGCCCGTTCGGCGGTCGTTGTAGCTGTCGAAGATGATGCAAACGGCGTCGCCCTTCAACTGATCCCGCGGGGCCAGCCATCGGTTAATCTTGTCGGGCTCGGAATCGTAGGCTTGAAATGCTACATAAATGTTATGGTTATCGTACAGGATTTTAATGTGCGTCTCCTCCGTTTCGGGCTTGCCCTCGTCGGGCCGCTGCTGAGTGAAGGTAGCCGACCATTCGCCGACGCTCAGCCAGCAGTCATCGTGAAGTGAGCCGTCGATCGCCGGCGCAATTTCCGTACGTGTAGCCCGGAAAGTACGCCCGGCAATGCTGTCGGACTGGGCATAAGCATTGTATGCCGATAAACAAATGAGAGTAGTAAAGAAACATTTCAAGGTCTTCATCCAATATAAAATATGAGTGATATGATTACTGTATTTCCGCATTAAAGACAATCGCCGGGGCTTAAACCTAACATCCGTCCGTCCGCTATTGTTGCCAAGCCAAAGCCTTCTCTCCATTAAGACGCAACCGCAACGGAAATGTTGCACACAAGCCGCAAAGCCTCCGCCGCCCCTCAGCCTCCGCCGCATACTCTTATAAGCCTCAAAACCATTCGCCGCAGAGCTTTAGAGCCGGCCGCCACCCCCCAATAATACTTTATCGCCCGGAAAAATCCGGACGATAAAGTAAAGCCGCCTGTTGCAGGTTATCGCTTATGTAGTATTTTTGCGGCACTATAAAAATCAATAAATTATGACCAGGATATACATTATATTATTGGCTCTGACAGGCTGGCTGATGACGGCCGGAGCTCAGGAAGGCGCGCTGAAGCTCTCGGCGGTGCAGGCCGAACGGATTTTTCTGGAGCAGAACCTGCTGTTGCTGGCCGAGCGCATGAATGTTGAGGCGGCCGAGGCGGCGGTGGTGCAAGCCGGGCTGTGGGACAATCCGGAGCTGTCTGTCGGCGACATAAACTTCTGGCAGGAAGGTGAGCCGCGACAATTTTCGGTGGAGCTCAGCCAGATGATTAGTACCGGCGGAAAGCGCGGAAGGCTTGTCGGCCGCGAGAAGGTTAGCCGCGAGATTGCGCTGCTCGACTTCGAGATCGTACTGCTGGAAATGAAGGCCGCGCTGCGTGAAACTGTGTACGAGATGGCATACCTGCAATCATGCCGACAGGCCCTGGAACTTTCGGAGCAGTCGCTGCGGCGGCTGATAGAGGCATGCCGCAAGCAACTTGCCTCCGGGAATATCTCCGGGCCCGAACTGCTAAGGCTGGAGTCGGCGCTTCTGGAGCTTGCGAGCATGAAGAACGGAAGCCATACGGCCTTTCGCGAGCAGCAGCGCAAGCTTCGTTCATTGCTTAATCTGAAACCGAATGTTGATGTGGTGGTTGATGAGCCGGATACTGTCAAAACGGCGGAGCTGCCCCCGGCGGAAGAGCTGCTGCAAATGGCTCTGGAGGGCCGCCCCGACCTGAAGCAAGCCTACCGGCAGAGGCTGTATCATGAGAAGTCGCTTGCCTACGAGAGGGCTATGCGGCTGCCCGACCTCAATCTGCGGGCAACCTACGACCGCTACGGCGGCGTGTGGAGAGACTTTGCGGGGGTGGGAATCAGCTTCGATTTGCCGCTGCCGAATCGCAACCAGGGCAACATACGTGCGGCTGCGGCTGCGGTCAATCGCAGCGATTATCTGCTGCGCAACCGCGAGAACATGCTGCGCAACGAAGTGGACGAGGCCCTGGCCAATTACTCGCAGGCCTCCGCTTTCTATGCTATGGTGAGCAACAATGAGCTCTTCGGCGAACTGGACGCAATGCTGGAGGTGTACGCCCGCCGGCTGCTCAGCAAGGACATAGGCATGCCGGAGTACATCGACTTCCTCTATTCTTATAAAACAAATAAGGAGATTATGTTTTCGGCCAGGAAGCAGTTGCTTCAGGCCCGCGAGCAGCTAAGGCTGGCGGTGGGCTCCGATATATAAATCTCTAAAGATTACTTTCTTTTTTTATGCGAAGAGCGCCAATGCTAATGTCGGCCCTCCTGCTGCTTCGTGTCAAGGAGGCGGGGAGGGCTCTTCTGCAAATGGGCTAAGGATATGGGCCACTACTTAATGCCGGCAATCCGCCCGGCTCATCTCCCCGGCGAAGGGAGAATATAGGGCATGGCGAATCCTGCCCAAGCCGTCAACGAGCCTGCGCCTAATGCTTTGCGGCAGTGCCGGCGGTAGCTTTGTTTGGGTAGGGTAACGGCTCTCGGCAGCCATAAGGGGCGGAAAGTGGAGAAAGGACGTCGGGCCGGTCTCGACGCCGCTGATTGGCATCCCCTCTATAAGAAAAAGGGGAGCGTCCCCTCAACGGACGCTCCCCAAACCAAAATTTCACATATAGAAAATTGTCTACTATCTTCAGAGGTTCCTAGCGGATTCGAACCGCTGTCTACGGTTTTGCAGACCGGCGCCTAACCACTCGGCCAAGGAACCTTTTTGAATTGCGACGGCAAAGAAATTAGTTTTTTTTGAATTATGCAATATGTTCAACAAAGAATTTTCTACCTGAACAACGAACCTCTTCGAAAAGCTATCCCCGCTTTCCTACCGAATCCAATTTGCGGGAACTGCTTTTTGCGCAGCTCCTCAATCAGCGCCATGCATTTTGTAGCTGTTTATTGGTTTATGAAGATTTGCGTCACCGCTGAAAAAAAATATCGGCCATGGAGTTCCGTAGGGTCGTCGAAAACCTGGAAAGTTTCCCGCCGGACGAAAGCAAGCTTTCCAGTTTCTGGAAAGTTTCCCGCCGGACGAAAGCAGACTTTCCAGTTTCTGAAAAGTTTCCCGCCGGACGAA
>JAITGS010000022.1 GCA_031280435.1 Tannerellaceae bacterium | reverse complement strand
TTATATATAATATGTAATCAGTAATCACCCGGAATTTCATGTCGGTATTATTTTTTTTAACGTTGGCAAAGATAAAGAATATTTTGATTTACCAAATTTCCGGGTGATTTTTTTGGGGGAATAGGCGGGAAAAGTTGAGGAGGTGGGTAGGTAGCTGCATGATATAGGCACGCGGCTTCCTATCTATCCGAAAAGCCTTACATTTGCCGCTAATCATTATAAATAAAAGAAATATGCAACGCAAACATATTATTATCACTGCCGCCGCACTCTTGGTAAGCCTGGCCGCGGCGCAAACGGAGGACAGCAACGGATTCGCATGGCGGGCCGAAATGACAGGCATAATTTCAAAGGATAATACGCCCTTCTGGATGGTAAGCAATCACCATGGGCTGGTCCCACTGGATGCGCCTGGCGGATACGTAAGCGCCGGAGCTCTTTACCGCGGATCGGCTAAGGGATGGAGCTGGGAGGCGGGCCTCGACCTGGCTGTGGCCGCGCCCCGCTATCGCAATGCTTTCGTGCGGCAGGCCTACGGCGAGCTGGGATATAGGAGCCTGAGGCTCACCGTCGGCAGCAGGGAGCAATATACCTCGCTTTGGGACAGGGAGCTGAGTTCGGGCGATATGGTGCGCTCGGCCAATGCAAGGCCGCTGCCGGAGGTGATGCTGAGCATCCCGGACTATGCGCCTGTGTGGCTTGCCGAGCGATGGCTGCAGTTGAAGGGGCACTTCTCGGCCGGACTATCGTTTGACACCGACTATCTGAAGCATTTCACACAAGGGAAGCAAACATACGTTACGGATGTTCTGTGGCATTACAAGGCGTTGCACTTCCGCCTGAAGGATTCCGAGGAGCGCTTCCCGCTTTCGCTCGAATTCGGCCTTCAGCACGGAGCGCAGTGGGGAGGAGTGTCGACCAACCCGAAAGTTGGCGCACAGCCGAAATCGCTCGGCGATTTCTTGCGCGTGGTGATGGGAATGGCCGGCGATGATAATGCAACCATATCCGACCAAATTAATGTTTTGGGGAATCAATACGGCTCCTACGATTTCCGCCTATCGTATAATGCAGCTGCCGACTGGAGTATATGGGCATATCACCAAAGGTTTTTTGAAGATAAGTCGGGGACGGAGTTCCTGAACGGGATGGACGGATTGTGGGGCCTGCAATTAAACCTGCCGCCCTCGCTGCCCTGGATCGGCAAAGTACTGTTCGAAATACTGGAGACACGCCACCAAACGGGCCCCTTCCACTTCATAGAGTTCGACCACGAGAAGCATCCCGGCGTTGGCGGCGGGGCCGATAACTATTATAACAACGGCGAGTACGTGACGGGCCTATCCTATTTTAATCGCGGCATAGGCTCTCCGCTTATTGCTTCGCCGGAATATAATGCCGACGGCAAGCTCGGTTTCGCGGATACGCGGACGCATCACCTGCACTTCGGCATAGCAGGCCGCTTCATCCCGGAGCTTTCCTATCGGGCACTGTTTACTGTGATGGAAACCTGGGGAACGCATTACAGGCCTTATCTCAATACCAAGAAAGGAATGTCGGGAATGGGAGAGCTTGCATACAGCCCCGCCTTCTTGCCCGGTTGGACTTTCACCGGAACGATTGCAGCCGACCGTGGCGATTATCTGCGCAGGAAAGGTATAGGAGCCTCGATAGGCATAGCTCGCAATTTTGCAAAGCAGGCTAACCCGCGTAGGGCTCCCAAAGGGCTGAGGAGATGACGGCGAAAGCCTCGTCGGCCAAGCGGCGCACCGATTCGTGCGATGCATCGGAGCTTTCGGTAAGTATAGGCGGATGAACAACTATTTCGAGAGGGCGACGGCGGAGGTTGAGGCTTCCGATAGGCAGCGCGTCGAAAGGGCCGTTGAGCGTGATCGGTATGACGGGTACGCGCCGGTTGACGGCGATTTGGAAGGCTCCTTTCTTGAAGCGGCCCATCTTGCCGGTTGTCGTCCGGGAGCCTTCGGGGAAGATAAAGATGGAGGAGCCGGCTTGCAGTAGCCGCTCGGCCTCTATCAGGCTTTCGGTTGCAGCCTTCAAGGTTTTGTGATTGACGAAAACGAAGCCGGCTGCCCGACATGCTGCGCCTACAAAGGGAATTTTGACCAGCCCCAGCTTCATCACCCACTTTACCGGGACGCCAAGGAATCCGAAGATTAGGAAAATATCTACCGCACCCTGATGGTTGGCAACGTAAACTGCCGGTCGACTACGCTGTACGTGCTCGCTGCCTCGAATCCTGACCGGACAGAGAGCAAGCCGGCAAGCCAGCCTGGCCCATATCATTCCCGGATAATAAGAAAATATGCGCTTGCCGCCGAGCATGCATCCGACTATGGTTGCAAGGGCCGCCATCATGGTCAGGACAATGAAGACAGGGGCGAAGATTAGCCTAACGTACAGAGCGTAGAGAATACGTGCCATATTATTTCCTTTCGAGCGATTTTACTTTTGCCCAATATTCCTTCACAAGCAACTTCACTTCCCTGTGAAGGAAAAGTATGCCTATAAGATTAGGAATGGCCATCATCGCAATGGCTATGCCTGAGAATGTCCATATAATAGTGGTGTCGGTGAAAGAAGCAATGAAGAAAGCTATCACATATATTATATGGTAGTACTTCACGTATTTGTTTCCCCAGAGATAAGTAACGGCCCTGTCGCCATAGTACGACCATGCTACGGCTGTGGTGAAAGCAAAAAGAAGCAGGGAGAACGGAATGACGTACTTCCCCCACTCGCCGAAGAATCCTTTCTTGAAAGCTTCGGACGATAGAGGAGCGGAGTGCAGCAGCGATTTGCCGTGAATGTGAAGCTTGCCTCCGTCGGGAGTCGACAGGCTAACCCTGCCTTTATCCACGGATAGCTGTCCGGTGAACGGCTTGTCGGCTTCTTTCACTATTATGGCTTCGGCAAAGGAGCGGGCGTGGATGATAGTAACATCTGCGCTCTCTATTTTTCCATCCTGTACGGGTATTTGTCCGGAGAATAACGACAGGTCTTGCTTCTTGAGGATAAAAGCGGCAACGGCTTCGCGGTCGGAGGCATTTTGCTCGCTGTACGCACCATTGAGAACGTAGAGGTCGGCCTGCTGAAACATATTGTCGTGCTTTTCGTTCCATGCTCCCGAAGAAAGCAGGACAAGGCCTGTGAAGAAGCATATAACAATGGTGTCTATAAAAGGTTCGAGCAGAGCGACCATGCCTTCGGATACGGGTTCCTCCGTCCTTGCAGCCGCATGAGCTATTGGGGCCGAGCCTTGTCCGGCTTCATTAGAGAAGAGCCCACGATTAACGCCTCGGTTAAGTGCAAAGGCCACGCTGGCTCCGAGGAAGCCTCCGGTGGCCGCCGTACCGCTCAGTATATTGCCGAATATGGCGCATATTGAAGGAATAATATTGTTGTAATTATAAATCAGCACGCTAAAAGCGACTATAACATATATGACGGACATGAACGGAACAAGCCGCGAGGATACCAAAGCAATCCGCTTGATGCCTCCTATAATAATAAGTCCCATTACGACGGACAGAACCGCGCCGGTAATAATGTGATTGATGCCGAGATTGGCAAACATGGCATTCGAGATGCTGTTGATTTGCGGCAAGCTGCCCGTGCCGAAAGATGAACAGATGGTGGCAATGGCAAAGATAGCAGCCAGCCAAGGCAATCGCAGCCGGTTTTTCATGTAGTACATAGGGCCGCCGGCCATGGTGCCGTCGGCCGTTTTCTCGCGGTATTTATGCGAGAGCGTAACCTCAACCATTTTGGTTGTCATGCCGACAAAGGCCGTCACCAGCATCCAAAAGATAGCCGGAGGCCCTCCCAGGTGAATAGCCAGAGCGACGCCGGCAATATTCCCTGTTCCGATAGTTCCCGACAGTGCAGTCGACAGAGCCTGAAAGTGCGAAGTATCTCCCGGATGATCGGCAGCGTCGTATTTCCCTCCCAACACCCTTACGGCATGGCGGAAATAACGGACCTGAGGAAATTTCAAGTATACGGTAAAGAAAATACCAGTACCAACCAGAAGAAAAACAAACCATTGTGAGCCTCCTATCCAGGAATCGACGAGTGACAAAATTTCATTTAATTGTTGCATGGCAAATAGTTGATTAAAAATTAACAGAGTGCCAAAGTATATATTTTCGGCTCATCCTGCAAATTCGCCCTTGCAATAAGAGCCTCCGGATGCGTTTAGGGCCTTAATAGAAGATCGTTCGCACAACTTACAGATGTCCGAAATATCTGAAAATATTACTCACGGCAAGGCAAAATGAGGGCTTGAGCAGCGCAAAAAAATAGCTAATGGAGGTTTTTTTATTCGGTAATATTTTTGTGGTCGCATTATTATTGCTTTATTTGCAGAAGGAAATAATAACTATTAAATATCAATCACCATGAACAATCTTTTTAAATATCTGGGAATTTGTATCCTGATTATTGGGCTTTTGATTCTTGCGATACCGACATTGTCGGGAAGCTCCTCCAATTCAATTTTGCTGGTAGGCCTGGGTGTAGTCATACTGGGTTATTTGACGCATATTATACTTGGAAGAAGAGTTCAATAGACATCGTTTTACCGAGGGAATTAAGGGAGGCTGCCGCTTCCCTTTTTTTGACTTCGGACGCTAAACTCATATTTATATTATGTTTTCGTGTTTCGGTAATATAATCTGGCTTGTCTTCGGAGGCTTTCTTATAGCTTTGGAATACCTCGTGGCAAGCCTCCTGCTGATGCTGACGATAATAGGTATTCCCTTCGGGCTGCAAACGCTTAAGCTGGCTCAAGTGGCCCTGTGGCCATTCGGAACCAACATTACGGACAGTCCGGGAGCTGCCTCCGGTTGCCTCTATGTCGCTATGAATGTTATATGGATACTGTTTGGAGGTATTTGGATTTGCATCACGCATCTGCTTTTCGGTTTGCTTTTTTGCATCACTGTTGTTGGAATTCCCTTCGGCTTACAGCATTTGAAGCTTGCAGGCCTGGCCTTAACGCCTTTCGGGAAAAATATCGGGTAGTGAACGGCTTCTTATCTCACTGCTCATCTATCTTGTTTCTATAATAATATTCTTTCATGATTACGGAAAACTTTATAAAGATTTACGAACGGAGCTTTCGTGAAAACTGGAACCTCCCGGCCCTTACCGACTATGGTAAGGACACAACCATAACTTTCGGACTTCTCGCACGTAAAATTGCCGAGATTCATATTATACTCGAAGAATGCCAGGTGGGCCGGGGCGATAAGGTGGCTCTCGTCGGCAAGGATTGTTCGGCCTGGTGCATAGCGCATCTTGCGGTGATGACCTACGGAGCAATCGTTGTCCCCATACTTCAGGATTTTAATCCTAATGATATTCATCACATTATTAATCATTCCGATTCCTGCTTGCTTTTCGTGAGCGATAAGATTTGGGATAGCCTTGAGGAAGAGAAGATAGGCGCGGTGCGTGCGGTTTTTTCCTTGTCGGACTTTCGCTGTATATATCACCAATACGGTGAGTCGGCTCCTGTTCCGGCAATAGACGATCTTGAAAGAAAGTTCGTTGCCCGCTATCCCAAAGGATTCTCCCCCGACGATATTCTCTACGCCGAGGTTGACAATGCCGAGGTTGCCCTGATTAACTATACCTCCGGAACCACCGGCTTCAGCAAGGGCGTAATGCTTACGGGCAATAATCTTGCCGGCAATGTGACCTATGCCCGTCGACTCGACGTTATCTTCCGCGGCGAGCGCATGCTTTGCTTCCTTCCGCTGGCGCACGCTTACAGTTGTGCATTCAATTATCTTGTACCTATCGCCTTCGGAGCCCATGTTTATATACTTGGAAAACTGCCGACGCCGAAGATCCTGCTGAAAGCCTTTGAAGACGTCAAGCCACATCTTATAATAAGTGTCCCTCTTATTCTGGAGAAGATTTACAAGAAGACCATACTTCCGCAACTGTCGAAGCGAACCATGCGTCTGGCCCTGAATATCCCGCTGCTCGACGCCCGCATCTACGGACAGGTGTGCAAAAAGCTGGTGCATGCTCTGGGAGGTAACTTTCGCGAAGTGATCGTTGGCGGAGCTCCGATGAACCAGGAGGTGACGGATTTCCTTTACAAGATAAAGTTCCCGTTCACCATAGGTTACGGTATGACGGAATGTGCGCCGCTTATAAGCTACGATAATCATAACGACTACGTTCCGGGATCATGCGGCCGCATCCTCCAGGATATTATGGACGTTCGCATCGACTCGCCGGATCCTTTCAACACCGTGGGCGAGATTCAGGTGAGAGGTGAAAACGTCATGCATGGATACTATAAGAACGAGGATGCATCGGCTAATACCTTCACCTCCGACGGCTGGCTCCGGACGGGCGATCTCGGAACCATAGACGATAAAAAGCGCATCTACATTCGTGGTCGGAGCAAAACTCTAATCCTTAGCTCAAACGGCCAGAACATCTACCCCGAAGAAATCGAATCGAAGCTGAACAATCTACCCTTCGTGATGGAAAGCCTTGTCGTGGAGAAAGGCGGCAAGCTCGTTGCCTTAGTCTATCCCGACTACGATGCGGTAGACGGCGTTGGTATCCGGCACGAAGATCTTCCGGCCGTGATGGAGCAAAACAGGCAAGAGCTGAACAAGCTACTCGCGCCGTATGAGAACATATTATCCGTTTGCCTGTATCCTACCGAGTTCGAGAAAACTCCCAAGAAGAGCATCAAGCGCTACCTGTACAGCAACTATTAATCCCTGCGTATGGAGAAAACATATAGTGACGCGGAGCTCGGCCCTATCATTGTTCGTACCAATGCCAGAGCCAAAAGATACACGCTCCGCGTTAAAGACGGGATAATCGTTGCCGTAATGCCTTGCGGCGGCAGTGAGGCAACGTTGTTCAGCTTTATTGATCGGAAGCGATCGCGCCTCAAAACCATTCTGCAAGATACTCCTCCAAAGGAGATATTAGCCCCGGGCCTGCAGTTGCAAACCAATAGCTTCAGCCTCGATATTACTCTGACCGACCGCACTAACTTCTATATGAGCCTCGACAGCGATGAGGGAATCCTGCATATAAGCTGTCCGCGGCAAACCGATTTCACCGACCGGCGGGTGCAAACTCTTTTGAAGGGCTTTATTGAGAAAGCCTTGCGGCATGAGGCAAAGCGTATCCTCCCCGGACGCCTCCGCACACTCGCCGAACAGCACGGATTTACCTACGACAGCTTGCGCCTTGCTAATACCAAAAGCCGCTGGGGAAGCTGTGCGGCAGGACGGCGAATCAACCTCTCCATCGCCCTTATGCTACTACCTGATCATTTGATCGATTATGTAATTCTGCATGAACTGTGCCATACGGTTGAGATGAATCACAGTTCCGCTTTCTGGGAGCTTATGCATCGCGTAACCGGAAATAGTGACATGTTGTTGAGAAAAGAATTGAAAAGTTATAGCACCCATATAATTTAAAACACGTATTTGTCGGAAAATATTCTATCTTTGCCGCGTAAGACACAAATAAAAAGGCAGGAATGTTTCCCAAATACACAATCGTTCATATAGTCGTAATATCCGTTTTCTCCGCAGCTCCGCTGACGCTCAGGGGGCAGGAAACATTCGCGCTGCCGGATTCGACTATCACTTCCGACACCTTCGCTCCCGACACTCTCATTCATTTGCCTGATTCCACAGGCCTACTTCCCGATTCCATTCCACCGCTTCAGAACGCAGCCGATACGGTTGCCGTCGGAGTAAGCTCGCTTGAGGCCGTCGTCACCTACATCGCTTCCGATTCGATCGTCATAGCAAGCGGCAACCGTGCATTCCTCTACGGCAAAGGGGAAGTGAAGTACCAGCAGATAGAGCTGCGCTCAGAATACATGGAGATGCACCTCGACAGCAGCCTCGTTTTCGCCAAATTCGGGCTCGACACTCTCGGCCTCGAATTCGGCTATCCCATATTCAAAGACGGCGACCAGGAATACGAATCGAAAACCATGAGATACAACTTCAAATCGAAGAAAGGGTACAGCACCGATCTCATCACCAAGCAAGGCGAAGGATTCGTAACCGCCGGCCTCACCAAGAAAATGGAAGACGACATTCTGTACATGAAGGACGGCGAATACACAACCTGCGACGATCCTGATCATGCTCACTTCTACATCAAAATGACGCGCGCCAAGGTTCGACCAAAGAAAAACATAGTAACCGGCCCAGTTTATCTCGTCATTGCCGACGTTCCTATATATCTGCTCGGCCTCCCATTCGGCTACTTTCCATTCTCCGAGAGCTATTCATCCGGCATACTCTTCCCGACCTTCGGCGAAGAATCGGCACGTGGCTTCTACCTCAGGGAAGGCGGATATTATTTTGCCCTCAGCGATTACATGGATATGGCCGTCACCGGTGAAATCTATACCAAAGGCTCCTGGGGCGTTACGGCTCGCAGCGCTTTGAGGAAGCGATACAAATACAGCGGCAGTCTCAATGCATCTTACCTCGTAACCAAGCTCGGCGACAAAGGACTTTCGGATTACAGCATCACGAAAGACTTCAAGCTCGCCGGCTCCTTTAGCCTCGACCCTAAGTCAAGCCCTTATCATACATTCTCGATAAGCGCGAACTTCGCCACCAGCGGATACGATAAAAACAACATACAGGGCATGTATGTACCCACCTCTACGCAAAACACCAAAAGCACAAGCATAAGCTATACCAAACGATTTCCCCGCAGCCCGTTCAACATATCTTCGGCCTTCAGCATCAATCAGGTCTCGCGTGACACCATGCTCTCGGTAACTTTGCCCGACATATCCATAAACATGAGCCGCATCTACCCCTTTAAGCGCAAAATGGCTGTGGGGAGCGATCGGTGGTACGAGAAGATTTCGATGAGCTATACCGGAACAATGCGCAACAGTATATCCACCAAAGAATACAAATTCATGCAGTCCAGCCTCGTTAAGGACTGGAAAAACGGCATGCAGCACAGCATACCGGTCAGCGCCACTTACAGCGTTTTCAATTTCATCAATGTCTCGCCCTCCGTCGGCTATCGGGAAAGATGGTACACCAACCGCGTTGAGAAAGGCTTCGACATGCAAACAAACTCCGTATTGAACGTCGATACAACCTACGGATTCTATCGCGTATACGATTATAACACCTCAGTCTCCGCATCGACCACCGTTTACGGCTTCTTTCAGCCGACAATCCCTCTGCTGAGCAAATTCCTGAAAACCGTGCGGCACAGAATGGACATGTCCGTCAGCTTGGGATATACTCCGGACTTTGGCGACCCAAAACACGGCTTCTATAAAAACTATCAGTATGCCGACAACCAGGGAGTAATCCATGACCTCACTTACTCGCCATTCGAGACCGGAATGTTCGGCGTTCCGGGACGCGGGCAGCAGGGAAACCTTAGCTTTAGCCTCGACAACAATGTAGAGGCCAAGTATATCTCCAAAAACGATTCTACCGGCGAAGGACTCAAGCGATCCCTCATCGACAAGCTCTCGCTCGGAATGAGCTACAACATCATGGCCGACTCCTTCAACTGGAGCGACCTCAACGTAGGCCTCCGCCTCAAGCTAACCAAAAGTTATACCCTCAACCTCAACGGTGTTTTCGAAACCTACACCTACCGCGTTGACGAAGGCCCTAACGGTACGCGAAGCTTCCGCAGGCAAAATGTTATGCGAATAGCCTCGGGGAAAGGCCTCGGACGGCTTCGCTCAACCGGAACCAGCTTCGCCTACACCATCAACCAGGACTTCTACAAAACAGGACTTATCGGACGACTTCTGGGATTAGATACCGACGGCAAGCCCGCAGAGCCGGAACCTTCAACCGATAACGAAAACCTTAGCACCATGGACGAATTTGGCGAAATTCGCGAGCTCGTGCCCGACCAAAACCGCGGACGACTTCGACCCGATCAGAACGAACACGACCACAACAGCGATGTAGACCACGACGGCTATCACAAAAACGACTTCAAGTGGAGCCTATCCTTCAATTATAGCCTTAACCTCGGCTACGGCGACTTCAACTTCGATAAAAAGGAATACAACTACCGCCTCAGCCACGCACTCAGCTTCAGCGGCAACATGCAGCCCACCAAAAATTGGCAGCTAAACTTCAACGCTACCTACGACGTCAACGCAAAACGCCTCTCATACCTCACATGCAACATCTCCCGAAACCTGCATTGCTTTAACATGACCGCAAGCATCATCCCCGTCGGAAACTATAAATCTTATACTTTCTCCGTCTCCGTCAGCTCATCCATGCTCAAAGACCTCAAATACGATCGCCGAAGCAATTACCGCGAAGGCCTGAAATGGTACTGAGGACGGAACCCGAAGATCGAACTATCCGCAAGGAAGCTTACTTTCGCATCCGTAATCCCATAAAACAACATACCATTATGAAACACACAAATCCCTCTCCCCAAATCCTCCTACTCCTCGCGCTGCTCCTATGCGGATGCAGGCAGTCCGACAATCTCACCGCGTGGCCAACCATTACAAACCAATCCAAACCATGGACACGCTGGTGGTGGATGGGCAGCGCCGTCGATTCCGCAGGCATCACATACAATCTGGAGGCTCTGGCCGGGGCCGGAATAGGAGGCGTCGAGATAACACCCATCTACGGCGTCAAAGGCAAAGAAGCGCAGTACATCGACTACCTCTCGCCACGATGGATGAACATGCTTGCCTACACAATAGCCGAAGCCCGCAGGCTCGGAATGGGCGTCGATATGAATCAAGGCACAGGATGGCCCTTCGGAGGACCCGACGTCGGCGAAGAGGATGCAGCCTCCCGGCTCGTATGGCTCGGCGATGAGATCGCCACCGGCAAAACCCGTCAGATGGTCAAGCGGGCAGCTCCGGGAGGAGAAGGCCTCGTGCTCGATCATCTCAACCGAGAAGCCGTAGAGCGATACCTCGCAAAGTTCGACCAGGCCTTCAGCGCCACATCCACCCCATTTCCGAACAGCTTCTTCAACGATTCCTACGAAGTATACGGCGCAGACTGGACAGCATCCCTGCCCGACGAGTTTGAGCGCAGGCGAGGCTATCCCATAGAGCCCTTCGTCGCACAGCTACTCTCCGACGGCAGCACCGATACCGCAGCGCGCATCATAGCCGATTACAGAGAAACCATCTCCGACATTCTGCTCGATAACTTCGCAAAAAGCTGGACCGACTGGGCACATCGCCAGGGAACATCCACCCGATACCAGGCACACGGCTCGCCCGCCTCGCTCATCGACCTTTATGCCGCAGCAGACATCCCGGAGTGCGAATCCTTCGGCATTACAGACTTCGACATCCCCGGACTGCGCCGAGATTCCATCCGCAAGGTGAACGACGGCGATCCCGCAGTCCTCAAATTCGCATCATCCGCAGCACACATAGCAGGACGAAGATTCACCTCCGCCGAGGCCTTCACCTGGCTCACAGAGCACTTCCGAACCTCGCTCTCGCAATGTAAGCCCGAACTCGACCTCATGCTCGCCGCCGGAGTCAATCGCATCGTCTTCCACGGAACAACCTATTCTCCTGAGGACGCCCCATGGCCCGGATGGAAGTTTTACGCCGCCGTAGACATGTCGCCAACCAATACCCTCTGGCGAGACGCGCCATCATTCTTTCATTACACCGCACGCGCCCTCTCATTTCTGCAAAGCGGCGAACCCGATGCCGACTTCCTTCTCTACTTCCCCATCTACGACATTTGGCACGAAGAGCGAGGCAATCACTACCTCTCTTTCCCAATCCACGGCCTGCGCGAACGGCTGCCCGAATTTTGCGCCCTCGTCGACACAATACGCTCTGCCGGATACGATGCAGACTACATCTCCGACAGCTTCATCCGCAGCAGTACCGTTGAAAACGGACAAATACGCACATCGGGAGGCAGCCTTTACAAAGCGCTAATCCTGCCCCCAATCCGTCGCATCCCCCCGCAAACACTCGCTCACATCAGCGAAATGGCACAAAAAGGAGCCCGCATCTACTTCGCCGGAGATTATCCGCGAGACGTACCCGGACTTTACCGCATGCAGGAACGACGCCTCGAGCTGCAAAAAATCATAGAGCAGCTCGCAGCGGAAAGCAGCGTAACCGCCGCCGGAGGAACCATCATCCCCCCAGGTTTCGAAGCCGGGGCAGAATCCTTTGTAACCGATAAAAAGGGAAGCATGATCCGCCGCCGGCATCAGCACGGGCACACGTACTTCTTCTCAATGCTTCGAGGCGAAGCCGTCGACGGATGGATACGCCTCGGAACCAATCCCGCAAGCGCAATTTTTTACGACCCCATGAGCGGAAAAACCGGGAAGGCCATCCTCCGCAACAGTCCGGGAGCAACCGAAGTATACATGCAGCTGCGGCCCGGAGAATCCCTTATCCTCAAAACCTTCGACCATACTGTCGCCGCAGCCGCCGGCTGGGAATATTATAAGCCCACAGGACAGGCCGTAGAGCTGCAATCCGGCTGGCGCATGCATTTCATCGAGAGCGATCCGCCACTCGGCTCCGCCACATACCTGCTCGACCAGCCGGGCTCGTGGACGGAACTTCCGGGAGACAGCCTCAGGATCAATCGCGGCACAGCCCTCTACGCAACAAGCTTCACGCTACGCAAATCGCCCGGAGCAGACTACCGCCTCTGCCTTGGCGACGTCCGCGAGAGCGCATCCGTCACGGTCAACGGACGCCCGGCCGGAACCCTCTTCGCCATCCCCTTCGAGATAAACATAGGCCCGCTGCTGCGCGAAGGCGAGAACAGAATAGAAATATCGGTCACAAACCTCCCCGCCAACCGCATTTCGGACTACGACCGCCGCGGAGTGGAGTGGCGAATTTTCCGCGAAATCAACTTCGTAGGCATACACTATCGCAACGAAACCTTCAGCCGGTGGCAGCCCCTCCCCTCCGGCCTCCTCGGCCCCGTGAAGCTTCTTGAGATGCAGCCCATGCCTCAGCCCCGGTTTTAGCCCTTTTCTTCGCCGCTATTCCCTCCGCCAGACAGCCATGCAGCATATCCATGCCGCAACGGCCTGCACGAAAAATATTCCGAGGTTTTAAGTATGGCAAAGCCCGAAAATATTTCCCGCAAGGCATTGCGACATCGCAAAAGCCCGAAAATATTTCCCGCAAGGCATTGCTATGTCGCAAAAGCCTGAAAACATTTCCCGCAAGGCATTGCTATGTCGCAAAAACTTGAAAATATTTCTCGCAAGGTTTTGCTATATCGCAAAAGCCCGAAAATATTTCTCGCAAGGTTTTGCCATATAGCAAAAGGTTGAAAATATTTCCCGCAAAGTTTTGCTATATCGCAAAAGCCTGAAAATATTTCCCGCAAGGTTTTGCGATGTCGCAAAGGTCTGAAAATGTTTCTCGCAAGGTTTTGCGATATAGCAAAAGTCTGAAAAGGCTTCTCGCAAGGTTTTGCGATGTCGCAAAAGCTTGAAAATATTTCTCACAAAGTTTTGCGATATATAAATGGGCTGAAATTATTTTTTTATATTTGTGGCCTATTAACATCAGATACAAAAAATGAATTTATGAAGAAGTTGTTTCCCATATCGTTCAAAACTCTTTTGAAAAGGCTTTATATAGGAGAACATTTCTCTTTTTATGAGGGGCCTGTCATTGAGGGGCTGAAAGGCTTGCTGGATAATTTGCCGACGGTGAAGGGGATGCTCGATAGCCTGAAAATTGTTTTTAGCCTTGAGGATTCTCTGTTTAAGCTTAGCCAGGCTTCGTTTCTGACGGGCAATATTGCCAGGTTGAATGAAGAGCGGGTGGCTCATTTCATCTTCCTGTGGAGATGCGTTGAAATGGCCGATTATCTGCCGGGGGCGGATGTGAAACTGGCTGCGGACAGGCTGAAGTTCCTGCATCACACGTACAGGGCCCTGCCCGAAATGGCTTACTACAATTTGAGCGGCAATATGAGTAATTTCCTCCAGGATTGTGGGATAGCGGTCAATCAGCAGGCTATACAGCTTCTGTCGTCGGCCCTGCTCATCGATCTTGCTCATTATATAAACAAGATAAAGACTGCACACGAAACGTTCATGTCGCTTTATCAGGAACGCTCGGTGAGCAGGACGCATGTGTCTGAAATAGGCAGGTTGTCGAAGGTGCGCTTCGAAGTCGACGCGGCCTTTGATGCGCTTATAGACAGCATAAACGTTGCCTGGGCAGCGAATGAATTAGGGCCGCAGGATGCTGCAGTCCGCCAAAATCTTATGGATGTGAGGGATATTATAAGCGCTGCCGTTCACCAGGCGCAGTCCAACCTGGCCCACCGGGGATATCACCGCAAAAAAAAGGAGAAGAAGGAGGATGGCGATGCCCGGACGAAGAACGATTCGAAGGCTGAGGCTGCCGCTCCGGCGACGACTTCGGATAAGGCCTCGCAGACTGATGCCAAATAAGTATCTTTGCCGGCATAGAAAATCAAACAATTAATTTTATTTTTTTATGGAAATATCAGGAAAAATAGTGGCCGTTATCCCTGCACAGGAAGGTGTGAGCCGGGCCGGCAACGAGTGGAAGAAGCAAGAGTATGTGATAGAAACCGAGGACCAGTTTCCCAAGAAAGTCTGCTTCCAGATTTTTGGGGCGGACAAGATTGCCCAGGCAAACGTTCAGCAGGGAGAGAATGTGAGGGTATCGTTCGACATTGAGAGCCGCGAATTTAACGGCAGGTGGTACACCAACATCAACGCCTGGAAGGTGGAAAGGGCTGACGCCTGGCGGGAGAATACGGCCGAAACGGTTCAGCCGTCGGGGCCTGTTTATCCGCAGTTTGACGATGCTCCGGAATCGCCGCCGCCTGCGCCTTCGGACGATCTGCCGTTTTAAACCGCCGCGCCATGAGAAGCTTGATGCTCTTTATAGCGGCGGCTGCGATTGCTTGCACTGCGGCTACGGCTCAAAACAGGTTTGGGAACAGGGCCGACAGTAGTTCGGTGAAGATTGCCCTGAATTTATACTCGTTCAACAGTCCGCTTACCGATGGGAGCGAAACCCTGGAGAGTGTTATTGACTATGCGGCTTCGCTGGGATATGCTGCGCTGGATATGACGGGGTATTACTTCAGCACCTATCCGGCGGCGCCGTCCGACGAGGAGATTTATCGCACGAAATACAGGGCTTTCCGCCGGGGGATTCAGATATGCGGAACGGGCGTGCGGAATGACTTTACGCTTGCCGACAGGGCTGCTCTGGAAAAGGAGAAGCAGCTTGTGAAGGACTGGATAGTTGTGGCGGCCAAGCTTGGAGCGTCTACGCTGCGAATCTTTGCCGGCGAGGGCGTTCCGCAGGGATCGACGCGGGAGGCGACGGCAAGGCAGGTGGCCGAGGCTATCAACGAGTGCGCTGCGGTTGCGGAAAGCTACGGGATAGTGATTGCGCTGCAAAATCATAATGATTTCCTCAAGACGGCCGAGGATGTGGAGCAACTCTTCTCGCGGATTCGCTCCGAGGCCGTCGGCCTGATGCTCGACATAGGCAGCTATCGCTCCGAGCCTTACCGGGAGATAGAGCGGACGATAGGCTATGCCGTAACCTGGCAGGTGAAGGAGACGGTTTTTGAAAATGGCCTGGAGACGAAAACCGACGTTGGTCGGGTTATGGATATTATCCGCAAGGGAGGCTACTGCGGCTATGTTCCCATTGAGATTATAGGCAAGGGCAACGAGCGCGAGAGGGTCCGGAGGCTCCTGGAGGAGCTGAAAGCGGCTCTCTGAGGCTTTGTCCGGGAATTGCCGGATGCGAAAAGGGCCGTCGGACTGTATGTCCGGCGGCCCTTTTTTAGGAGATCGGATGTGGTTCGGCTTATAGCGTAAACCTGTATCCGAAGTTCAGTTGGAAGACGAAGTTGGAGTAGGATTTGTCGCGTTTGATGACTTGCTCGGTTGTGGACTGTCCTGTCGTAGTGTAAGCTTTGAAGGAATCCTTAGCGATATTGGCCAGCCCCCAGTTGATATGGGCCGAGAGCGCCAATCCCGATTCGAGCTCGTATCCTACGCCTACGACGGCTGCATAGTCGAAGCCTTTGGTTATGGCGTCGGGCATGAGCTTTCCCTCATAGCCGGTGGTATAGCCCACCTTGTCCATAATGCCGACCAGCCCGAACTGAGGGCCTGCCACGACGTAGAATCCCATACTTTCGGTGTAGTAATCCGTCAGATAGAACTTTGCAAGCAAGGGGATATTCAGATAGTCAATGCTTGGGGAAAGACCGCTGAATGTAGCTCCCTGCATGGAATACATCAGCCCGCTTTCCACTCCCCACTGCGACGTGAACATGTAATCTGCAACAACGCCGAAGTTCAGTCCCGGCTTAATAGAGCTGCCTTTGGTTGAAGTAATAGTCGCCAGATTAAGCCCGGCGCGCGGCGTGAGGGCGAACTCGCCCTGGGCGCTGGCCGATAGTAATGGCAGCGCGGTCAACATGATTAATAAAATCGTTTTTTTCATTTGTTGATAATCCAATTATATGCATTAATAAATATTTCTATCCATGGGGTAAAGCTGTCACATCGTTTGTCCTCCGGATAATGTCCGCATTGCCATGGGAAGATGGCTCTTTCGGGATGAGGCATCATGGCTAAGTGGCGTCCGTCGGCCGAGCAAATCCCTGCTACTGCTCCCGGTGATCCGTTTGGATTGGCGGGATATTCGGCATGGTTATATCTGGCAACAATGTGATAGGCGCTCTCGTCGTAGGGGAAGTCAAATCGGCCTTCGCGATGGGCAATCCACACGCCGAGCTTGCTTCCGCTCAGCGAAGAGAGCATCACGGAACGGTTTTGAGGTATTTCTACTGAAATAAATGCCGACTCAAACTTGGTCGACCGGTTAATCCGCATCTTGTGCGGCAATTCATAGTCAGGGTACAGGAGGCCGAGCTCGGCCATGAGCTGGCATCCGTTGCAAATGCCCAGGCTAAGGGTGTCCGGGCGGGCATAGAAGGTTTTGATGGCCGCGTGCGCCTTTTCGTTGTAGAGGATTCCGGCAGCCCAGCCTTTGGCAGAGCCGAGCACGTCGGAGTTGGAGAAGCCTCCGCAGAAAACTATGAGGCCGACGTCGCGGAGCGTTTCCCGTCCGGAGGAGAGGTCGGAGAGGTGAACGTCTTTAACGCGGAAGCCGGCAGCGTGGAGTGCGTAGGCCATTTCGCGCTCTCCGTTCGTTCCCTTGTCGCGCAGTATAGCGGCTATAACACCGGACGAACGGCGACTCTCGGCGGCGGAGAAGGAGCATATTGCTGTGCCGAAAGTTTCGGGGAAACAGAACTCAAGCGCTTGCTTGCCGTAATTCTCAAATCTCTTTGAAGCGCAGGCAAGACCGCTTTGCTTTTCGTCGAGCTTGCGGGAAGGCGAGTACCAGATGTCGCGGGCAGCGTCTATGCTGACGTCGAACTTCACGGAGCCTCTGATCTTAAGGAAGCGACCGGCTATGGGATGAGCTATCCTGATGAATGTGGTTTCGGCTTTGCGCATCAGTTGCTCGAAGGCTTCCGTGTCTTTCACCTGCACAAGTATGGCAGGATTCTCGGCGAAGAGGATTGAGAGGTCGCTCCATTGGGACAGATCTACGTGCAATCCGCCTTGAACATTGGCGAAGCACATCTCCAGCAGGGCTGTTACCATTCCTCCGGCTGATATATCATGTCCGGCAAGTATGAGACCTGCGGATATGGCTTCCTGCACGGCTCCGAATGTGCGGGCAAATCCGGCAGGATCCGTTACCGTAGGCGCTTCGCTTCCCAGCCGGTTCATAGTCTGAGCAAGAGCGGAGCCGCCCAGCTTGATACCGTCGAAGGAGAAGTCCACATAATATATATGTGTATCGAGGTCTTTCTTCAGAACCGGGGATACGACCTTCCTGACGTCTGTTACTTCGGCTCCTGCCGAGATGATGACCGTACCGGGTGAGAGGACTTTGCCGTCGGCGTAGGTTTGCGTCATCGACAGGGAATCCTTCCCGGTGGGGATGTTGATGCCTAAGCTGCATGCAAAGTCGGAGGCCGCACTGACGGCTGCGTACAGTCGGGCATCCTCGCCTTCGTTCCGGCATGGCCACATCCAGTTTGCACTGAGCGACACTCCTGCCAGCCCGTAGGCAATAGGAGCGAATACGATATTGGTGAGGGCTTCGGCAATAGACAGAAGCGTTCCGGCTACCGGATCGATCAAGCCTGCCTGAGGAGCGTGGCCGATTGAAGTCGCCATGCCTGCCTTGCCGCTATAATCGAGCGCCACCACTCCGAGATCGGCCAACGGCAACTGGAGCTCTCCCTGGCATTGCTGATGGGCAACCTTACCGGTAACAGATCGGTCGACCTTGTTCGTGAGCCAGTCTTTGCATCCGACGGCTTCGAGGCGGAGCACCTTGGTGAGGTATTCCAGCACCCTGGCATCGCTGAACTCAAACGGAGAGAAGGATGCAGTAACAGTAACGTCGTTAATGATCACCTTGGGAGGCCTGCCGAACAAATCATCGAGGCTGAGATCTATGGGCTTGCGTCCGTCGGCTTGCCTGAACATGAGTTTCTTGCTGCCGGTTGTTTCGCCTACAACGTATATAGGAGCCCGTTCGCGTTCGGCTATACGCATCACACGGTCGATGTCCATAGGCCTTATAAGGATTCCCATGCGCTCCTGGCTCTCGTTGCCTATGATTTCTTTGGAGGAGAGCGTAGGATCGCCTATCGGCAAGCGGCTGATCTCTATGCGTCCGCCGACTGACTCCACGAGTTCCGACAGGCAGTTGAGATGTCCGCCGGCTCCATGATCGTGAATGGATACGATGGGATTGTCGTCCGACTCGGCTATGCTGCGAATAACGTTGGCTACGCGCTTCTGCATCTCAGGGTTGGCCCGCTGCACGGCGTTGAGCTCAACGCCGCTCGTGTACCGGCCTGTGTTGACCGACGAGACCGCTCCGCCTCCCATTCCTATGCGATAGTTATCTCCTCCGAGAACAAGTATGCGGTCGCCGGCTTGCGGCTTGCCTTTCAGAGCGTCGCGCCGGTTGGCGTATCCCACTCCTCCGGCAAGCATCACTACCTTATCGTACCCGTAAATCCTGTCGTTCTCTTTATGTTCAAACGTCAGCAGAGAGCCGCAGATAAGAGGCTGCCCGTATTTGTTCCCAAAGTCGGAAGCTCCGTTAGAGGCTTTGATGAGTATCTGCTCGGGCGTTTGATAAAGCCACGGACGCGGAGCCAAGGCGCGCTCCCATTCGTTAACGGTTTCCTTTCCGGTACGGGGATAGGAGGTCATGTAAACGGCAGTGCCGGCCAGCGGAAGGGAAGCTTTACCGCCGCCTAAGCGATCGCGTATCTCGCCTCCGGTGCCGGTAGAGGCTCCGTTGAAAGGCTCGACAGTGGTGGGGAAGTTGTGCGTTTCGGCTTTGAGCGAGAGGACGGCCTCAATCTCCCTCACGACGAAGAAGCTCGGAACATCGCCCTGCTCAGGAGCAAACTGCACTATCCTCGGCCCCTCGTTAAAGGCGACGTTGTCCTTATAAGCCGATACAAGCCTGTTGGGATTCTCGCTTGAGGTGCGGCGTATGAGGCTGAAGAGCGACAGAGGCTGCTCCTTGCCGTCTATCACGAAGGTGCCGTTGAATATCTTATGCCGGCAATGCTCGGAGTTGACCTGGGCGAAGCCGTATACCTCGCTGTCGGTGAGCAGGCGGCCAAGCCTGCGGCTTAGGCCGGCAAGGTAATCCGCCTCGCTCTTGCTTAGCGCAAGACCTTCCTTGCGGTTGTAGTCTTCTATATCTTCGATGAAGATGATCTCGGCCGGACGTATATCGACGGCAAACAGCTCCCGGTTCAATCCGTCGTATAGCCTTTGCAGCATGGGGTCATAGTCTGCGTCGGGCGAGGCCGGAAGGTATTCTTCTATACGAACAATGCCGTCGATGCCCATAGTACGGGTTATGTCGACGGCATTTGTGCTCCAGGGAGTGATCATCTCGCGCCGCGGCCCTATAAAGTGCCCTTCTACGGCTTCCTCGGCGGGGGAGGAGGAACCGAAGAGCCAGGCCAGCTTGCTGACATCGTCGGCGCTCAAAGCCTTTGCGGCTTCAACGGCAATCAATGTAGCTTCGGATGACTTGAAAAATAGAATCATTTCTATACGTCGCAGATCTTAATACATTTTTCGAGCGATGCAATCTTGTCGGCCTGCTTAGGCACAAACTCCTGCCCAACGAAGCCCTTGTATCCCGTAGCAACTATCGCCTGCATGATGGCAGGATAGTAGAGCTCCTGGGTTTCGTCAATCTCGGCGCGGCCCGGATTGCCTCCGGTATGTATATGCGAGAAGAACTCGTGATACTTCCTGATGTTGTTTATTATGTCGCCCTCCATTATCTGCATGTGATAAATGTCGTAGAGCAAGCGGAAATTAGGCGAGCCCAGCCGGCGGCACAGCTCAACGCCCCAAACCGTGTGATCGCACAGGTAGTCCTTATGACCAACGCTGTTCAGCAGCTCCATCGTAAGCACCACCTTATGCTTCTCGGCAATGGGGATAATACGCTTCAGGCCGGCCTCGCAGTTTTCCCATCCCTGAAGGTCGGTAACGCCGTTCCGCTTTCCGGAGAAGCATATCAGGTTCGTCAGCCCGGCTTCGGCAACCTGAGGAATCACCTCCTCATAGCTCTTCACCAGCTCGTCGTGCAGCTTGGGGTCATTAAAGGCGCGATCGATGCCGAGCCCGGCTCCCTGCGCCATAGCAACCGTCAGGCCGTTAGCCTGCACCGTCGGCCAGTCCTTAGGATCAAGAAGCTCAACCGACTCAATGCCTATACGCTTGCATATCTTACAGAACTCATCGAGTTCATAGCTTCCGAAGCACCACTTGCTAACCGAGTGGCGAATATTACCCTTCAAAGGAGCCGCCGACGCAACCCCCGCTGCTTTCATCCCATATACGGACGATGATGATACTGCCGCCATGGCTCCACCGGCCAAAGCTGCTTTAATGGCATTACGCCTTGTCATGTGTTTCATACGAAAATTAGAATTATAGAATTGTTTTAATAGCTACCGGCAATGTGCTAAAAATAGCTTCATATTTATCTGCGGGCCAAATATACGATATAAGCTTTAAAGTTGAATAAAACGGCTACGCAATGGATGCGGGAAACTTTTAAATTTTTCTCTTGCGGATAACTTCACATAGCTCGGAAAGCCCCGGATGTTTTTCCCGGCGCTCTCATTCCCGGCGGAAAAGTTGAGATTCGGGAGCCGGAACAACGTTGTGCCGGCGTCCGGAGAAAAATCTTGGGAGCGGAACAACGTTGTGCCGGCGTCCGGAGAAAAATCTGGGAGCGGACCAACGTTGTGCCGGCTCCGGAAAAAAAAACTGGTAGCGGAACAACGTTGTTCCGGCGTCCGGAAAAAAAATCTGGGAGCGGAACAACGTTGTGCCAGGGTAAAAAGGGGACAATTCTTTGTGCATATACGTCTAATTGTTTAGAATAATGCAGAAGCATGGAGTTTATTGGTTATTGCGGCATCATCAGGGCCCCTATGCCTGAACCCGGCTGCGCCCGACCTTCCTTCGACCGATCATGAGCCGTAAAAATAAGGGGCTGTGCGGAAATATTTTTGCACAGCCCCTTTCAAATCATTTTTGCTGATGGAATCCCGCCTCCGGGGAAGGCGCCGCATCTCCTTCAGGGCATCTTCCCGGAGCCGGGGAATGTTATGCTTCGGCTATGAGTTTGCAAATGGAGTCGCCTACCTCGGATGTGGTGAAGGAGGCAGCGCCGGCGGCTATGTCCTCGGTAACGGTTCGACGCTCAACAGAGAGGGCAACGGCCTTGCGAACGGCCAGGGCTTCGTCGTGAAGGCCAAAGCTGTGCTCGAACATGAGGGCGGCGCTCAGGATGGAGGCCAGCGGATTGGCAATGTTCTTGCCGGCGGCCTGAGGATACGAGCCGTGTATGGGCTCGTACACCGAGGTGTGCAGCCCGGCCGACAGTGAGGGCAGCAGCCCAAGCGAGCCGGCAATCACCGAAGCCTCGTCGGTCAGTATATCGCCGAACATATTTTCGGTAACAATAACGTCGAAGCTCCGCGGCGACTGTATGATGCGCATGGCTGCATTGTCTACAAACATATATTCGGTTTCGACGCCGGGATATTCCGCGGCAATCTCGCCGGCAACCTGTCGCCACAGACGTGAAGTGGCCAGCACGTTGGCCTTGTCGACCACGGTGAGCTTCCTCCTCCGCCGCATGGCATAGTCGAAGGCGAGGCGTACGATGCGCTCCACCTCGTGGCGTGAATACAGGCAGGTGTCGTAGGCCGTCAGTCCGTCCTCGCTGCGTCCCTGCGGGCGTCCGAAATACAGTCCGCCGGTAAGTTCTCGTATACAAACAAAGTCTACTCCTTCAACCAGGTCGGCTCGGAGCGGTGAGGTATGAACCAGCGACGGCAGCGCTGATACGGGACGGACGTTGGCATACAGGCCCAGCATCTGCCTCATTCGGAGCAATCCCTGTTCGGGCCTGATTCGGGCCGAGGGGTCGTTGTCATATTTGGGGTGGCCTATGGCTCCGAAGAACACCGCGTCGGACTCCATGCAGAGCTTGTGGGTTGCTTCGGGATAAGGATCGCCTGCGGCGTCAATAGCTGCGGCTCCAACCAAGGCCTCCTCGCATGCGAGCTCATGACCGAAGCGTGCGCATACGGCTCTTATCACCTTCAGGCCTTCGCGAACAACTTCGGGGCCTATGCCGTCGCCCGGCAGTATAGCTAATTTCAGTTTCATTGTATCGGCGGGTATTAGTCTCTGTGGAAATGTATATATCTCGGCTCGCTCGGCGAATACGAAGGCTCGTCCCAAAGAGAGCTTGTTATCATGA
Organism: Tannerellaceae bacterium; assembly: GCA_031280435.1. Classification (GTDB taxonomy): domain Bacteria; phylum Bacteroidota; class Bacteroidia; order Bacteroidales; family Tannerellaceae; genus DFXE01. The sequence continues at coordinate 11,500 of JAITGS010000022.1, read as the reverse complement.
GGTCGGCGCTGTAACGGTTGCAGGCAATAGGTACGTTGTGAATCCTGCACTGCCGGAGCAGCATCTGGATGTCGGCTTCGTGCGGCTGCGGGTTGAGGTCGTCAATAAGGAATATAGCCAGGCTTATCTCCTTGCGTACTACCATAGCCGCTATCTCGGCATCGCCTCCGAGAGGGCCGGAGTGCATGCAGGTAATCTCGGCTGAGATGCCTTTCTCGGCAAATGCGCCGGAGATTTGTCCGCCGGTTGTGCCGGTGCATATAAGGTTATGGTGCGATAGGAACTCGGCGTTGTGCAGTGTCCATTCCACCATGTCGGCTTTACGCCTGTCGTGCGCAACGAGCGCAATGTTCAGTTTCTTGTTCATAAAATCACTTTTCTATTTTGTTCAACATTTTGATGGTAGCCTGTATTGCGGCTTCCGTTTGATCGCCGTCGAGGCCGCTGGTTTTAAACTCATCGCCGTCGAGATTCCATCGGATAACGGTATGCACAAGAGCGTCGGTGTGGCCTCCGGGAGGGATGGTTACGGCATAGTCGGTAAGGGTAGGGAAGGGGCGTCCGAGCTCTGCATATATCATCCGCAGGGCTTTGACGAAAGCGTCATACTGCCCGTCGCCCGAAGCTGATTGTTCGTAGAACTCGCCGTTGATCTCAATCCTGAGCGTTGCAACAGGATGCAAGTCTTTGGTGAGCGACAGAGAGTAATTGAGGATACGCACCGAGGGTTCGGCAGCCGACTCGCCTTTCAGCACATCGCTCACGATGTAGGGAAGGTCGGCCTGGGTGAGGATCTTCTTCTTGTCGCCGAGCTCTATGACGCGCTCCGTTACCTTGCGTATGCTATCATCATCCAGACCTGCGTCGAGGCCCAGGGCTTCGAGGTTCTTGCGGATGTTGGCCTTGCCGGAGAGCTTGCCGAGTGCGTACTCGCGAACCCGGCCGAAGCGTTCGGGCAGCAGATCGTTATAGTACAGATTGCTCTTGCTGTCGCCGTCGGCATGTACTCCGGCGCACTGAGTGAATACGGCTTCGCCTATGACGGGTCGGTTGGGAGCTATGCGTATGCCCGAATAGGTTTCCACCAGGCGGCTGACATAGTTGAGCTTCGCCTCATTGAGCCTTGTCGATCTGTTTAGCTGATCGTTTATCACCGCAAGCACGCTGCTCAGAGGAGCATTGCCGGCGCGTTCGCCCAGGCCGTTGATAGTGGTATGAATGCCCTTCACTCCGGCAATGATTGCAGAGTAAACATTGGCAACAGCCAGGTCGTAGTCGTTATGAGCATGAAAATCGAAGTGAACGGCGGGATAGCGGCTCGTCATCGCTTTGCAGTATTCGTAGGCTTCGAGAGGATTAAGTATGCCGAGGGTATCCGGCAACATTATTCGCCGTATGGGCAGGTATTGCAGCTCGTCGACCATGTGATAAACATATTCGTGCGAGCTCTGCATGCCGTTCGACCAGTCTTCCAGATATACATTAACGGCTAAGCCCATCTTGCAGGCTGCGTCAATCTCTCTGCGTATATCATCCAAGTGCTCGTCGGGAGTTTTGCGGAGCTGCTCCGTGACGTGGCGATACGAGCCTTTGCAGAGTAGGTTCACGGTGCGGCATCCGGCCTCTCTTATCCATTCGAGAGAACGTCCGCCGTCAATGAATCCCAGCACCTCCAGCCGCTCTAAGTATCCTAAGCGCTCGGCCCACGCGGCCACTCGCTTCACGCACTCCATCTCGCCGGCCGACACTCTTGCCGAGGCAATCTCGATGCGGTCTATTCCGAGCTCGACTATGGCTGCCTGCGCGATGCTCAGCTTCTCCTGCGCGGCGAACGAAACGCCCCAGGTTTGCTCGCCGTCGCGCAGGGTTGTGTCCATTATCTCTATCATACGCGCTTCTCGTAAGCCTCGATTATGTCTTTGCGGGACAAGAGATAGTCGATATCGTCATGTCCCTTAATCAGACATTCCTTTTTGAAGGGATTGATCTCGAAAGACTCCACCCGTCCCGACAGATGCGAGTGAATCGTTTGCTCCGGCAGGTCTATCGTCAGCATAGCCTCAGGAAATTCCGCCAGAAGATCCAGCGTTTCGGCAAGGAACAGCTGCGACACAACCACGGGCAGCAAGCCGTTGTTCAGCGCATTGTTCTTGAATATATCGGCGAAGAAGCTGCTTACTATCGCTCTGAAGCCGTAGCCGGCTATGGCCCATGCGGCATGTTCGCGACTGCTTCCGCTACCGAAGTTCTTGCCCGTTACGAGTATGATTCCCTTGTGCCGTCCCCGGTTGAGCACAAAGTCGGGATTAGGATCTCCGGCCTTGTCGAACCTCCAGTCGTGAAACAGGAGTTCGCCGAAGCCGTCCTTGGTGGTGGCCTTCAGGAAGCGAGCGGGGATGATTTGGTCGGTATCCACATTCTCCAGCGGGAGGGGAACGCAAGTGGATGTTATTGTTTCGAATCGTTCTTTCATTTTGATTCTGCTATTAGATATTTATATGTGTTGCATTTTATTCGGCAGTTCAGCTTTCGTAGGTGTAAATCTCCCTTGGGTCGGTAATCTTGCCGGTTATGGCGGCGGCGGCGGCAACTATGGGGCTGGCGAGTATGGTACGCGCGCCGGGGCCCTGTCGTCCTTCGAAGTTGCGGTTCGATGTGGATACCACATACTTTCCGGGAGGCACTTTGTCGTCGTTCATCGCCAGGCAGGCCGAGCATCCGGGCTGACGTAGTTCGAAGCCGGCCTCTTCGAGTATCTTGTCTATATTCCTGGCGCGGATTTGCTTTGCCACCGTATGGCTGCCGGGCACGAGCCATGCCGTAACATTGTCGGCTTTCTTCTTCCCTTTGACTATGGAAGCGAAGGCTGCGAAATCTTCTATACGCCCGTTGGTGCAGCTTCCGAGGAAGACGTAGTCGACAGGCTTGTCGAGGATAGGCTCCCAGGGCTCGAAGCCCATATACTCCAAAGCTTTCAGCCACGAGGAGCGCTCGCTGTCTTCGGCCGATTCGGGCACGGGGATTCTTTCGCGTATGCCCATGGCCATGCCGGGATTGGTACCGAACGTTACCATGGGCTCGACTGCCTCGGCGCGGAAGCTGAACTCGGCATCGAATACGGCATCATCATCGCTGCACAGCGCCGTCCATTCGGCCTTCGACTTATCCCAGGCATCCCAGCGGGGAGCGAAGTCGGTGCCGTAGACGTACTCGAAGGTCTTCTCGTCCGGGGCTATCATGCCGCCTCTTGCACCCATTTCTATGGACATGTTGCAAATCGTTAGACGTTCCTCCATCGTACAGTTGCGGATGGTTTCGCCAGCATATTCCACGAAATAGCCTGTGGCTCCTCCGGTGGTCATCTTGCTGATAAGAAACAGAGCCAGGTCTTTGGCCGTAACGTCGCGCCTCAGGCGCCCGTCAACGTTTATCCGCATCGTCTTAGGCTTGCGCTGGAGGAGGCACTGCGTGGCGAGCGTCATCTCTACTTCGCTTGTGCCTATGCCGAAGGCTACGGCGCCGAGAGCTCCGTGAGTAGACGTATGCGAATCGCCGCACACTACGGTCATACCGGGCAGGGTCAGTCCGAGCTCAGGCCCCGTAACATGCACTATGCCGTTGCGCGGATGCCTTATACCGTAGTAAGTCAGTCCGAACTCCCGACAGTTCTTTTCGAGCGTCTCCACCTGGTGGCGCGATACCAGATCGCTGATAGGTTTATCCTGATTGACGGTCGGGATATTATGATCGGCCACGCATATAACCCTGTCGGGGCGCAGAGGCTTCAGTCCGCGGCGACGCAGGCCGTCGAAAGCCTGCGGGCTTGTTACTTCATGGCAATACAGACGGTCTATATACAACTGCACCGTTCCGTCGGGCAGTGTGTCGACAACGTGTCTGTCCCATATTTTATCAAATAGAGTTTTCATTCCGATATTTTGTTTATTGCATCTATATAAGCCTCGGCCGAGGCAACTATTATATCCGTATGAGCGGCATAGCCGTGGAAGATTCTCTTGTCGTAGTTGAGGCTTATGTGAGCCTTGCCTACCACTTCGCTGCCCGACTCAACGGCATGTATGCTGAACGTGGCAAGCTTTTTCCTGCCCTCGTCGTTATCCCTCTTCAATACTATGGCCTGGTTGATGGCCCTGATAACCGCATCTACGGGGCCGCTGCCGGTAGCCGAGGCTTCGATGAGGCTGTCGTTATCAAGGATGCCTACGCTTGCCACCGGCTTTATGGGCTCTTTGCCCGAAGTCACCTGCATGTACTCCAGCGTATATCGCTGCATCTTCCTGTAATCCTTCCTGACTAACTTCAGCACATCGGCATTGGTGAAGTATTTGTTCCTTTCGGCTAATTCCACAAAGCGCTTGTACACGTCGTCCAGCTTGCCGTTGTCTATATCCACGCTGAAGCTCTTGAGGTGCTGCTTCAGGGCTGCCCGTCCGCTGCGTGCCGAAAGCACTATCATGTTGCTGTCTATGCCCACATCTTCGGGATTGATAATCTCGTAGGTGCTCCTGTCTTTTATGACGCCGTCCTGGTGTATGCCCGACGAGTGGGCAAAAGCATTGCGCCCCACTATTGCCTTGTTCGGCTGCACCGGCATGTTCATCATGCTCGAAACGGTATTGCTCAGGTCGCTGATGTAAACAGGCTTTACGTCCAGCAGGTAGGGCAGCTTATGGCTGTTGATGATCATGACGATCTCCTCGAGCGAGGTGTTGCCGGCCCGTTCGCCTATGCCGTTGACGGTCACTTCCACCTGCCGGGCTCCGTTCAGTACGCCCTGTATGGTATTGGCCGTGGCCAGCCCCAGATCATTGTGGCAATGCGTCGATATTGTCACCTTGTCTATACCTGTCACATTCTCTACAAGGTAGCGAATCTTCGCGCCGTATTCTTCGGGAAGGCAGTAGCCCGTCGTATCGGGGATGTTGATAACGGTTGCGCCGGCCTTGATTACGGCTTCCACCACGCGGGCCAGATAGTCGTTGTCGGTGCGGCCGGCATCCTCGGCGTAAAACTCCACATCCTCCACGTAGCGCTTGGCATACTTCACGCAGGCTATGGCCCGCTGGAGTATGTCGTCGCGAGTAGAGCGGAACTTGCCCTGAATGTGAAACTCAGATGTTCCTATGCCGGTGTGGATGCGCTTGTAGGTGGCATAGCGGAGCGCCTCGGCGGCCAGGTCGATGTCTTTCTCAACCGCGCGGGTCAGGGCGCAGATGCTCGTTTTGCTAACTTCCTTCGATATGGCAACAACGCTATCGAAATCCTCCTGGCCCGAAGCCGGGAAGCCGGCCTCTATGACATCTACTCCCATTGCCGCCAGCTTTTTCGCCAGCTTCACCTTCTTGCTGAGGCTCAGCTGGCAGCCGGGAACCTGCTCGCCGTCGCGCAGGGTAGTGTCGAAAATAAATAATCTCTCGTTTGACATAATATCTAAATTAAGTATATACCCTTATAAAGAAAAAACCTCCCTCACTTTGGAAGCGAGAGAGGCGCCTTTTAAACTATCAAAAACATAAGGCATAACAGTCTCACTTCCCGATTTGCTTTCGCAATATGAGAATAATACTTAGGGGAGCAATAATATGAGATATTGTTATGTTCTGCATACGCCTCGTTTTATTTCGTCGCAAAATTACACGCTTTTCCGACATCTCCAAATTTTTCCGGCCTCATCGCACGAATGACGGTCGATGCGGGCAGCATCCGCAGCCCGGTCAATACTGTTGTTTTGCATGCCGCCATCCCGTTGGCGCCATCCGAAGCCTTGTGATGTGCCGCCGCAGCTCCGTCGAGACACCGAAACATTTGGATACCGCGCCGTTGAAACGTGTCGAAGAACTGAAGCCATTTCAGTCTTGTGCGAACGCGTTCGCAAGCTTTCTCCACAATCGCTAAAGTCTGCGAACGCGTTCGCAAGCTTTCTCCACAATCGCTAAAGCTTGCGAACGTGTTCGCGAGCTTTCTCCACAATCGCTAAAGCTTGCGAAAATGTTCGGCTAACCTCCATTATTTGCATTAGCTTGCGCAGGCTCCTTTTACATTGCGATTTTTATCGCCTACCTTGCCGGCTGAAATTTTAAATGATAACTGCGTTTATGAAGACTACAATCATAATTTCTTGTGTTGCCCTTGGAGTGATAGCAGCCGCGGCAGCCCTGATAAGCAATAACATTGTTTATATGCTCGCCACATTAATAATTGCAGTGGTTGGCGTTTTGTTGACCCAGATATTTAAGGCCGAGCCTGCGATAGTTACTCCTGAAATAGCCGCGAACATTGTGGACGATACACTGCTCCATAAAATAGCCCTTCGCGATAAAACCATTGAGGAACTGCAGCAACAACTTGCCGAAAAAGACTTGCCCGATTACTTGCAAGCCACAAAGCCATTTGTGGAGAAAGGCGAATACGCCAAAGCCATAGCACGGCTCGATGCATATAAAAAGGAAAAGGATGCCGAGTTCTACATCTTCCGGGCCAGGCTCTATATAGCCAACTCTCAATTCGATGAAGCATGCGGGAATTACAATATGGCTGTCGACACATGGCCTTCATTCGATAACACATTAGCTGCGGCTAAGTTCTATTATAGTCTTAACCGCTTCAGGGAAGCACAAGGATATTTAAAGCATTGTCTGGAGATGGAGCTATCTGCCGAGCAAAGAGCCAGCGTACTGAATAATCTGGGGATGATATTTTGGCAATCGAATGAATATTCGGAAGCCGAAAAAGCTTATGCGGAAGCCTTGGAAATAGCCAGACGCTTAAACGATGAGGATCCGCAAACCTATAAGCCCGGCTTAGCCGTGACTCTCAACAATCTTGGCGCTTTGTGCGGGGATAAGGGAGAGTACGGGCAGGCGGAAGAACGCTATAATGAAGCGCTGGAGATATATAGAGAGCTGGCAAAAAAAGACTCTGACAAATATAATCCGGTTCTTGCCATTACTCTCAACAATCTTGGAGAATGGCACCGGGACAAGGCAGAATATACGCAGGCGGAAGCATACCACAAGAACGCCCTGCAATTATACAGAGAAATGACTGCAAAGGATGCCAAGACACACAATCCCGATCTTGCAACCTCTCTAAATAATCTGGGAACCGTGTATTATAATATGAAAGACTATGAAGAGGCCGAAAAATATCATACCGAAGCATTAGCGATACGCAGAGAGCTGGCCCGGAATAATCCGCAAGCATACAATCCGGACTTAGCCTCAAGTCTCAATAGTCTTGGGAACTTCTATGCCGACAAGCCCGCGCCGGATTATGCCAAGGCCGAAGCTTTCTACAAGGAATGTACGGAGACATACGGGGCCTTAGCCGCAGAGTATCCGAAGGCCTGGAATCCTCATTTCGCACTTGTTTTAGTCAACATGTCTTTATTTTATCAGTATCAGCGTCCCGACAAAGTGCTCTCCATACAGCATGCAGCGGCGGCTGTACTCATACTCGATCTATGCAGCGACGATTCCGCCCTGGTGAGAAGAGCGCGCAAAATTGCCAACGCGGTGCTGGCGGCAGGCAACAGCTGAGGCCTCCCCAATCCCCCTTTTAAGCAAGGGTTTCATAATCTCTTACTTTCTTCGTACTTTTGCGCCTTCTCTTAATTTATAATCAACAATTGAAAACATTCGAAGAATTAGGAATTGCCTTGCCAATCTTGAAGGCAATCCGCGAAATGGGGTATGAAACCCCGATGCCCGTGCAGGAAGAAGTCATACCTTTTCTGCTCGGCGATGATAACGACGTTATAGCGCTGGCCCAGACGGGTACCGGCAAGACTGCCGCTTTCGGCCTGCCTATACTGCAAAACATAGACATTGCAACTAATCAGCCACAAGCTCTTATCCTGTGCCCTACACGCGAGCTCTGCCTCCAGATTTCCGACGACCTGAACGACTACTCAAAGTACATGGAAGCGCTGATAGTGCTGCCGGTTTACGGAGGCTCGAGCATAGAAAGCCAAATCAAAACCCTCAAGCGCGGCGTGCATATAGTAGTGGCCACGCCCGGACGGCTGCTCGACCTCATGAACCGCAAAACCGTAGACCTGCGCCTGGTTCGGAACGTGATACTCGACGAAGCCGACGAAATGCTGAACATGGGCTTCTCCGAAAGCATAGAAGACATACTGGCCGCAGTGCCTGCCGGACGAAACATGCTGCTGTTCTCGGCAACCATGCCGCAAGGCATAGCATCCATAGCCCGGAAGTATATGAATCACCCTAAAGAGATAGTGATAGGGAGGCGGAACGAAGGAAACAACAACATCCGCCACATATATTATATGGTGAGAGCGCAAGACAGGTACCTTGCACTGAAACGCATAGCCGACTACTATCCCAACATCTACGGCATAGTGTTCTGCCGCACGCGACGGGAAACGCAGGAGATAGCCGACCAGCTGATGCACGACGGATACAATGCCGACTCGCTGCACGGCGATCTGAGCCAGGCACAGCGCGACGCCGTGATGCAGAAGTTCAGGATCCGGAACATACAGCTGCTCGTGGCAACAGACGTGGCCGCACGAGGGCTCGACGTCGACGACCTCACCCACATCATCAACTACGGCCTGCCCGACGAAGTGGAATCATACACGCACCGCAGCGGCAGAACCGGACGCGCCGGCAAAACAGGCATAGCCATATCGCTCTGCCATATCCGCGAGAAAAGCAAAATACGCAGCATAGAAACAACGCTCAACAAGAAGTTCGAGAAAGCCGATATACCCGAAGGCAAAGCAATATGCGAAAAGCAAATCGTAAACTTGGTCGACAAGATAGAGAAAGTGAAAGTGGACGAAGCCGAGATAGCTCCGCTGATGCCGGCCATCTTCCGCAAACTGGCCTGGCTCGACAAGGAAGACATCATCAAGCGAATGGTGTCGCTCGAATTTAACCGTATGATAAACTACTACAAAGAAGCAGGGCACATACACACCGTAAGCGAAGAAGAACCTCCACGCAAGAAAAAAGAATGGAAAAACTCCAAGCCCTATAAAGAGACCTCGAAGAAGAAGAAAAAAGACAAGAAGCCAAGCGTAAAACCCTACGGCCGAGATGCACGCAAAGCAGAGACAACAACTCCCTTTTACGACAGGTTCGACAAGAACAGAGCCGAAAAGAAATCGAGAAAACAAGACAAACCCTGGCGCAGAGCTTTCTCAAGATAACCTTAGAAGCCCGAACGATTGCGGCTCATCCGATTTCTATTACTATCTTTAAGGCGCAAAATTTGTTACACATAAGTATTAACCCGTTCGGAAATCATACAACGAAAAAACAAAGCATACTCATTGACATGGATGAGAAGGAAATAAAGCAGATACTAAAACAAGGAGAAACAAGGTTCGTTGAATTCAGCAAGTGCAGCACCGAATTGACGGACTCTGTTTTTCAATCCGTTTGCGCCTTCCTCAACAAAGACGGAGGGAAGCTGATCATAGGCGTTCACGATTTCGGCAAGATTGTAGGCGTAGCACAGATCTTCCTCGCCAACATGCTGGCCCGCTTCGATTACGCCATGGAAAAAGAGATGTCGCCCGCCGTCGACTTGAAGCCCGTAGCGCTTACGATAGGAAACAGCACGCTGCTGTACGTAGACGTTCCCCCCAGCGCCGAGGTACACAGGTTCAAAGGGAAAGCCTACGACAGAATGGGCAGCGAAACCGTAGACATCACGTACAACTACCATCTGGTGGAGAATCTTTACCTGAGGAAGCAAAACGAATCGTCGGAGAATGTGGTGTCGCCCTTCCTCAAATTTTCGGAGCTCGACGAAGCTGCCTTCCTGATAATGCGCAAAGCCATTGCAGAAGCCAATCCCTCTCATCCCTGGCTATCGCTAAGCAACGAGGAGATTCTGCACAAGGAGGGCTTCCGCAGGCGCGACTTAGTTGGCGGCAAAGACGGCTTTACGCTGGCCTCCATACTGCTCTTCGGCAAGGAAGATGCCATACAGAATTACAGCCCGGTCATCCATCGCATCGAAGCCGTATACAGGAACGTCACCTTCAAAGAATTCTCCAAGCCCGCATCCGAATACCTCGAAAGCAGGTACGACGATCGCGATATTATCTTCTCAAACCTGATGGAGGCATGGCCGCGGCTGAAAAAGTTCATCTGCCGCAATATGCCCGAACGCTTTATAAGCAACGGCAGCGTAGACGTGCGGGAAAAGATATTCGATGAGATTCTCTCCAACTTTTTAATCCATAAAGAATATACCTACCGATACCCCTCACGCCTGCTGATATTCTCCGACCGCATCATCACCGAGAACGGCGTCAGGGTGCAGCCCGGAAGCGCCGACCTGCACGAGCTGCCCGAACCGAACGACAAGAACCCCCTCATCGCACAGGTATTCCGAGCAATGGGATGGACGGGCGAACCGGGCTCCGGACGTGCCAACATCCTGAAGTATGCTCCGTACTACGACAAACACTACGAGATAAAAGTTCGCAACGACGAGTGCTTCTCCTTCTCCATGACCTACGGAGGCCGAGGCCTCAGCGAACCCGCAGCAACAGCAGCAGCCCCGGCTATTGTAGAACCGGTCAAAGCCGAAGCCGAAGCCGAATGGCCGGTGTACGTCTCCAAAATATCCAAAGCCTGCCCGGCTGTCGATATTTCCTACGTCGACAAGGCCGAAGACATACTCGCAGCCTGCATCAAGCCCATGCAGATAACCGATATGATGCGCCTCGTCCAGCAATCCAACCGCACACGCTTCCGCCAGAACATCATCCGCCCGCTGCTCGAATCGGGCCTGCTGGCCATGCGAATCCCCACCAAGCCCTCGAGCCCGCTGCAGCGATACTTCACCACCGAAAAAGGAAAAGCGCTGCTGATGCAGGACGAGAAAGCGGAGGACAGCAAGAGCTGAGCCTCAGACTCTCATACCGCACCGGCAAACGGGAGGAGCCATTAAAAACAGGGAACGTCTAATAATTGCTTTTTCTGCGTTTCGCTCTGTCGGCAAAATGCTCATGTACTAAAGTACACTCCGCTTTTGCCTCCGTCGCAAGCCTTGAAAAATCTAATTATTAGAAGTCCCCAACAGTCTACTGTTCGAGCCTGACTTGCTTTTGAACAGCCCCAGCCGTAATTTCCGAAAGGCAATAGTAACGAACACTATTGCCTTTCGGAATTTGGAGGGGCAATAGTTGCGAATACTATTGGCTCCCAAAATCCCGGAGGGCAATAGTCACGATGACTATTTTACCAATCTAACGCGCTCATGCGACCGACACGATGACGATCCTTAAAAAAATTAAGGTTTGCGTTTCTACGTTACGTTTTTTTCCTGACTTCGCCACGTCATTTTCGGCAAGATTCCAAAGCGCTGATTGTTATTGGATTAGGTTTTCGATTCACCCCGTTTTGGGTGAATCGAGGCTTTTTTAACTATATTCGGCGTCATGTTTATACGCAAACGAAAGAATAAGTCAGGCAGTACGACAATTGTTGTT
>JAITGS010000020.1 GCA_031280435.1 Tannerellaceae bacterium | reverse complement strand
AAGACTACGATCAGGCGAAGGGATATCACAAGGAAGCTCTGCAATTACGCAGAGGCTTGGCTGCAAAGGATGCAAAGACATACAATCCTGATCTCGCAACCTCTCTCAACAATCTGGGAGCTGTGTACGATAATATGAAGCGATATGAAGAGGCTGAAGAATGTTATACCGAAGCATTGGATATATATAGAGAGCTGGCCGGGACTAATCCGCAAGCTTACAATCCTAACGTAGCCATGGCTCTCAACAATCTTGGAAATTTGTATGCCAACAAAACCGAACCGGATTATGCAAAGGCTGAAGTCTACTACAAAGAATGTTTGGAGAAATGCAGAAGCTTAGCCGCAGAGCATCCGCAAGCCTGGAATCCTGATGTTGCAGATACTTTAGCCAACATGGCTGTATTCTATCAGTATAAAGTTCCCAACAAAGAGCTCTCGATACGGCATGCTGAGGAGGCTATCGAGATACTCGACCGATGTAGCGATACTCCTTATGTGAACGCAGCTCGTGGCAGAGCCAACGCGGTGCTGGAGGAGTGGGAAGACCGCTGAGGCGGGAAGCCGTTTAAGAATGTGTCAAAAGCTATTGCCGCTCAAAAAAGAGGGTCATTCCTGCCTGGGTGGGGAATGACCTTCTTTTTTGCCGGCCTTTCGGATTATTCGGATTTCAGGCTCTTTATGGGGTTTTCTTCTGCGGCCTGATAGCTTTGGCGGAACACGGCTATGAATGACACTAAGAGGCAAAACAGGCCGGCGCCGGCGAATATCGCGGGGCTGAGGGCTATACGGTGCTCGTAGGCCGACAGCCAGCCGCGCATCAGATACCAGATGACGGGCACGGCAATGAGGAAGGCCAGGCCGACGTATATCAGGAAGGAGCCCGTGAGTCGCATCAGTATGTCGGGCTTGTTGGAGCCGAAGACTTTGCGGACGGCTACTTCCTTAGCGCGCCGGCGAACGTAGTAGGTCGACATCGCCACAAGGCCGAGCAGCGAGATGAGCAGGGCTATGGAGGCGAAGAGGCTCACTATGGTGGAGGTGCGCCACAGCGAGGCAAAGTTGTCGGCTACCTGGCGGTCGATGAACTTGCCGTCGAAGTCGAGCTTTATCACCCTTCCGTAGGCTTCCTGCACTGCGCTGTATGCCTCGGAGGGATTGCCTTGCACCGCGACGAGGAGGTTCCAGGGATAAAACTCGCGCTCCATGTCGCGTATCCTTATTATGACGGGCTGCTCGGGGGCGGTGATGTCGCGCAGGTGGAAGTCTCTCACTATGCCGGCAATCTGCTCCGTCCGGCTGTCGTTGAAAAGGACTTCGGCGGCGTCGTCGGGCAGCTCAAATTCCTTGAGGGCGTATTGGGTGAGGAAGATGCCCTTGCCGCTTTCGAGCCCGTTGTTGCGCAGCACTTCCAAGCCGAGGATGCTGAGGAAGGCGCTGTCGCCTGTGAGATGCTGCGTCGAAAGGTTGCGGCCTTTGTACACTATCGTGTTGTTATTGCCGCGCGTGTAGGGCGTGCCTGCGCAGAAGGAGGTTTGCTGCACGCAGGCGAGGCCGGCAAGCTCGTTGCGCAGGGCTATCATCTTTTGCTTGTCGCCAATGTTGTCGGTTGGGATGTCTATAATGTTTTGGGTGCGATAGCCCAGCGGCGCCTTCACCAGATGGTTGAGCTGCAGTAGCATGGTGAGCGATGCTGCTATGAGGGCTATGGTTATGGTGTTCTGGAAGGTGATGAAGACTTTGCTCAGCACCATCTTGCTCTTTGTCCTCAGGCTGCCTTTCATGATGTCGACAGGCTTTACGCGCGAGATTATTATGGCGGGGATGATGCCTGCGGCTATTCCCAGCAGGGCTACCAGCGCAATGCATCCTGCAAGGGATACCGGGCTGACGAGCTCCGCAATACTGATCGTTTTCTCCAGCAGCATGGATGCATATCCTTCGGCGGCCAGGGCGAGGAGGAGTCCGGCCACGAAGGCTATCAGGCTGAGCACGGTTGATTCGAGCACTAAGCGCACGACGAGCTCCCGTCGCGTCGATCCCAGCAGCCGGCGTGCGGCCATCTCCCTTGCACGGAATCCGGCCTGCGCCGTGGTGAGGTTGATGTAGTTCGTTACGGCGAAGCCCAGTATCAGCAGCCCTACGAGCAGCAGTATTCGCACCAGCTCGCGGTTGCCGGAATTAAGCATCTCGCCGTCTTCAATGCCTGAGAAATAAACGTCGCGGTAGGGCGTGAAGTCGGCGCGGGTAAATATCCCTCGCCGGTAGAACCAGAATATCTCCTTGAAGTAGGCCGTCATGTCGTCCGAGAGGGAGCGCAGGTCGGTTCCCTCGCGGGCCAGTGCGAAGATAAGCGCGCTGCCTGCGTTGTTGAACTCAGGCGAATCCATTGACGAATTGAAGTAGCCTACGTTGTCTATGCGTATAATGATGTCGGCCTCGCGGATGGACGAGCCTCGGATGTTTTTCATCACGCCGCTGACGGTGAAGACCAGCGTATCGCGCAGCCTCACGACCTCGCCCACCGGATTGCGTCCCGGGAAAGCCCTGCGCGCGAAGGCGTCGGATACTACGGCGCTCATCTTGTCCTTCAGCACCTCCCCGGCCGAGCCTTGCAGCAGCGGGAAGTCGAACATGCTGAAGAAGGTGCTGTCGGCAAAGAGCAGCTCGGCCTGGAAGCGGTTGTCGGCATCGCCTCCGATGTTGGCAACGACGGTGCCGCGCTGAGGAGCTATGGGGCAGAGCATCTCTATCTCCGGGTAGCGCTCGGCCAGGCGGTCGGAAAGCCTGAAAGCGGTGCCGTAGAAGACTTCGAGGTCTTTGTCGGAGCCGCCGGCGTTGGTCAGCAGATACATGCGGTCTTTCTTGCTTCGACCGCTATCGGTAAGCAGCTCGCCGGCCGTATATGCGGCAATGAGTATGACGAACATGAGCGAGAGGCCCAGGCCGCATACGTTGATGGCGGTATAGAGCTGATTCTTCCTGAGGAAGCGGAAGAAGGATTTGAAATTAAACAGGTGGTTCATGATGCTTATGTGTTTATACGTTGATTATTTGACAGTCTAACGGTAGCTTATGCTGAGCTCTCCGGAGAGGAACTTGCCCGCGAGCCCGGTTTCTACGGCGAAGCAGGTGGACAGCAGGCTGTCGTCCTTGGCAATCAGCTTGCCGCTTGCATACTTGATGCCTCTTGCCAGGCTGAAGATGGTGGTCATGCTTGTGGTGACCTCGAACCTTTGGAATGAGCGGTGCCAGCTCAGCGTGACGCAGGCGCTTTGCCCTCGGCCGATGAAGAACGACACTGCGGGCGTATCCTTCAGGTTGAGAGCCGTCAGTTGGTTGTAGCTGCAATCGAGGTCGCTTAAGAGGTAGAGCTTGCCGACGTCGAGCGCGCTCAGCCGGTTGTCGCGGCAATCTAAGCGCCTCAGCTGGGTGAGGGCCGTAAGATTCAGCTCTCCGACGAGCTTTTGCTGCGAGAGGAATAGCTCTGTGATTCGCCTGTCCGAATCGCTGTCCGACCACAGGGCGCCTGTCCAGCCGTCGGGAATAGAGCTGCCGTCGTCCGGCGCCTTGTCCCATCCGAGGCCGTTGCGCTCTATGATGTCGTTTACGGCGGCAATGTCGCCGGTGTTATAAGCAGCCATGGTTGCTATATAATAATAGGTGTGCGTTCGGGGGAAGCGCTAATCTGCATAGGTTAGGATGAGGGTGCCGGAGAGGCGCTTGCCATCCTGTCCGGTCTGGGCCACAAAGCTTGTGGATTTAATGGATTTCTTCTTGGAGATTAGCTTGCCGTCCGAATAGGATAGCCCTTTCGCAAGGTCGGTGGGATTATTCAGAGCTATGCTTGCTTCGTACTGCTTTGTTGTGCGGTTCCGGTGAAGAGTGATGTGTTGGGTTTGGTGGCCGCCGTAACAATGTTTTAACTGGGATAAAGTTGTTAGATCGAGCGAAGTCAGTTGGTTGTTTTGGCAAGACAAATATCTTAAAGTCTTAAGCCCCGACACATCCAGCGAGGTCAGTTGGTTGTTCCCGCAATGAAGTTTAGTTAAATTGTTAAGCCCAGAGACATCGAGCGATGTAAATTGGTTATAGCTGCAATCAAGTTCAGCTAAATTGTTAAGCCCAGAGACATTGAGCGAAGTCAGTTGGTTGTTGTTGCAATGCAAATACCTTAAACTTTTAAGCCCCGAAACATCCAGTGAAGTAAATTGGTTATAGTCGCAATCAAGTTTATCTAAATTGTTAAGCCCAGAAGTATAGAGCGAAGTCAGTTTATTTTTGCCGCAATTAAGCTTACTTAAATTGCTAAGCCCCGAAACATTCAGCGAAGTCAGTTGGTTATCTCTGCAATTAAGTTCCACCAAATTGTTAAGCCCCGAAACATTCAGCGAAGTCAGATGGTTGTTGTTGTTACAAGTAAGTTTCGTTAAATTGTTTAGTCCCGAAACATCCAGTGAAGTCAGTTGGTTGTTGTTGCAAGTAAGTTTAGTTAAATTGTTAAGCCCCGAAACATTCAGCGAAGTAAAACTATTGTTGCTGCAATAAAGTACCTCTAAATATGTAAGCTTCGAAACATCCAGCGTCCCGTTATAACTCAGTCCATAAGCAATACTCAGTTGCACTATCCGCCTGTTCGTCTCTGTTTCCGACCATGTAACATCCCACCATGGCATCGAACGCCCTTTCTCCAGAATCTTCTCCCATTTAAGTACGTTCTTGTCTATAAGATCATTAATGACCGCAATGTCGCCTGGGTGGTAGACATTCTCTACCTTAAGTGTGACGTCTGTTGTGTAACTCGATTTTACGGGTATATTATTTGTAAGCGTTACGGTGACAATCACCGTTCCTTCCGCTTTGGTGTATAGAGTGTCGTTGCTGATGGTTGCGCCCGTCGTTCCTGCGTCTTTAAGGCTCAAAAATAAGGTTTCGTAATCAGGAAGTGCAATAAGGTTTGCAAGTTCGGACGGCACTCCAGCCCAGCAGGTTCTGTCTTGTTCGAGCGTTTTATACTCCAGCCTTATATGGCCTGAAAGTTTTTTGCCGGCAAGGCCGGTTTCGACACTGAAATCGGTTTTGGCAACAGTATCGTTGTCGGCTATCAGTTTGCCGTCAGAATAGGTTAATCCTTTTGCCAAGCCGGTTGGATTATTCAACTCTATGTTTGCTTCGTATTTCGAGCTTGCTTCGTTGTAGTACATTACGAGCACCAACGTCTTCCAATCTCCTCCTCCTTGAGCTATGCCGAAAAATTGGGATAAGGCGGGCGAGCCACTCAGATCAAGCGAAGTCAGGCAAGTCTCGAAGCAATCAAGGCGCTCTAACTTCTTAAGCCCTGAAACGTTCAGAGAAGTCATATGATAATTCCAACGGCAATCAAGGTCGCTTAAATTGGTCAGTCCGGAAACATCCAGTGAGTCCAATCCATTAGCTGCACAATGAAGCTTTTCTAAATTAGTCAGCCCAGAAACATCCAGCGACCTCAAAATATTGTGGCTGCAAGCAAGGTATGTTAAATTAGTCAGCCCAGAAACATCCAGCGACTTCAAACTATTTTTGTGGCAAGTAAGCTTTACCAATTTAGTATGTACAGAAAGATCAAGTGAAGCCAAACTATTGTCGTTACAAACAAGGTTTGCTAAATCGGTTAGTCCCGAAACATCGAGCGAAGTCAAACGATTAAAGCTGCAAGAGAGCTGCGTTAAATCGGTTAGTCCCGAAATATCGAGCGAAGTCAAACGATTAAAGCTGCAAGAGAGCTGCATTAAATGAGTCAGGCCAGAAACATCCAGCACTCCGCTCAGTTTTTTACCACTCAGATGCAGCTCTATTATCCGCTTATTCGTTGCATTGTCCGACCATTTAACATGATATATATGCCAATAATCAAGCTTTGCAGGAGCCTTCTTCACTTTAATTCCGCCATAGGTATAAATATCATACTTCTTCCAATCATCAGGCAGCGCGCTGCCATCCGCAGGAGCTTTCGTCCATTTCAGGCCGTTATTATCTATCATGCCGTTGATGACGGCTATGTCGCCGGGGTGGTAGAGGGGCTGCGTTTGCGCCTTGGTGGCGGTGGGGGCTAATGCTATCAGTGTGATGGCAAGGAGGGCTGCGAGTCGCCGGCCGGAGGGTTTGCAGGATTTCGTTTTCATGTGATTTGATTTTAAGTGTTATAAAAGAAAGTTTGAATATAGGGATTAGGTTTCAATGCGGCAAAAAAGCTGCCGGAACAAATCAAGCAAGGGCTGTGCCGAGAATCATTCTCACCTGTTTGGGCGGGCGAATGACCTGCTTGACCCCCCTCATTTTTCAACCGGGAAGCCGATCACGTTTGTGATTTGCCCCAAAAAGTTTTCCGCAAGGAAATTCGATTTGGAATTTCCTTCAAAAAGTTTTCCGCAAGGAAATTCGATTTGAAATTTCCTTCAAAAAGTTTTCCGCAAGGAAATTCGATTTGAAATTTTCTCCAGAAAGTTTTCCGCAAGGAAATTCGATTTGAAATTTTCTCCAGAAAGTTTTCCGCAAGGAAATTCGATTTGAAATTTTCTTCAGAAAGTTTTCCGCAAGGAAATTCGATTCGTGCACGCCTTGCGGAAAACTTTTTGGGGTAAATTCCATCCGTGATCGGCTTCCGCCGGTTTTCCGCAGGCGGATCACATTTGTGATCGCCTCCAAGGCTTCTTCCCGGGAGCGTGCAGACGGGCGCTAAGCTTCAGGCTGCTCACTACATTCCAAATCGGCATCGGGCCGACGAGCGCTGCCGCTGCTGTCCCAATCCTTGAATGCAAAAACCTATCTTTGGCGCAAATAATTATATCCAATGAGTAATATTCCCGATTTCAAAAAACTTGTGCTGAAGGATACGTCTTTCGCCAACCTGATGAACAAGCGTATCTACAACGTGCTGCTTATTGCCGCCAAGTACGACGCCTTTATGCTGGAAGATGACGGCCGCGTAGACGAGCAGATTTTCAACGAGTATATCTCGCTCAACCTGCGATACCCGCCGAGGTTCGCGCAGGTGGCTTCCGAGGAGGAGGCTCTGGCGGAGCTGGCCCGCAGGCATTTCGAGCTTGTCATCTGCATGCCCAACATGGACAACAGCGACATCTTTGTGGCGGCGCGGGAAATCAAGAACCGCTATGCGCATATCCCTATCGTGGTGCTCACGCCTTTCTCGCGCGAGGTGAGCAAGCGGGTGGGCGAGGAAGACCTTAGCGCCATAGACTATGTGTTCAGCTGGCTGGGCAACTCGGAGCTGCTTATTGCCATCATCAAGCTTATTGAGGACAACATGAACGTGGCCGACGATACGGCCAGCGTGGGCGTGCAAACCATACTGCTGGTGGAGGATTCCATCAGGTTTTATTCTTCGGCCCTTACTCACCTGTACCATTTTGTGCTGGAACAAAGCCGGGAGTTTGCCAAGGAGGCTCTCAATGCCCATCAGCGTACGCTGAGGATGAGGGGGAGGCCAAAGATTCAGCTTGCGCGCGACTATGAGGAGGCGGTGGCTATATTCGACCGCTATAAGGACAGCATACTGGGTATTATATCAGACATGAGCTTTAAGCGCGACGGGGCGAAGGACCAGTATGCGGGATATATGTTCGGACGCTATGTGAGGAAATGCGGGCTGGTGATTCCTTTTATACTTCAGTCGTCGGAGTCGAGCAATGATGCTTATGCGGCTCAGCTCTCGGCTTCGTTTATAGACAAGAACTCGAAAAGCTATCCGCAGGACCTGAGGAAAACCATTAAGGAGCGCTTCGGCTTCGGCGATTTCATCATCATCAATCCTCATACCCGCGAGGAGGTTATGCGCATTAAGGATTTGAAGGACTTGCAAACCAAGGTCTTTAAGATACCCGACGATTCGCTGGTATATCATTTGGCACAGAATCACTTCTCGCGCTTTTTCTATTCCCGCGCTATGTTTCCGCCGGCCGAGATACTGAAACACGTTGATGTGAGCGATTACAGGGATATGGACGAGGCTCGCAGCCTTATCTTCGACCTCATTGTGCAGTATCGCCGGATGAAGAACACGGGCGTGGTGGCCGTATACGAAAAGGAGCGCTTCGACGAGTACAGCAATTTTGCACGCATAGGCGAGGGCTCGCTCG
This sequence comes from Tannerellaceae bacterium, assembly GCA_031280435.1. Lineage (GTDB taxonomy): Bacteria > Bacteroidota > Bacteroidia > Bacteroidales > Tannerellaceae > DFXE01. The sequence continues at coordinate 6,851 of JAITGS010000020.1, read as the reverse complement.
GAGGCAAGGGACGAGGACTTGCCTTCATAGGGGCCATGCTGAAGCGATACCCCGACCTCGACAGTCCCGACTTTGCCGTCACCATTCCCAAAAGCGTGGTGATATGCACCGACGTCTTCGACGCCTTCATGGAGGCCAACGACCTCTATTCCGTGGCCCTGCGCGAAACCGACGACGAAACCATACTGCGCTACTTCCTGCGGGCATCGCTCCCCATGTCGCTCATAGAAGATCTGATGGCCTTCTTCGAGGTAGTGAAGGGGCCGGTTGCCGTGCGCTCGTCGAGCCTGCTCGAAGACTCGCACTACCAGCCCTTCGCCGGGATATATGCCACCTACATGGTGGCCAAGCATGCCGACAACTACGAGATGCTGCGGAACATCAGCAATGCCATCAAGGCAGTCTACGCATCTGTGTTCTACAAAGACAGCAAGGCCTACATGACCGCCACCTCCAACCTTATAGACCAGGAAAAGATGAGCATCATCCTCCAGGAGCTGGCCGGCTCGGCATGGCCCTCCGGATTCTATCCCACCTGCTCGGGCGTGGCACGCTCGCTCAACTTCTATCCCACAGGCAAGGAAAAGCCCGAAGACGGCATTGCAAACATCGCCCTCGGAATAGGCAAGTACATAGTAGACGGCGAGAAAACCCTGCGATTCTCTCCGCGCCATCCCAAGAACATCCTCCAGACCGGCTCGCCCGAATATGCTCTGCGCGAAACCCAGAACCGATTCTATGCCCTCGACCTCAAAGCCGCCTTGCCCGACGGACTGCCCGTCGACGATACCTTCAACCTGCTGCGCCTGCCCATTAAGACGGCCGACAGCGACGGCTCCCTCAAGTACATCGCCTCTACTTACAATGCCGACGACAACATCATCCGCGACGGATACTATCCCGGCGGACGCAAGATTATCTCCTTTGCCAACATCCTCAGCCACGATATGTTTCCGCTGGCCCCGACCTTAGACCGCATACTCGGCATAGGGCAAACCGAGATGGGCCGGGGCGTGGAGATAGAATTTGCCTTCAACATCGACCCTGCCGACGCCCGCCGCGCCACGTTCTACATCCTGCAGATACGGCCCATAGTGGACAATAAAGCCGTGATGGAGGATGACATCGCAGGCCTCGACCCGGCCTCAACCCTGCTCTACTCCGGCCGGGCGCTCGGCCACGGAGTGATATGCGACGTATGCGATATTATATATGTGAAGACAGGCTCGTTCGACTCGGCCCGCAATCCGGCCGTCGCCAAGGAGATAGAGCAGCTCAACCTCGGCTTCACCGGCCACGGCCGCGGATACATACTGGTGGGCCCCGGACGCTGGGGCAGCAGCGATCCCTGGCTCGGCATCCCCGTGAAGTGGCCGCACATCTGCAACGCACGCCTGATAGTGGAAGAAGGCTTGGAGAGCTATCAGGTAGAGCCCAGCCAGGGAACGCACTTCTTCCAGAACCTCACATCGCTGGGCGTAGGCTATTTCACCATCAATCCTTTTCGCAATGACGGACGCTTCGACGAAGCTTTGCTGAACCGGATGCCTGCCGTTGCCGAAACCGACAGCCTCCGCCACGTCCGCTTCGACCTGCCTCTGCTCATCAAGATAGACGGCAAAAAAGGCCTGGGAGCAGTGGTGAGAACGGATCTTTAGATGTTGACGGCCTGAACGACCTGCTCGGTGAAGAGGTGGGCTGTGTTCTTACGCTCGAACGGGTCCCCCAAATGGAACCTGTCGCTGTCCGGCTCCAACTTCTCCTTTAAGGAGGAGAACCGCGACTTCCGCCTGGAGCGCGACGCGGACAGCAACGGAACCACTATCCATACCGAAAGATGGGCCGACAAGCAGAAGTTCAGGATGCAATCGCCCTTCTTATCGCTGTCGGGCGATTATGTTCCCTCGGCCGGGAACTTCTTCACCTTTAATACGAGCTACGTCTATTCTCCTTCGTCGAGCACAATGCCCTACAACGGCTTTGTATCGGTCGACAACCTGAAGCTCTACGACTTCGAAGCCATGAACGACAGCGAGAGCAAATTCAGCCGCTATAAGGCCAACGCCTATTACCAGCACGATTTCAGCCCCAATCGCAGCCTCAGCATAGAAGCCGATTACGGCTCCGTAAGGAGCAATTCGAGCAGCCTTTACCGCGAAGCCAGCCAATCCGGAGGCCCCGTCTACGAGAACATACTGACGGGAGACGACCGCAACAGCTCGCTGGATGCACAGGCCAACTACCGCCATAAGCTCGACAAGCTGCAATGGGAAGGCGGCTATCGCATCTATCGGCAGCAGAGCGACATCCGCAGCCTGATAAACGGCAGGCCGGGCGCCATGAAATACGTAGAATGGAGAAACAACCTCTACCTGAACCTGCTTGGGCAATGGAGCGAGAAGTGGGCCTATCAGGCAGGCCTCGGCCTCGACCTGGTTAGCACCGATGTGAATCGCGAGCACCGGAACCGCTTCAACGAGCTAACGCCTAACGCCATGCTGCGATACAGCTTCAACAGCAACCACAACATCAGCCTCGACTTCCTGCGAACCCGCCAGAGCCTCGACTACTCCATGCTGAATCCCATCCCCACCTTTATGGATACAACGCGCATAGTGACGGGCAATCCCATGCTGACGCCATACTACCTGAACCGCCTGCGCCTGAGCTACGAATGGATGCACAACAAGTTCTACATCTGGCTGAGCGTGCAATATCGCGTGACCAACGGATACGTCAACCAGCTCTCGGCCATAGACGACAAAGGCGTGCTGCACGTAACCTTCGCCAACGTAGCCCGCAACTCCGGAGTGCGCTTCATGCTTAACCCAACGCTCAGGCTGCTGCCCGGCTGGGGAGTGCAGATCAACGCCTCCATGGAGTATCGCATGTTTGAAGACCCTCAGCAAAAGCAGTTCAACAGGAACTATTGGGAGCCGAACATATTTCTGTTCAGCTGGTACAACTACAAGCGCTGGTCCGTCAGCCTCAACGGTATCCCCGTCAAAATCCGCCTCCCAAACATGACCGGCTACACCACATACATAAACGACAGCCAGCTGGAGGTATCCTACCGCATAAACGACAGCTGGAGCCTGAGCGGCGGAGCCAGATACTTAGCCGTGGCGATGGAGAACCTGGGCAGTACCCGCACCGACGGCTATTCGGAGTTCTATCGCGATACCAAAACCGACAGACACTGGCGGGTGCTGCTCGGCGTGAATTACAGATTCCAAAAAGGCAAGCAGAAAGGCTACAAGCAAAAAAGCAGCAAGTCCTATGAGGACGAGGTGAGCCGTAGCAAAGAAGTGTATTGATGCGGGCGGAAAGCCTTCGCAACCCAAATGTACATCTGTTGTTTGCGACATTCGAAGGCGGCAAAACAGAAAATACGGCGCCTCCGGAACAGTTCGGAGGCGCCGGAAAAAAATTTTTGGCGCCTCTGGAATAGTTCGGAGGCGCCGTGAAAAAAAATTGCCGCCTCTGGAATAGTTCGGAGGCGCCGTGAAAAAAAATTGCCGCCTCCGGAACAGTTCGGAGGCGCCGTGAAAAAAAATTGGCGCCTCCGGAACAGTTTGGAGGCGCCGTGAAAAAAAATTGCCGCCTCTGGAATAGTTCGGAGGCGCCGTGAAAAATTTTTTGGCGCCTCTATAACAGTTTGGAGGCGCCGGAAAAAATTTTTGGCGCCTCCGGAACGATGGATTTTCACGGATTTTGAGGCATGAAAGGCATAAAAGAGGCCCGGAAGCTCCGGGAGCAATAGCATCTCCTTGCATACTGACATTACGTCAGTCGCCAGCCCGCGGCATCTCGTTTGCAAGGTTTCGGGCAAATAATACAATAGAAAGGAGAATTATAATTATGAATCTAAATCGGTTTACAATCAAATCTCAGGAGGCAATTCAGCAGGCCGCCCGGCTTGCCGCAGAAGGAAATCAGCAGGCTGTCGAATCCCTGCATCTGCTGAAGGCCGTTGCCGGAGCAGACGATAGCACAAGCGCCCTGCTGCTCCGAAAGCTGGGAGTAAATATCGCCCGGCTCAATCATACGATCGATGCCCGCCTTGCCGCAGCGCCCAAAGTTACGGGAGGAGGCGAGCCCTATCTGGCATCGGATGCCAACGCTGTTTTGCAGAAGGCCCTGACCTATTCCACCCGGGCCGGCGACAAGTACGTTGCGCTCGAGCATCTGCTGCTGGCGCTGCTGACCGAGAGCGGCGCGGCCTCGCAGCTGCTGAAAGATGCCGGCGCCGGCGAGAAGGAGCTCCGCTCGGCCATTGACGAGCTCCGGAAAGGAGCCACGGTGAACAATCCGTCGGCCGAGGAAAGCTACGACGCCCTCGGACGTTATGCCGTCAACCTCAACGAGCGCGCAAGCAACGGCAAGCTCGACCCCGTCATAGGACGCGACGATGAGATTCGGCGCATACTCCAAATCCTTAGCCGGCGTACGAAAAACAATCCCATACTCATAGGCGAGCCCGGCGTAGGCAAAACAGCCATTGCCGAAGGTCTCGCCCACAGGATAGTCCGGGGAGACGTGCCCGAAAACCTCAAGTCCAAACAGCTCTTTTCGCTCGACATGGGCGCTCTCATAGCCGGCGCCAAGTACAAGGGCGAATTTGAGGAGAGGCTCAAGGCCGTCGTCAACGAAGTGATAAGCTCCGAAGGCAACGTCATCCTCTTTATAGACGAGATTCACACCTTAGTGGGCGCAGGCAAGAGCGACGGCGCCATGGATGCGGCCAACATACTCAAGCCTGCTCTGGCGCGAGGAGAGCTGCGGGCCATAGGGGCGACTACCCTCGACGAGTATCAGAAATATTTCGAGAAGGATAAAGCCCTTGAGCGACGCTTCCAGATCGTTATGGCCGACGAACCCACCGAGGCCGACAGCATCTCCATACTCCGCGGCCTGAAGGAACGCTACGAGAATCATCACAAGGTGCGCATCAAAGACGACGCCATCATTGCCGCCGTACAGCTTTCGGCGCGCTACATAGCCGACCGCTTCCTCCCCGACAAAGCCATAGACCTCATGGACGAAGCCGCCGCACGATTGCGCATACAGGCCGACTCGGTGCCCGAATCGCTTGACGAAATCAGCCGCCGCATCACTCAGCTCGAGATAGAGCGCGAAGCCATCAAACGCGACAACGACACAGGCAAGCTCGAATCTCTTCACCGCGAAATTGCAGACCTGAAGGAGCTGGAGCGCAAACAGAAAGCTCAATGGGAAAGCGAGAAGGAACTCGTGAACCGTATTCAGCAAAACCGGGTCGACATCGAGAACCTGAAGTTCGAAGCCGAACGCTCCGAGCGCGAAGGCGACTACGGGAAGGTAGCCGAGATTAGATACGGCAAAATCAAAGCCAAGGAAAGCGAGAACGAGGAGGTGCAGGCCCGCCTGCGAATGATGCAAGGCGCCGCGGCTATGATAAAGGAGGAGGTGGATGCCGACGACATAGCCGACATCGTTTCGAGATGGACGGGCATACCCGTGGGGAAAATGATGCAGAGCGAGCGCGACAAGCTGCTATCGCTCGAAGAGGAACTCCACCGCCGGGTAGTAGGGCAGGAGGAGGCCATAGCTGCCGTGGCCGATGCCGTCAGACGCAGCCGCGCAGGCATGCAGGACCCCAAAAGACCAATAGGCTCCTTCATCTTCCTCGGCCCCACCGGAGTGGGCAAAACAGAGCTTGCAAAGGCGCTGGCCGAGTGCCTTTTCGATGACGAAAACATGATGACACGCATAGACATGAGCGAATACCAGGAGAAGTTCAGCGCATCGAGGCTGATAGGAGCTCCTCCGGGATACGTAGGCTACGAAGAGGGCGGACAGCTGACCGAGGCCATACGGCGCAAGCCATACTCTGTTGTGCTTTTCGATGAGATAGAAAAGGCGCACCCCGACGTGTTCAACATCCTTCTGCAAGCCTTGGACGACGGCCGGCTGACAGACAACAAGGGCCGCACGGCGAACTTCAAGAACACCATAATTATAATGACAAGCAATCTGGGCTCGCAGCTCATACGCGAGAACTTCGAGAAGATAAACAGCCTCAATCGCGAGCAAGTGGAGGAACAAACGCGCAGCCGGGCCCTCGACCTGCTCAAGAAAACCTTGCGGCCGGAGTTCCTCAACCGCATCGACGAGATAATAGTCTTCGCGCCCCTCAGCGAGGCCGAGATTGGTCGCATCGCCGCCATGCAGCTCGAGGCCGTGGCCCGCATGCTCGAGCCCGAAGGCGTCGCCCTCAGCTTCACCGACCGTGCCGTAGCCTTCATCGCATCCGAGGGCTTCGACCCGCAGTTCGGTGCGCGGCCCGTCAGGCGAGTAATCCGCAAGCGCGTGCTCAACGAGCTTGCCAAGGAGCTGCTGTCGGGTAAAATAGACAAAAGCCGGGCGATCAGGATTGACGTTGCCAACGGTAGCCTCTCCTTCGACAATTAAGGCCGCCGCTTCAGCTCAACAGCATTTTTTTGCACATTCAGCCCCGCTGCGATAATATCCGCCCCCATTTACGGACTGTAAATTCCTTCCGACAAATCCCTGGAGATATTTACGGTCTGTAAATTCCTTCCGATAAATCGCTGGAGAGATTTACAGTCTGTAAATTCCTTCCGATAAATCCCTGGAGATATTTACGGTCTGTAAATTCCTTCCGATAAATCCCTGGAGATATTTACGGTCTGTAAATTCCTTCCGATAAATCGCTGGAGAGATTTACGGTCTGTAAATGGCTCGCGACAAATCGCTGGAGAGATTTACGGTCTGTAAATGGCTCGCGACAAATCGCTGGAGAGATTTACGGTCTGTAAATGGCTCGCGACAAATCGCTGGAGAGATTT
>JAITGS010000027.1 GCA_031280435.1 Tannerellaceae bacterium | reverse complement strand
GTAGACAATAAAGCATTTAGTAAGGATTCCATAGATATACTTGTTTGTGATAACTCATACATATAACGCTTCCGCATAGCTAAATATTTTTTCGTAGCACCTCAAAATAAGATTTAGCCCAAAATTGCAGCCGCTTTGCGTTGCAATTTCGACCCCAAATGCCCCCGAAGTTTCAAACCGTTCCACGTAATGAAGCACACACACAATGCAGGTTTTATAAATTCCCGCCAAGCGGTATAATTCATCCACAATCCGAATACTCTCCGCTTCGTCATTGGCGGACAGCACCAAATCCGCAATCCCGTCGATGACAACCAAACGAATACCCTCGTATTCGTAATGGTATTTGTCCATACTCTGGACAATGGCTTGCAGTCGCTCTTTTCTGGACATTCCCGTAAGGGAAAAAGCCCGTAGCTCTTTGGGTTTTTCGTTCAATTTGGCACGTTTCAGGAGGTTGGAAACATTCTTATCTTTGCGCCGACTAAAAATAGTGATTTGGATATACATGATATTCTTAATTTATACGTATCGCATCCGCAGGTATCCGCTCTGAAGCTGGCTGCGGAGGATGATGCGTTGCGCCGTATCGTTGCCGAAGGATTGCATGGCTCGAGCGCGGCGGTGGTGACGGCGGCTCTCTTTGCACGAACCGGAGGGCGCTATGTGTGCATCCTGAACGATCAGGATGAGGCCGGATATTTTTATCACGACCTGATACAGCTACTTGGCGCGAACGACCGCGTGATGTTCTTCCCTTCGGCTTACAAGAGGGCGATCAAGTACGGACATAGAGATGCGGCCAGCGAGATTCTGCGGACGGAAGCGCTCAGCATGCTGCTGCTCAACCGAAGGGATCCCTTCGTTATAGTGACGCATCCGGAGGCTGTGGCCGAGCGGGTGGTGGGAACGGATGTGCTGAAGGATATGACGCTGAGGATTAACGTTGGCGAGAAGGTCGACAACATGTTCGTGGCCGATGTGCTCTGCGAGTACGGCTTTGAGCGCGTCGACTATGTTTACGAGCCCGGTCAGTACGCCATGCGCGGCAGCATTCTCGACGTCTTCTCCTTCGCCTACGAGTATCCTTACCGCATCGACTTCTTCGGCAAGGAGGTTGAGACCATACGATCATTCGACGTAGAGACGCAGCTGTCCAAGGGGAGCTTCGAGGCGGTGAGCATAGTGTCGGGCCTGGGCTCTCGAACGGGAGGCCGACAGGTTTCGCTGACGGACGTGCTGCCGGAGGAGAGCATGCTCTTGTGGCGCGACCCGGAATGGTGCAAGGAGCGAATCGAGGGGATATGGAACGACCCGCCGCTAAGCGTCGACGAGGATTCTTTTGCCGACATCCACGCCATGAGAGCGGAGCTCGTCGACGGGCGCACCTTCATGCAGGGAGCGCAGCCATTCAGGCATATCTACTTCGGATACAGCAACCGGAACCGGACGGGAGAGGCGGTCGTGCGCTTCAGTACATCCGTGCAGCCGGCCTTCCACAAGAACTTCAACTTGGTGAGCCAATCCTTCCGCAAGTACATGGAGGACGGATATAAGATATACATCCTGAGCGACGTGGAGAAGCAAACGGCTCGCATACGAACCATCTTTGAAGACCGCAATGAGGACATTCCTTTCACGGGCGTCAACAAAACCATCCACGAGGGCTTTGCCGACGACGGACTGCGCGCTTGCTTCTTCACCGACCACCAGCTCTTCGACCGCTTCCACAAGTTCAGCCTCAAGAGCGACAAAGCGCGAGGAGGCAAGCTCACCCTCTCGCTCAAGGAGCTCAACAACTTTGCTAACGGCGACTATGTTGTGCATATCGACCACGGCGTGGGACAGTTCGGCGGCCTGGTACGAACCGAGGTCAACGGCCGCATACAGGAGGCCGTACGCCTTGTGTATCAAAACAGCGACACCCTCTACGTCAGCATACATTCCCTGCATAAGCTATCCAAATACAAAGGAAAAGATAGCGGAGCGCCGCCAAAGCTGAACAAGCTCGGCACCGGGGCATGGGAGAAGATGAAGGAGCGAACGAAGAAAAAGGTGAAGGATATTGCCCGCGACCTTATTGTGCTCTACTCGCAAAGGCGGAACGAGCGCGGACATGCCTTCAACCCCGACAGCTACCTCCAGCACGAACTCGAAGCGAGCTTTATATACGAAGATACCCCCGACCAGATGAAAACCACGGCCGACGTTAAGGCCGACATGGAGCGCCCGCGGCCTATGGACAGGCTGATATGCGGCGATGTGGGCTTCGGGAAGACCGAGGTGGCCATACGGGCGGCTTTCAAGGCCGTGGCCGACGGAAAGCAGGTGGCCGTGCTGGTGCCTACCACCGTGCTCGCCTTCCAGCACTACAAAACGTTCTCCGAGCGGCTCAAGAACTTCCCCTGCAACATAGACTACATCAGCCGGGCACGCACAGCCAAGCAAACGCGCGACATACTCTACCTGCTCCGCGAAGGGAAAATAGACATACTCATAGGCACCCATCGCATAGTCAGCAAAGACGTCACCTTCAAAGACCTCGGCCTGCTCATCATAGACGAGGAGCAGAAGTTCGGCGTATCCGTCAAGGAGAAGCTGAGGCAGCTCAAGGTCAACGTCGACACCCTCACCATGACAGCCACGCCCATTCCGCGAACGCTGCAATTCTCGCTCATGGGAGCCCGCGACCTCAGCAACATATCCACGCCGCCGCCTAATCGCTATCCGGTGCAAACCGAGGTGGAGCGCTTCAACCCGGACATCATACGCGAAGCGATAAACTTTGAAATGAGCCGCAACGGCCAGGTATTCTTCATTCATAACCGCATACAAAACATCATAGACATCGAAGCCCTGGTGCGACGCGAAACGCCGGACGCCCGCGTCTGCACAGCCCACGGACAGATGGAGCCCGACGAGCTGGAGAAGATTCTCCTCGACTTTATCAACTACGAGTACGACGTGCTGATTGCAACCAGCATTGTGGAGAACGGCATCGACGTGCCTAATGCAAACACCATCATCATCAACAATGCCAACAACTTCGGCCTCTCGGACCTGCACCAGCTGCGCGGACGAGTAGGACGCAGCAACCGCAAGGCCTTCTGCTACCTGCTTTCGCCGCCATTAGCCTCGCTGCCGCAAGAGGCGCGCCGACGGCTGCAAGCCATAGAGAACTTTGCCGAGCTCGGCAGCGGCATACACATAGCCATGCAGGATCTCGACATTCGCGGAGCGGGCAACATGCTCGGAGCCGAGCAAAGCGGATTCATAGCCGACCTCGGATATGAAACCTATCAGAAGATACTCGAAGAAGCAGTGGACGAACTCAAAACGGAGGAGTTCGCCGATTTGTATAAGGACGAGGACAAAGCCCTCGGCGACCAACCCGAATACGTGCGCGAAACCTTCATCGACAGCGACCTGGAGCTCTTCTTCCCCCCGGCCTATATCCCCAACGACTCCGAACGCATATCGCTATACCGAGAGCTGGACAACATGGAGGACGAAGCCGGCATTGCCGCATTTGCCGACAGGCTGCGCGACCGCTTCGGACAAATTCCGCCCGAAGGCATGGAACTGATAAGCGTCGTGAAGCTGCGACGCATGGCACGCCGGCTCGGCATAGAGAAGATCATACTCAAGCAAGGCCAGATGAGCGCAGTGCTGGTATCCAAGCACGACAGCCCCTACTACGAAAGCGAAACCTTCGGCAAGCTGCTCGATTTCATCAAGCATCATCCGCAGCGATGCATCCTCCGAGAGCAAAATTCCAGGCGAAGCATACTGGTAGGCAGCGTGGCCACCATTGAGGCCGCATGCCGGACGCTGGAGCAAATCGCCGGCTGAGCCCCCCACTCCACCCCCTTTCCGCCCGCCTGCCGTTTGGCTGTGACCTAAATGAAAGGTCTCAAAACGATTCACAAAAAAGTAGGCCATTCCCGCTTTCCGCGGGAATGACCTACTTGGGCAGGCAGTGAACCTGTTTACACATTCTCATTCTCCTCACCGGCGCTCGGGCATTCTCCTCACAGGCGCTCGAGCATTCTCCTCACAGGCGCTCGGGCATTCTCCTCACCGGCGCTCGGGCATGCTCCTCACAGGCGCTCGAGCATGCTCTTCACAGGCGCTCGGGCATCTCCCTCGGAGGAGAATGGCTCAGCAGCGGCGGGCGCCGTCTATATCCTTGAAGTCGACGGTATACTGAGCGCCGTCGTGCAAGGTAAGTATGGCGCCGAGAGGCGATCCGGAAGGCATTATGCTGCGGATGTCAATGTTCGCAATGGGGTTAAGCTCTTCGGGCGTCCAGGCGCCGTCGTCGGTACGATGCAGCATCACGGTAATGAGGAGCTCTACGGGCGGGTTAGGCTTGAGGTTCTTCTTCTTGAGGTAGATAACGGAGCTCTCGTCGGCCTCGGCATTGCGGTTTTCGTTGACGGCGATGTCCGCGGCATCCCATCCGGCATAGCCTATAAGGGCAAGGCGGCGGCCGGGAATATCGGCGGTGATGAGGAGGCGCTCGCCGCGCTCGTACTGAATGATATGGGCTCCGCGGCCGTCTATATGCGGCAAGCCGTAGTGTCCGAGCGTTATTTCGTACTCAAAGGCAAGGCGGAGGCGGTCGACGCGGATAACGCCGCCGGGAATAGTTATCTCGGCCAGGTCAATGATGTAGCCCACGCCATTGTTCGGCGGCTTGCGCATAATGGCCTGGCGGTAGATAACGCCGTCGCGTATGCCGTTGTACGTCATGGATTGCGATATGGTGAACAGGCGCCGGCGGCCGGCCTCATTGCTCACGGTCTTGCCCGTCAGGTAGAAGTTCACATCGTCGCCGCGAAGGTCGCGCGGGTCGAGCGAACGGTATGCGTACTCCATGGCCGTTCCGCCTGCCGGATTATGATCCTCCCAGGGGAACAGCGTGTTGTAGGCCAGCTTGGAGTAGTTCGGATCGTCGTAGTAAACCTTGCCGGGTATGATTTCGGAGGCTCCGCTGATGCCGTGATTCACCAGCACCAATCCGGGGCTTTCGAGCGCCGTGAGCTTGAATCCGTCGCCGAGCGCTTCCCACATGCCGTCGTTCTCGCGCACGGTCCAGAAGGGCGAATCCTCAGGCAAGGCAAGGCAGATGAAAGGCAGGAACATGAGGAAGGGGCTACCGGCGCAACTGTAATCCTGTATCATATATTCGCGCTGCCCGTAAAAGCCGAGGCTGGGTATGTCGTTGCAGAAGAAGTCGGGCCGCGAAACGAACTGGAGCAGCGAGCCGGAGCATAATCTCCGCGCCCATCCGCCGTCGAGCGAGTTCTCGCGAAGCATGAAGGCCACGGCCAGCGCTCCGGACACCCAGGTGCGATAGCAGATGCTGCGCGACCACATGTTAACGTAGCCGTTGCGCCCGAAGAAGGAGGTGATAGACTCCATCAGCCGTGCGGCGGAGCGCTCAATCACGTTGGCTACTTCCGGATAGTATTCATCACCAAAGCCCCGGTTCCAGATGGTGGTATATACGATGAAGAGGCTGATGGAATAGTAGTTGTACGTCTGCTCCAGGTACCATCCGTCGCCCGAATGGTAGGAGAGTATCCACAGCAGGTGGCTCTTCAGCAGCTCATCGTCAATCTCGTATCCGTACTTCTTAAGGAAGGAGAGGGCGATGATGTTGAATATCCTCCAGTTGTTCTGCGTTGTGCGGTGATGCGCCCACTTGGATATGGTAGCTACCATGGCCTTCTTCTGCTCGTCGCTGAAGTGGGGCCAGATGGTGTCGGGCATAAGCAAGAGCGTCTTGAAGAGGCCGCCGAATTCGCAGGTGAACTGATAGTTGGAATCGGGCAGCTCCTCCGGCAGCGGCAGGCTGGTTTCATTGCCCGGCGTGAGGGCGCGATACAGCTGGAGGCAATAATACTCGCGCAGGTTGATGCCCTTAACCGTAGCGTTAGGGTCGTTGTGAATCAGGGGCCCGGCCAGGGTGAAGGTACGTTCCAATGCCTCGAACTCGGCCGAGCGGTAGCGCCAGTCCGGTGCATTGGGCTGCGGGTAGGTCTTGCCCGGAATAGTAGGGAATCGTAGCGGCGAGTCTATGCTGTCGACGTGCGTGAAGGCGCGTTCGAGGAGATACTGCGCGCACTCGATGTAGTGCCGCCTGCTCATGCCCGTGATGGGGCTGAGCGTGAGATCAGGATCTTTTACTATAAATCTGTCGTCCATAAATCGTTATTCATATAGTTTAATTATCATATCTACTACGGGCTTTTCCTTGTGAGCCCGGTCAAAGATAAGCGGATAATCGGTACGGCCGAACACGGGGAAGTTGTTCTTCCACGAAGTGGCGTCGGATACGCCCCAGAACGTCACCCTCGTAATCTTGTCCGCATGCTTGCGGAAGAGATCGAAGAAGGCGAGCAGCTGAGTGCTCCAGGCTTTCTCGGCCTCTGCCGTCAGTCCGTCTACATACGGATTGAGCGTCTTGTCGGCAGCTACTCTGCGGCCAATGTCGGAGCCTCCCTGCGGCTGAGGTTCGGGCAGTGCCGAGAGGTCGAGCTCGGTTATCATCACCTTCACTCCCAGCGATGCGAAGGCCAGCAGGCTCGCCTCAAACTCATCTACCGAGGGGAACGTCATGTTGAGATGCCCCTGCATTCCTATCGCATCAATGCGCGCTCCCTGATCGAGCAGCGATTGCACCATCTTCAGCACTCCCTGTCGCTTTTCGGGGATAGCCATGGAGTAGTCGTTGTAGTAGAGCTCGGCCTCAGGGTCGGCTTCGCGTGCAAACTCAAATGCGAGGCGGAGATAGTCCGGGCCTATGATCCTGAGGAAGGGGCTTTCGCGCAGACGGCCGTCGTCGAGCACAGCCTCGTTCACTACGTCCCAGCCTTTCACGCGGCCCTTATATCGGCCCACCACCGTATGTATATGCTTCCGCATCCGCTCGATCAGTACCTCGCGGGACACTGTCTTGCCGCCACCGTCCGTGAAGAACCATCGCGGAGCCTGCGAGTGCCATATCAGCGTATGGCCCGTCACCGTTATGCCGTACTTCTCGCCGAAAGCCACAAGGCGGTCGGCCTCGTCAAAGTAAAACTCTCCCTCCCTTGGCTGGAGATACATGCTCTTCATGCAGTTTTCGGCAACGATGCCGTTGAAGTGCTTGCGGATAAGCTGCACTGCCGGCGTATCCTTTTCCATAATCTGACTTGTATTCATCGCTGTACCTATAAGGAACTTGCCCCCTATGGCGTCTTTCAGTCCTTTGGCCGATGATGTTTGAGCCGCTGCCGAGATGCTTATCGCGAGCAGACCTATAATTGCGCTTGATATGATATATTTCTTCATTCTGATATTATATTTTTAATTGTTTATGAAATCATTAGATGATGCCTTCCCGAATCGTCCCGGAGCCGATCACAAACGTGGAAAGCTTGAATTTTTTTCCGGGAAGCTTTTTACGTTCGTGGAAAGCTTGAAATTTTTTCCGGGAAGCTTTTTACGTTCGTGGAAAGCTTGAATTTTTTTCCGGGAAGCTTTTTACGTTCGTGGAAAGCTTGAATTTTTTTCCGGAAAGGATTTCACGTTCGTGGAAAGCTTACGGGAAATATTTTGGTAAAAACAACATCGGCGTTTGGCTTCCGCCGGAAAAAGAGCCGGGAAACAGATTTTTTGCCTAAGGCTTTTTTTCCGGAGGAAGCTTACACAAATATCACCGGACGCTATTTCCAGTATTTGAGCAGAAAGTCGCGGAAGGCTGGATAGTTCGGAGCAGCCTCATGCCCTCCGTGATGCCTCCTGAAGCCTATGTCGCCCGACAGATAAGCCTTATCGGTGACGGGCATAGGAATCTTGCGGCCCTTATAATCCATCTTGTCGTCCATCACCAAGCCTTTGCCGCCAAGCAATTCGTAAACCGGACTTGCCGCAACGGCCGTGAGGTACATCCCGTACGGGTCGGCCCATGCATCGCCCTGCGATACCTCGCCGCTGCCTATGAAGACAGGCCTCGGAGCGCAGAGGGCAACGAGCGACTCGGCATCCACCGGCATGTTGATAACCTTGCGGGGCATATATCCGTCGGTACTGCTTGGGTCTATGCCCTGGTAGCGCATCGCATCGCCGGCTATCCAGTGATATTCGGTCTGCTCGGCGCATATCTCCAGGTCTTCGCCCCAATGCCTCCTTGAGGGGGCTGCTCCCATGGCTCCGGACGAGCTGGGATAGGCGGCGGCTATGCGGGTATCGTAGGCCATCGCCACCAAGGCTCCCTTGCCGTAACGCGAATGGCCGCTGACAGCTACCTTGGATGCGTCGATAATAGTCCCGTCTTTCTCGAACATATCTATCAGGCGGCTTACTCCCCACGACCATGCCACCAGCGTGCCCCAGTCGTAGGGCTTGCGCCACTGTCCCCGGCCGGCCAGGCCTATCAGATGGCTTGTGAGCGACTGACCGTTGTCCGGCTGAAGCTGCACGGGATTGTAGTACAGCACGGCTATGCCGTTTGCGGCCATAGTGTTCCACAGGGCCTCATCGGGTATAAAGAAGCGGCCGTACGTCCAGGTGTAGTTTATCACCACAGGCGCCGGAGTGCCTTCGGGAACACCGGCCGGCACCCTCAGTATGCCCGATATTACAGGCGCGTCACGGAGCTCAGGATACGACTTAGTGTCGACGCGACCCGTTATGACGTATTGCCGGAAGGGAGTGGTAGGCGTAGCCTTGCGGTTAAAGCTCATCACCTCCTTAACGAGTTCCGGCTTGCTTACGGTCCACTCTACGGCAAGATCCTTTGCCGACGCGGGTACGTAGCCGTATATCTTCTGTACTTCGTCGAAGATCTTGGCTCGGCGATCCTTCCAGTCGGCTGCCGACAGTCCGGCGAGGTTGTGCAGCTCGAGCGGCTTATAAAACTTGGCTCCGCTGAGGTAATCGCCGCCGGGCTCCCATGCCTCCACGTAGTTGGTCCATAACCCGAAGGAGCTTCGCGCTATGCTTCCGCCTTTATATCCAACCGAGCTCTCACCTGCTTTCCAGGCCCAGTTAGCATCGGTATTGCCGGTGTTTTGAGGCTGAAGCTCCACTCCGCTTCCTGCCGATCGCAGGCGAGCCGAATACTGCCTGGCGTAGTCGTCCGCTTTGGGCATCAGAGTGGGGAAAGCAATGCCGAGCTGCTCGGCCATCTGTCCGTTGTCCAGCCGCGACGTAGGCTGTGCAGGCGGCGTCGGCGGGAAAGGCGAGTTATTATTAACGTAGGCGCTTTCGGGCGCTCCCAGGTAGCTGGGCTTCAGACCGCCCATATCGATCAGCACCTTCTCTATCACAATGCCGGGCTCCAAAACCCTTATGCGCAGCCTGTGATCGCCCTTGCCGCCCATGGTCATCTTTGTTTTCGAGATGATGATGCGCTCGCCCTGCCATGCGCCCAGCGAGCCGTCGTAATGTCCGTTGAAGTTGACCGTCTCCTCCTTGCCGCCGTCGAACGACAGGGCGTAGCGGAGGCCCTTGTTGGCATTGAAGTTCAGCGTGGGAGCAAGGCGGAGCTCCACCTCCACCGTGCCTCCGTCGGAAAGGGTTTGCAGGTCGTACTCCACGTATATATCTTCGTTATCCTTAGGATATACGTTCTGCGGGAAGGTCGTTACGGAGCCTTTGGTTTTGCCCAGCTCCGGCACTCGGATCCAGCTTATGCGGTCCGATCCCTTGGCGCGTGCATAGTGACAGGCCTCCATGGAGATATAGCCGTCGCTTTCGATGAAGCGCTTCTCGGCCGGCACCTGTTTGTAAACGTACTCCAGCGCCGGCATGATATTAACCGGGGGGTCGTTCCACGAAGTGTATCCTATCCTTACCTGATCCATCTGGTGAGCCCATTTCCCCGCCGCAATATCCTTATTGTAATGCACCGTGAGCGACGAGTCGCGGGCGAAACATTCCTTGGCGATGCGGGCATACTCGTTGGCCCTTACGTCGTACACCGCTGCGTACCGCCGGTTCATAGCCACGGCATAATACATCTCGTACAGGTTGCAGCTGGCATTGATAGGGTATAAAACCAGCTCGTCGAAGGCATCCCTGTACTCGTGCGGCAGCTCGTTGTACATCCGAAGGGCTGCCAGGGCCAGGTTCTTGTAATCATCAACGGCAGTAGCAAACTCATCGTAGTTTGTCATGCTGAACGTATTGGCGTCGAGCAGCTCCGGCGTGACGCGGCTGTTGTACTTGGTGTACAGGTTGAGCATGCGGGCAGCCTCGGCGGCATACTTCTCGCCGAACTGTTCCGCGCACCAGTCCTCGGTGTAGCGCATCAGGTTCCCGGCATTGAATCTCTCCGGCGCCCAGGCGAAATCGAGGAAGAAACTTATGGGGAACTCCATTGGTTTGAGGTCGCCCACGTTCACCACCCAGATCCGGTCGACGCCGTGCGTGTACGTGAGGTTCATCTGCTCCCACACGCGCTGAATCTGGCTAACGTTGATCCACTTATAGTTGCGCGGGCCTCCTACATAGTCGAAGTGATAATACATGCCGTATCCGCCTTTCCGCCGCGGGGCATTAATATCAGGCAGCTTGCGCACGTTGCCCCAGTTATCATCGCAAAGCAGAAGCGTAATATCGTCCGGAACCCTCATCCCCTTATCGTAATAGTCCTGCACCTCCTTGTAAAGCGCCCAGGCTTGCGGTCGTTCCTCGGCCTTGCGTCCGGTCACTTTGCTTATAATATCGCGCTGGTCTTTAATGATTCTTTGGAGGAGATTGATATTAGCGCCCTCGCTCATGGGCTCGTCGCCATCGCCTCGCATGCCGACGGTAACAACAGTCTCGAAGTCCTTCATGCGCTCCATGCCTCCCTTCCAATACTCGCGGAGCACGGCGGGGTTCTTTTCGTAGTTCCATTCGCCCTTGCCGTAGTACACCCACTCCTCGTGGGCCCTTCCCATAGGCTCGTGATGCGACGTACCCAGCACTATGCCCATATCGTTGGCCAGGCCTCCGCTCGCCGGATCGTCGTGGTATATAGCGTTGCCCCACATGGCCGGCCAGAGGAAGTTGCCCTTCAGCCTCAGTATAAGTTCAAACATGTGCTCGTACACCTTGGAGTTCACGCCCCCGAACTTCTCCACGCTCCAGCCCTTGAAGCCCGGCGATTCGTCGTTGATGAAGATGCCGCGATAGCGTACGGCCGGCTCGCCGTCCGTGTAGCTTCCCGGCTTGGCATAGAGCTCCGGGTGCCTGTCCGACGGAACGTCAGCCCACCAGTACCAGGGCGACACACCCATCTGCCGCGACAGCTCATACACGCCGTAAATCGTTCCGCGCTTGTCGCTTCCGGCAATGACCACTCCCTTTTCAACGCCGGGCAGCGGATTATCTACCGTCTGTATTATATACTTCTCCCTGCGGCCCTGCAAGTCTCCGGCAGCTATATGACCGCCGGCAACAAGCTTGTCTATGTTAGCCGATTGCCCAAGCGTGCCGACAATAACGGCATACTTTTGCCCCTCAACAGGCAGCTGTCCGCTCACACGTTCAAAATCCAGGCGCAGATCCCTGACGGCACGCACAACGCCCTTGTCGCCCGTATCGCTGATTACACTCGCCGGAACGCCATTCTCAATCAAGGGATACACCTTGGTACCCTCCTTAGCCCGAACAACAAATTGCTCCGTTGCCAAAGCCGAACCGGCCGTCAAAGCCGCCACTAACAAGCTCAATATGTATTTTCTCATCTTCGTATTACAGTATTTATAAGTAATTTATTTTATAGCTAACCAAATAAAAACCGCGCAAAACCGCCCGCAAAGGCAGGCTGCACAGCGAAAGGATAATGCGTAGAGAGTCGATTCAAATGTAGGGGTTCAAAATTTTGAACCCCTACGTGGCAGGCTCTATGCAAATCTTCAAGCCTTAGAGACTTGATTGTGCGTTTGAAACGCTCATCCGATCGACCATGGGGACAGCAGTATTCACACCCTTGCAGGGCAGCCTCTGCATGCATCCCCTTCCCCGACAGGCCTTGCAGGACAACATTTACAAGCATATCGGCAGTCGATCGGAGATGTCCGCCTGCGCGGGCATGGCCTGCTCCTGTTTCGACAGTGATGTTATACAGCGCAGACATCCCGGAGGGCTCGCTGAGCTCGGAAGTGACCACTGCCGACTTCCCGGAGGGCTCACTGAGCTCGGAAGTGACCACTGCCGACTTCCCGGAGGGCTCACTGAGCTCGGAAGCATGTGCTTCCGACATCCCGGAGGGCTCGCTGAGCTCGGAAGCATGTACTTCCGACATCCCGGAGGGCTCGCTGAGCTCGGAAGCATGTACTTCCGACATCCCGGAGGGCTCACTTAGCCCGGAAGTGACCACAGCCGACTTCCCGGAGGGCTCAATGAGTCCGGAAGTGACCACGGCCGACTTCCCGGAGGGCTCAATGAGCTCGGAAGTGACCACTGCCGACTTCCCGGAAGGCTCGCTGAGCTCGGAAGCATGTACTTCCGAGCTCCCGGAGGGCTCGCTGAGCCCGGAAGTGACCACTGCCGACATCCCGGAGGCTTGCAGCTTATCCGTGATGATTATCGAAGCTTTCGCGAGAGGCTGCATGAACATCTTACACATTATATATATATAGCGCAACGGCTGTTACTTCTCTGCGCTTTGAAACGGAGAGGCGGGCAGGCCCTGCGAGTTATACAGGTTGGCCGTCGAGGGATTGGTCGCCCATGCATACCTGACGGAGACGGGCTGCGGAACCTCATCGCTCCAAACCTCCACCTTCTTGCCGGCAATCCTGGCCTTCGCCGGCTTGTACTGCCCGTCGGCCCCGGCCACTACGAATCCCAGGAGCTCGTCGACAGGCCTGAACTCATCGGTTCCGGTCTTAAAGCTGATTAGGACTTTGCTGCCCTCAACTGCGTGGGATTCGTACATGGGGCCTTCGGCTATTATATTATCGCCGTAGATATGCCGCCGCACCTGAAGTGCAAGGCGCTTGGCTACGTCCTTTTTGTTGAGGGGATGAATATCGTTCCACTCGCCCAGGTCAATGGTCACGGCAAGGGCGGCCTTGGGAATGTCGTTCGAGAGGCGCCTCTGCACGTCGCGCAGGGCGGCCCAGTCGCTGTTGGGCTGGTATGCCATGGGCTCCATGTAGTTGGGGAGCTGCACTATGAAGAAGGGTAGCTCGGCACCGAAGAGCGTCCTCCAGTCGCGAACGAGCGCCGTCATCAGGTCGTAATAGAGCTTGGAGCGGCCCGCGTTCGATTCGCCCTGATACCATAGTATGCCCTTGAAAGCATGGTTTTGCAGCGGTGCTATCATGCCGTTATACAGTCCTACGGGCTTATTCTGGAAGGACACTCCGCCGCCGAAGTTGGGCGGCATCACTGCCCCTATGCGGTACTTCCATTGTCCGGTAAGGCTGATTTCCTTTCTGTCGGAGAGGACTATTTTGTATGGCTTGTCGCGCACAAATTCGGGGAAGCCTCCGCTGTTGACAAGTCGAATCGCAATGCTGTTCTTGCCGGCCTTAAGCATGCCTGCGGCGAGCGGATAATTCCTGGGCGGATACTGATAGCCTGTGGTGCCGGCAAACCTTCCGTTCACGAACATGGAGTCGGCTCCTGCGATGCGCCCCATGTACATCATGGCCGGCTGTCCGTCGTACTCGGCGGGCAGCTCAATCTCCTTGCGGAACCAGAAGACGCCGGAGATGGGGCTGAAGCCGTCGCGGCCCCATGAGTTGTCGAACAGGTCGGTTGTCTTCCAGTCGGCGTCGTTGAGCGCGGGGGATGCCCAGCGCTGCCTGATGCCCATGTCCTGCTCGCAGAGTACAGCGTTCCAGCGCGCTCCCGCCAGGCCTCCGAACATGTTCATGCGGGCGATAAACTCGTCGGACTGCGCCAGGCGCATGTCGTTATGCATGACCGGATAGGAGGCTATGGAGGCTTCGCTTATCCAGGACTCGGCCGCGGTGCCTCCCACGCTGGAGTTGATGAGGCCGACGGGGGCCTTGGTGCGCTCGTACATTTCTCTGGCGAAGAAGTAGGGGAGCGCCGACATGGTCTGTGCCGATTCGGGGCTGACGTCGCTCCACGTGCACGGGGGCGTGTCGGCCTGCGGGCCGTGGAAGTTGAAGGCCGTCGGTATCTTGACGTAGCGTATGTTAGGATTGCTGTACGCATTTATCTCGTCTTCATAGAGGATCATGAGGCGGGAGAGCGGCGTTTCCATGTTCGACTGCCCGGCGCACAGCCAGACGTCGCCGAAGAGTATGTTTTTCAGCTCGCGGTTGTTGATGCTGATGGTATGCGGGCCGCCGGCTTTCTGAGGGGGCAGCTCTATGCTCCACTCGCCTTCGGCGCTGCCTGTGGCGAGGTATTTCTTCTTGTTGAAGTCTACGACTACCTCTTTGCCGGGCATGATCCATCCCCACAGCTTTACGGCTTGGTCGCGCTGAAGCACCATCCCGTCCGCAACGAGCTTGGGCAGCCTGACGTCTTCCAGGAGCTGCCCGGCGTCGAGGCTGATCCAGTCCACCGAAACCGTTCCCTCTCCCGCAAGGGATACATGCAAGTCGTGCACTCCCTTGGGCAGGCTGACTATTGGAGCGGCTATGCGGGTGAGGACGGTATCCTTAGGCACATCGATCTCGGCCACTGTCGGGCCTTCCGATCCTCCTGCCCGTACGATAAGCCGGCCGCCGGTGGGAGATGCAACCCGTGCGATGATCTTCTCGGCCCGGATCTTCCCGAAGTCTACCTTATTATATTGCACCCAGGCGCCGGGGGCAGAGAGTATTGTCTGCCAGCCTTCGAAGGTATTGGCCTTGTCTACAAAGTCTATGCGGGCGCCGGAGGGGCTGAGGGCGCTGTATCGATCGAGCTGTATCCTGGAGCGGGCATCGGTGATGCCTACGCCGCGCAATGTGGGTATCACCTTGCGTATGCTGCCGTCGGGATTGAAGCTGAGCGAGTCGACTCGTATCGAACGGTTCTTGTCGAAATGCGGAGACAGGTCGTTGTGATGATAAAAGAGGTACCACTGGCCCTTGTACTCTATGATGGAATGATGATTGGTCCAGCATCCTACGGGCGACTCGTCCATGATCGTTCCCTTCATCTCGAAGGGGCCCAGAGGATGCTTGCCCATGGCATAGGCCAGGATCTCGGTTTTGTCTTGCACCCAGGGGAAGGTGAAGTAGTAGTGTCCGTTGCGCTCAAACACGAAGGGGCCTTCCCTCAGTCCCTTCGCGGGGAGCTCTTTGATGACCACCGGCGCGGATGCCAGCTCCAGCATGTTGTCTGCCAGCTTCGCCCCCATCAGGTTTCCGAAGCCGGCCCAGTAGATGTAGGCCTGCCCGTCCTTGTCTATAAAGAGGCCGGGGTCGATGCCGTGCACTCCCTTTATCGGTTTGTCTTGCGGGATGAAGGGGCCGTAGGGCTTGTCGGCCACGGCCACGCCTATCATCGATCCTCTGGCTATCGTAGTGTCCTTCACCGGCGCCGGGAAGTAGAAGTAGTACTTGCCGTTCTTCTCTATGCAGTCGGGGGCCCACATCTGGTAGCCGTCGGCATCCACCCAGGGCACTTTGTCCTGGCTCACAATAACGCCGTGGTCGGTCCAGTCGGTGAGATTCTCGGACGAGAACACATGATAGTCGGCCATGCAGAACCATTCCCTGAGCCGTGGGATGGGGCTCGGAATATCGTGCGAGGGATATACATATACCCTGCCCTCGAATACGCGGGCCGTAGGGTCGGCCGTAAACTGGTCGGTGATGAAGGGATTCTGGGCCGACAGGCAGCCGGCGAGCATCGCAAGGCCTACAATCAGCAGGCTCTTGCGCTTATGTTGTTTAGTGTTCATATCAGTGATTATTGTTTGAAGGTTTATTTGCCGGACGAGCTGTCCTGCGGGGGGATAATCTTATAGTTGCCGCTCAGGTGCATGAAGGCGAAGAGGCGGAGGAGGCCGTCGTAGTAGGCATCGAAGTAGCCGTCGTCGTAAACGACATTGTCCGAGTGCCAGAAGTGGTCGACGAACTCGCGGTTCCTGGCTTTGCTGCTCACCAAGGATAAGGCGGCCGAGGTGGCGACCAGACCCACGGAGTGCCTCAGCTTCGTTTTGCCGCCGGCGGGCAGGATCCACTGCACGGTGGAGCCGTCGACGTTGAACTGGTCTACGAAGCTGTGCAGGCCCTGCAAGTAGAGGAACTCCTGGAAGCGATCCGCGTACGACCTTTGCCACTCGCCGTCGGCGCCGCTCCAGGAGTAGTCCAGCGCAACGTTCATCGGCACCCGCCAGGAGTCGAACCTGAACTGGTCGAGCACAAAGGTATTCGGCCCCCATGTCACGCTGCGATGACTTCCGTCGTACTCCGACTGATCCGGGTTCAATCCTGTAAAGGGATCGGTTGCCTTATGGAAGAACTCGCGGGCAGCCGAGGCACACTCACGATAAAAGTCCGAGCGGCCATCCTGTGCCCATAGCGCCCATACCTCATAGAAGGCCGGGATATGATAGGAGAGGTCCGTATAGCTCCCTCCCTGAACGGTTGGGACGAAGGTGATCAGCTTGTGCTGTTTGTCGATCAGCGGCATTACGTCGTCGGTACCGTCTTTCTCCCAGGAGCAGTTGAGGATATGCTGCGCCTCCTTCAGGTAGTTTATCTCGCCCTCATTGCCCCATAGGTTGGAGGCGAATATCAAGGCCGTAACGAAATAGAGCTCGCCATCCGAGGCGGGGCCCTGCGCCAGGCGCTCGCCGGAGGTCTTCAGGCTCCATGCGAAGTAGCCCTTGAGCGGGCCCTCATGATGCTGCATGTACTTCAGGCTCCAGCGCCATAGCCTGTCGAAGATGTCCTGCCGGTTGAACTGCACGGCAATCATCATGCCGTAAGACATGCCCTCGGTGCGTACATCGTGGTTCTTAAGGTCGGAGATGTAGGCCAGCGAATCGCCCACCTCGAAGTAAACGCGATCGGGGCCGTAGAACACCTGGTTGAATATCCCGTTCAGCTTGTCGTCTATCTCCGCCTGCGGGTATCCTGCTTCGGCAAAGAGGTTGCGGTACTGCCCGGTTTCGAAGGCTCCCTTCTCCCAGGGCTTCAGCGGCTCCATGGCGGGGTAGGTGTTGCGGTAATTGTACAGGCCCAGCAGCGCCTCGGAGTCCGATCGGCTCGTATCGGCGTCTATCGCCAGCGTAGTCCAGTTCGCTCCCCGGTCGAGGGAGTAGAGGAAGGAGCAGGTGACGCCCTCGGCCGCTATCCTGAAGCTCACCGGGCGCCCGGCATCGCTGCCCGACAGAGTAACGGAGGCAAGCTGCTTCACCGTCACCTTAGACTTGTTCACAACGAGCCGAGTGTTGCCCGCATCGTCTATGCTCTTGCCGAAAACGATGTTATGTTGGGCCGACTTGTAGTACACCAAGCCGGCAATGTCGCCTTCGCGCTTAGGGGTATAGTTCATTTCGGTTTGAGCCTCGAAGTTGGGCTCCGATACGGCTATGCCCACGAAGGCAGGGCGCTCCTCTTCGAGTATGGTGCTGCCCGACGACCTGAGTATGAGCCGTCCCTGCTTAAGCGATTGCCAGGGCAGGTCGGCCGACTGTCCCGGCAGGGGCTGCATGCCGGCAAGCGCGTTGCCGTCGAAGTCGTCTCGCCAATCGCCTGCGTCCGACTTCAGGCTGATGTACTCAAAGACGGCCGCATCGCGCCCGCCTCCGTCGGCCGAGCATGCGTGGAGCATCACGAGGGCGGCAAGGGCCGTAAGGTTGATAAGAAAGCTTTTAATCTTCATGTTCATTCTATTTTATATAATAATTTCCTTCGAGAATATAGGCCTCGCTCGTTCGCGGCTGTTTCATAAGTCGGGGCAGATCGTATAGCGGCCGTTCGAGTTCAAGCGGAATAGGCATGCCCGAAAGCGTCTGGAAGTACAGCAGGCAGGCATCGCGCCACCAGATGGCATCCCTGGCCTGAATCCTGAGCTTACCACTAACGTGGGCGAAGCGCTCGGCATCTACCCGGTGCTCAAGCCTGTCCCATATCTTCTGGAACTCGCGGGTTTCTTCCACGCCATGGGCATAGCGATAGCAAAGCTCGTCCCAAAGAGTGCGACCGCTCTTCATCTTATAATCCCAGGGCAGGTGATGGAACCATAGCAGCAGGTTCTCAGGGCAAGTAGCCGGGTTGGCGTAGGTTTCGCGCAGCGGGCTGAAGTACTGCGCCACGGCATTGCTGCCCGAGGCGGTGCGATCGAATCCCACGCCGCCGCTGTCGGCCTTGTGGTAGTACGGTGGTTGCCAGTCGCGGCGCATGTTGGGGTTGGAGAACCAGGGCTCAGGCCCGTAGTGATGATTGGTGGAGAAGATGTGGTGCAGGCAGAGGGGCATCATGTAGTCGACGGCCGCCTCGCGGGAGCGCATCATCAAGTCCGACATGTTTTTGAGCAGAAGCTCGTCCGAGCCGAAGGTCTGCCGTATCCATTCGTCCGCAATCCTGTCCGATGTGAGCCTGTGGTTCCAGGCAAGGCGCCCGAAGGCGTACCAGTTGGACTGCGCAAAGTGATGCCCGCACCAGTTGGCGTCCGAGCCCGTGTTTGCCACCCCGGCAATGGCCGAGATCTTCTGCCCGAAGAGGCTGCCGTCCGTAGTGGCGGCCACCGTGCTGCCCGGCCCGCGGGCATAGGTATCCGTCTTGAGGAACTCCTCGAACAGCGGAGCTAAGAACACGAGGTGATTGGAGAAACCCAGGTACTCCTGCGTTATCTGGAGCTCCGGCATGACCGCCGTCTGCTGCATCCCTCCGAAGAGAGGAGTAAAAGGCTCGCGAGGCTGGAAGTCCACAGGCCCGTTCTTCACCTGTATGATAACATTGGGGCGGAACTTGCCGTCCAGCGGCATAAATTCTTCGCAGGCCTGTCGCGCCCTGTCCTCACTCGACGGATTGTATACAAAAGCCCGCCACATCACTATCCCGCCGTGTGGAGCGAGAGCGTCGGCCAGCATGTTGGCGCCATCGGCATGAGTCCGACCGAAGTCGTGCGGGCCGGGCTGCCCCTCGCTGTTGGCCTTCACAAGGAAGCCGCCGAAGTCGGGGATAAGGGCGTATATCTCCGCAGCCTTATCCTTCCACCACTTCCTTACGTTTTTGTCCAAGGGGTCAGAAGTATCAAGCCCGCCTACAACCTTTGGGGATGAAAAATTGGCCGACAGGTACACCTTTATGCCCCATGGCCTGAAAACGTCCGCAATGGCCTTCACCTTCGGCAAGTATTCCTTAGTAAGTATTGTAGGTGATGCATTGACATTGTTCAGCACCGAGCCGTTTATGCCTATTGATGCGTTGGCACGGGCGTATTCGCGGTATCTTGGGGATAATTCCGCCGGCAGTTTCTCCCATTCCCATAGCGAAAGGCCTGCATAGCCCCGCTCCACGCTACGGTTAAGGTTGTCCCAATGGTTAAGGATGCGGAGTTGATATGCAGGCGATTCGCTTATATCCATTGTGCTGCCTGCCGCCCCGCATGCCTGAAGCCGCAGCAGGTGGAAGGCACCGTACAGCAGCCCTTTGTCCGACGACGAAGCTATGGTGATAGCCTCAGGGCCTCCGCTGATTCGGAATCCGTCGGCGCCCAGGGCCTTAATTTCTTTTTTTGTTGATAAGTCAAGGCCGATTGGTCCGCCTTTCCATTGGGTGCGAAGCTCGTCGACGACGATGCTTATGGTGGGCGACATCTTGCCGCCGAAATTGACGGTTGCGCTGCCCCCGCCTGCGTTCCTCAGCCATAGCTTGCTGCCGTTGTCGGCGCCGGCGTGTATCACTGATAATAATAGGGTAAAGATGATGATAGCATTTATTTTCATATTAATAAGAATTAAGTATTAACGACTAAGATTTACTCACTGATTACGAAATTAGGATATTTTGCGGGACGCCCAATGCTTCGCCAAAGCTTCCGACCGGCCAATCGGGTACAACATGCCTTATGTTTTTCCAAAGCACATAAGAATGTCGCACGACATTGGACTCGATCTTCGGCGAATGAGCCAAATGTCGTACAACATTTGGTACGATCTTCGGCGAATGGGCAAAATGTCGCACGACATTGGGCTCGATCTTCGGCGAATGGGCAAAATGTCGTACAACATTGGGTTCGATCTTCGGCGAATGGGCAAAATGTCGCACGACATTGGGTTCGATCTTCGGAGAGGGGCTCCGTCCGGGAACCGAACGAGGCCAATCTTGGAAAATTGAGGCCGTCCGGGAACCGAACGGGGCCGCTTTATCTTATCGGAAGAAAAAGTGGCGCCACATCGCCCCCGTAGAACCCTGCGGGAAACAGATGTGACGCCACGTGTAATACCAAGAATCAGGAATGCCTTGCGGACTGAGGACATTTGCGACAAAAATTGCATAAACCTATCCCACTATAACCTATATTCCAATCTCCCCGATTCTCGGCAACCCTGCTATCAATAATAACCGGGATTCTGGAAATTATTCTTGTATGCGTCGTCTCCCTCCATGTTGTCGAGCTGGCCGATCGGCACGGGGCGGAGGTAGAGGTACTTGTCGAGCTTGCGGGCGACGGTTGTGGGAGTGGCTGCTCCGGCCGTTGCACATATTTCGTAGCTTCCGGCGTACTCCTCCCACTTCTGCGTGCGGGCAAGATCGTGCCAGCGGTATCCTTCTCCGAAGAATTCGCGGGAGCGCTCGTCGAGTATGTAGTTGATGTCTACCGATGCGGGCGTGGCGGAGGTCATGGCGGCCCCGTTGTCCGTCACCTTGGGCGCGTTTTCGGCTACGCTGAACTTCCACTGGCCGGCGCGGTGGCGGATGACGTTAATCAGTCCGCGTGCTGTTCCGTCGCAGGCTATGGGAGAGGCGTTGGCGATGGCTTTTGTCGTGGCTCCCTTTACGGCAGCCTCGGCTGCTATGAAGTAGAACTCGGAGAACTTGAGGATATTGAAGGGTCGTGAGCTGGCTACCTTGTCGTCGTTGTAGTCATTGCTTTTGCGGTAGGCGCCGAGCTTCCAGAGGCCGGGATAGAGGGCGCGCGAGATGGCATCGAGCGAAACCACATAGTCTGCACGATCGGGCAGGACGCCAAGGCCTGCGGCGCTATTGAAGTCGGAGTTGGAATAGTCGATGCCGCCCGGATTGCTGTGAAGGAAAGAGATAATCGGCTCGCCCGGCTTCACGGGCAGCATGTTGGCATTGTAAAGCTCTGCCTCCCTGCGGCTGGGATTGAGGTTCCAGGTGCCGCGGTATACGGATGCGAATGTGCCGTCGAAGCGCGAGTCTGTTGTCTTGTCCGCAAAGGTTTTCTTGAACACTCCTATGGGCGTTGCCATGCGGTCCCACATTCGGCTGAAGGACTGTCCGGCCTGTACGGTACGGAAGAAGGCATCTACCGGAGTCCATTTATCGCTTGTGGAGCTGCTTTTGACTGTATGGAAATACCATGTGACCATCCATACGGCCTGATTCTGTCCGTCGCCTCCGTCCCAGCCGGTCACGTTGCTCTCGCTGTATTTGGCGCTTGCTTCCGTATGGTCGGCGTAGAGGAGTATCTCCGAGTTGCGATCGTTTGTGGCTACGTTGACGTCGTAAAAGCTGGGCTGCAGTCCGAATATGCCGGGGTTGTTGATACCTGCGGATGCCACGTCGTAGGCTTGCTGGAAGTACCACTGCGGATTGTGTCCGTCGGGGTCGTTACGGTCGCATGCCGGATAGGTTGGTATATCCCTGGGATTCTCCAGCCACCATGCGTATGTGAGGTAAGCCTTGGAGAGTACGAGCCGGGCTGCGTTCCGGGTGACTCCGCCTTCGAGGCGTGGGTTTTCGGGCAGATGCTCCACGGCCTTGAGTAGGTCGGGGAATACGGCTATGGTATATACCTCCGGGACTGTGTTGCGCTCGGATACTCTGGTGGGCGTAGTGTTGAACTCCAGTATGCCTCCGCCCAGATCGAGGGGCACTCCGCCGAAGGTTTGCACCATCTGGAAGTAATAGAAGGCTCGGAAGAAGCGGGCTTCGGCAATGAGGGCTTCGGACATGCCTGCCTCGGTGGCGTTCGTGATGATTCCGCTGGCGGAGTTGATAGCTGTGTAGGCGGCGTTCCACAGTACGTCGAAGCGGCTGTTTGCAGCGTCGGGCACTCCTAATCCGCAGAGGTCGGCGGACTGGAAGTTGCCGTCGGCATGGGCCCCGTAAGTGTATTCGTCTGTGCCGGTCTCGCAGGCATTGTAGTAGTACGGCTGACCGTACACTCTGCGGAGGCTGGCGTATAGCCCTGTGAGGCCTCCTTCCACTCCGCGCTCGGTGGTGAAGAATCCCGGCTCGTAGATGCCGCGCGGCGTCTCCTCCATTATGTCCGAGCAGGCGGCAAGGGATATGATGAGGAGAGCGATAAGGCCTCCCCAAACTGATGTCTTAATATAATTGCGTATCATAATTATGTTGTATTAAAAGGTTAAGTTCATTCCGAACAGATAATTGCGCGTTGCCGGCGTGCTGTATCCTACTATGGTCAGGCGGGGTACAAACTGCCCTGTGACGGCCTGGTTCTCGCTGGCATACGAGTTTGATTCCGGGTCGAGGCCCGTCTCGTTGTTGTAGGGCGAGAAGAGTACGAACGGGTTCTGCACCGTTGCGTACAGCCTGAGCCTGCTTACGCCGAGGTCTTTGAGCCAGCGCTGGTTGAAGTTGTATCCCAGCGTCATGACGCGAATCTTGAGGTATGATGCATCGAAGAGGGCGAGGCTGTTGGCGTACTTGGGGTTGTCGTTGCTGCCCTGGCCTCCCGGACGGGGATACTTGGCGCCTGTGTTTTCGGGCGTCCAATAGTCGACGCTGACGTTCCCGTGTCGCCCCGATAGCTGGTTGAGGTAGCTGGAGCCTCCATAGAGGGTGGAGATGAGTATTCCGCCGCTCTTGAAGCCGCCCACGAGGCTGAAGTCGAAGCCCTTGTAGGCAACGCGAGTGTTGAAGCCTCCCTGGAACTTGGGATCGACCTCGATGATCTGCCTGTCGTCCGTGTTGATCTGCCTTACGGGCGAGCCGTCGGCATTATACTCGCCGGTGTACTTCACCTTGATCATACCGGGATTGCCTCCGGGCTCGAGTATGTCGAGATAGGGCTCGCCGGGCTGCCAGAGGCCCATCATCTCGTAGTCGTAGATGACGTTGATGGGATGGCCTACGAACCACCAGTTGCCTTCGTCGCGATCCTGGCCGGAGTTGAGCTTGAGCAGCTCGTTTCGGTTGGAGTAGATGTTGATGCCGGCATCCCACGACCATCCGTTGAGGTTTTCGATGATCTTACCGTTCAGCGACAGCTCTATTCCTTTGTTGGAGGTCTCGCCTATGTTGGCCATATATGAGGGTACTCCTGCGGTGCTGGGCAAGCTTACGCGCAGCAGTATGTCCTTTGTGTGCTGAGTGTAATACTCTATGGTACCGCTAAGCCTGTTCTTGAAGAGGCTGAAGTCGAGTCCGTAGTTCCATGTGGTGGTGTACTCCCATCCGAGGTTGAAGTTGGGCAGCTCGGAGATGTAATATCCGGTGAGGAAGGTCTCGTCGAAGTTGTAAGGCCTTGTGCTGAGGAGTCCGAGCGTTTTGTAGGGCGCGATAGCCTGGTTCGAGGTTTCGCCGTATCCTACGCGGAGCTTCAGAGC
>JAITGS010000111.1 GCA_031280435.1 Tannerellaceae bacterium | reverse complement strand
AACCTGATTTTCCGAAGGAAACCTCGAAAGGTTTTTTGATGAACCTGATTTTCCGAAGGAAACCTCGAAAGCTTTTTTAACGAACCTGATTTTCTGAAGGAAATCTCGAAAGCTTTTTTGATGAATCTGATTTTCCGGAAGAAATCTCGAATATTTTGCTTGGGAATAGGGTTTTCTCAAGCAAAAAGCCTTTGGGGAGGCTGCTAAATCTGCCGGCCGACGATAGCTGATTATCATTTTCCTTTTTTCAATTAATGGCGGCGCTGTTCACAAAGGAAATCCTACTCAATTTTGTTCGAGCAGGAATGACCTCTTGAACATTACGCAGTGATTTATAATCCGTCAGCGGATTAGAGTTTGGTTTTGGCGGAAAAGAAATAAAGGGAGAGGAGCAGGCTGGCGTAGCAGAACAGGGTGAGGCCTTTGCTGAGGCTCAGGTTGAGGGTTGCGCCGGGAGCGCGGGCCAGGCGATCGATCGTCCAAACTATGTTTTCGCTCAGGATTTCTAAGCCGCGCCCAACAGCCTGCTGCAATGCGAATCGGCCGGGGAGCAGCATCCACAGCATGGCGGCCGGAATGAGGACGAGGGCGAGGAGGCCTACATACAGGTTGGTCAGAATGAAAACTGTTGAGAGCTGCCCGAAGTAGTATATGCACAGGAAGGATACGCCGGCCTGAGCTGCGAGCGACAGCGAGATGCTTTCCCAGGGTATCCGCAGTATTGGGTTCTGCACTTCTATGAGCGAAAAGATTCGGGGCTGCAGGAAGATGATGCCGGCAACGGCTATGTAGCTGAGCTGGAATCCAAGGCTAAAGAGGTCGTAGGGAAAGCAAACCAGGGCGATGAAGGCTGCGGCGCAGAGGTTGTTGAATCCTTTGGAGCTGCGTCCGGCAAGTTTGGCGCAGAGCGAGAGGCTGATAGTGAGGGCGGCTCGCATGGTGGGCGGGGCCAGTCCGGTTACGAGGGCGAATGTCCAGACGGCCGTCATGGTCAGAAGGAAGCGAATGATCCGGCCCGTGAGCCTGTTCGACAGGAATGACAGTAGCAGTGATACGCAGCTGCATAGCACGCCGACGTGGAATCCGCTCACCACAAGGATGTGCGCGGCTCCGGCGGCTGAGAAGCTTCGCCTGAGGTTGCTCGACATGCCTTCGCGGCTTCCGATGGTGATGGCGATGAGGAAGGCTTTGGCGTCGTCGCTCATGTTGAGGCTGCTTACGGGCTCGGCGAGCTTGGCGCGCGTCTGTTCGGCCCACCTCCGGCTCCATGTGGGAGTACCTTCTGCGGCCGAGAGCCTTGCTTCGTGCAGCGCGGCTGTTTGTATGGCGGCGAACAGCAGCATGCAGCCGAAGGCTATGCCCCAGAGCCGTCCGGACGAGCGGCAGGCCCGACCGGCTCCACCGCAGGATTCCGACAGCCATGCGGAGCCGATCAGCAG
Organism: Tannerellaceae bacterium; assembly: GCA_031280435.1. GTDB lineage: Bacteria > Bacteroidota > Bacteroidia > Bacteroidales > Tannerellaceae > DFXE01. The sequence goes on along the minus strand of JAITGS010000111.1, from coordinate 4,884 downwards.
CGCCAAAGGCGGCAGCAGCAGGATGAAGGAGCAGGCTCCGGGACGGAAATTTGTGTGAATCAAAATTCCTGCAATCCATATCAGAAGCGGACGCAGGAAGGGCGGTAAGGAGGAGGGCTGTGTCATTTTTTCGGTTAAGGAGGTTGGTTAATAAGGAGGGAGGATGAGTCGCTTACAATGCTTTGAGCTCTTTGATGGTGCCGGGCGGGTCGGGCGAGCGGAATACGTAGTTGCCTGCAACGAGCACGTCGGCTCCGGCTTTGAGCAGCCTTGGAGCGGTCTCGCGGTTAACTCCTCCGTCTATTTCGATCAGTGTGCTTAGTCCCTTTCGGGCAATCATTTCCTTGAGGGCTGCGGTCTTGTCGATTGTGTGCTCAATGAACTTCTGGCCTCCGAAGCCCGGGTTTACGGACATGAGCAACACCATGTCGACGTCGGCGATTATGTCTTCAAGCAATGCGACGGGCGTATGCGGATTGAGTGTCACTCCGGCCTGCATTCCCGCGTCGCGAATGGCTGTGACCGTGCGGTGCAGATGAGTGGAAGCTTCGTAGTGCACGTTCATCATGAATGTGCCTAAGCGCGCGAGTTCGGGGATAAACTTCTGCGGCTCTACCACCATCAGATGCACATCCATGGGCTTGGTGAGCAGTGGGCGTATGGCCTCCAAAACGGGAAAGCCGAACGATATGTTGGGCACAAAAACTCCGTCCATTATATCGAGGTGCAGCCAGTCGGCCTCACTGCGGTTAATCATCATCACCTCCCGCTCGAGGTTAAGGAAGTCGGCTGCCAGCAGAGAGGGTGCAATCTTGTGTTTCATATCAGCTACTGAATTGGGGGTCATAACAGAGGCGCGCAATCGGCAATTTTGCCTGCTCTTGCGCGCCTGCCGCTTAAATTAGTTCAGAATGAATCCGCAAAGGGGCTTCTTCAATTCCGGTTCAACGTGATAAACTCTTGCGAACTGCGACAGCAGTATGAGCGTCTGCTTGCATGGTCCGAGCTTGGCTCTCTGCGTTTTTTGGTTGCCGTCATGTTCTTGCTTGTTGTTTTCTTGATGGTAATGTTGCTTCATAGGCTTTGTTATTATTGTTTTGTTCGAATTATAAACGACAAGTCTTCGCTATTATTTTAAGGAGTGTATAAGTTTTCTCTACATTTTTTTTGATGAATCCCGGAGCTTGCGGTTTAGCGGTTTTGGCCCGCAGCCCGTTGCGCTCCGTTGCTGCGGCCGAAATCTGCTTCGGAAAGGGTTCTAAAAGATTAATGTATATTTGCGCAACAATTAAAGCACTCATCAAAAAAAAATCATGGCAAATTTAATCGACAACGTTTCCCGTACATTCGGAGAATATCTTCTGATTCCGGGCCTGACAACCAAGCTCTGCGTTCCGGCCAATATTTCGCTGCGAACGCCTCTTATCAAATACGGCAAAGGAAAAATTGCGGATATAAGGCTCAACATACCCTTTGTGTCTGCAATAATGCAATCGGTGTCAGGCCCCGAACTTGCCATAGAGCTGGCTCGTAACGGAGGCCTTTCTTTTATATATGCCTCGCAGCCGGTGGAAAGTCAGGCCGAGATGGTGCGCAAGGTGAAGAAATTTAAGGCCGGCTTTGTCGTCAGCGATTCCAACCTGACGCCGGAGCATCGCCTGGCCGACGTACTGTCGCTCATCGCCCGCACCGGACATTCCACGATAGGCGTGACGGACGACGGCTCTCCGAACGGACGCCTCCTGGGCATAGTCACAAGCCGCGACTTCCGCTCCGACAAGGACGACCGCTATACTAAGGTGAAGGACTTCATGACCCCTTTCGACAAGCTCATCTACGGCAAGGCCGGCATCTCCCTTACCGAGGCGAACCAGATGATATGGAAGCACAAGCTAAATACGCTGCCTATTGTCGACGACGAGCAGCGCCTCCTCTATTTTGTTTTCCGCAAGGACTACGACAGCCATCGCGAGAACCCCTACGAACTTTCGGGCAACGACAAGACACTGCTCGTAGGCGCCGGAATAAATACCCGCGACTACGAGGAGCGAGTGCCAGCCTTGGTTGATGCCGGAGCCGACGTGCTCTGCATCGACTCCTCCGACGGCTATTCGGAGTGGCAGCGGGACGCTATCCGATGGATTCGCAACCGCTATGGGGCCGACGTGAAGGTCGGAGCCGGAAACGTTGTCGACAGCGAAGGCTTCCGCTACTTGGTCAACGCCGGCGCCGATTTCGTGAAGGTCGGCATAGGAGGCGGCTCAATCTGTATCACCCGCGAGCAGAAAGGCATAGGCCGGGGCCAGGCAACGGCGCTCATGGACGTCAACGAAGCTCGTAACCTGCATTTTGAGGAGACAGGCGTATATGTTCCCATTTGCAGCGACGGCGGACTGGTTCACGACTATCACATGGTGCTCGCCCTCGCCATGGGAGCCGATTTCCTGATGATGGGACGCTACTTCGCCCGATTCGACGAATCGCCCACAAAGAAGCTTCGCATAGGCAACAGCTACGTTAAGGAATACTGGGGCGAGGGCTCTAATCGCGCACAGAATTGGGAGCGATACGATACCGGCGACAGCGAGGGCTTGAAATTTGAGGAGGGAGTAGACAGCTACGTGCCCTACGCCGGAAAAATGAAGGATAACCTCGGCATCACCCTCGGCAAGATTAAAGCAACCATGTGCAGCTGCGGAGCGATCACCATAGAGGAGCTCCAGAAATTCTCGAAGATCACTCTCGTCTCCTCTACAAGCATTGTTGAAGGCGGGGCGCACGACGTCATTCTTAAAGAGCAAACCTGAATGTTTAATATATAATATGTATACTGTTATGAAACCGCTTTTCCTTTGCATCTTCTTTTTATTTAGTGCCTCTATGATTTATACGGCCGAGCAACCCCCTATCCGTATTTCCACCAACGACATCGACTTGATCCTATCCGTTGCCCCGGACGGCCGGCTCTATCAAACCTGGCTCGGCCCCCGGCTGCTGAACGAGTCCGACATTGCAGCCTTAGCTCCCGGAGCCTACGGACGCACCGCCGAAGCCTATCCGGGCTCAGGCGCCGAGGATTACTTCGAGCCGGCAATCGCCCTGACGCACAACGACGGCAACCTCACCACCGTACTTTCGGTTGTATCCTCCACCACACGCCAAATCGACGCGAACACAACCGAGACGATCATACGAATGAAGGATAAGGCCTACCCCGTCGACGTGACCCTCCGGTACACAGCCTTCGCCCGCGAAAATATCATTAGCCTTCGAACCGAGATAAGTCACGGCGAAAAGAAGCCCGTCAGCCTCTGGCGGTACGCATCTTCCATGCTCTACTTCGATTCGCCGCGATACTTCCTGACGGAGTACAGCGGAGACTGGGCGCGGGAGGTCCGCATGAGTTCGCAGGAGCTACAATTCGGGAAGAAGGTGCTGGAGACTAAACTTGGCTCCAGGGCAGCCATGCATGTGTCTCCCTTCTTTGAGGTAGGCCTCGGCGCGGCTCCGGCGGAGCATCACGGAGATGTGCTCGTAGGAACGCTGGCCTGGACGGGCAACTTTCAGTTCACCTTCGAAGTAGACAATCTCGGCATACTAAGGCTGATTGCAGGAATCAATCCCTACGCTTCCGCATACGAGCTACGGCCCGGCGAGACCTTCTCCACTCCCGATTTTATCTTCACCATAAGCAACGAAGGCACAGGCAAAGCTCTCCGGAGCTTCCACGACTGGGCCAGAGCCTACCGGCTTAAGGATGGCAAGGGAGACAGGATGTCGCTCCTCAACAACTGGGAGGCTACGTACTTCAACTTCGATGAGGCCTCTCTCGAAAACCTGATGAAGGAAGCTGCGGAGCTGGGAGTCGACATGTTTCTTCTCGACGACGGATGGTTTGCCAACAAGTACCCAAGGGCAAACGACCGGGCCGGACTTGGGGACTGGGACGTCACAAAATCAAAGCTCCCGAACGGCATACCGCACTTGGTTGAGGCCGCCCGAAAGGCCGGAGTCAAATTCGGCTTATGGATAGAGCCCGAAATGGTCAATCCCAAGAGCGAGCTCTTTGAGAAGCATCCCGAATGGGTCATTCGCCTCCCCAACAGAGAGACCTACTACTTCCGCAATCAGTTGGTGCTCGACATGAGCAATCCTAAGGTTCAGGATTATGTTTTCGGCGTAGTCGACAGCATCATGAGCCGCAATCCGGAGCTCGCTTACTTCAAGTGGGATTGCAACAGCCCCATCACAAACATCTATTCGCCATACCTCAAGGACAAGCAGCAACAGCTCTACGTTGATCACGTCCGCGGAGTGTATAGCGTATTCCAGAGAGTTCGCTACAAATACCCGGACCTCCCCATGATGCTTTGTTCCGGCGGAGGCGCCAGATGCGACTACGAAGCCCTCAAATATTTCACCGAGTTCTGGTGCAGCGACAATACCGACCCCGTCGAACGGCTTTACATCCAATGGGGATTCGCGACCGTCTTCCCCCTCAAATCCATGGCCGCCCACGTTACGAGCTGGAACAAACAAACCGGCATCAAGTTTCGCACGGACGTAGCCATGATGTGCAAGATGGGCTTCGACATATCTTTGAAGGAGATGGACGCAAAGGAGCTCGAATATTGCCGCAGTGCGGTCGCCAACTGGAACCGCCTTAAGCCCGCAATCCTCGACGGCGACTTCTTCCGCTTGGTTTCTCCCTATGAAACCAACCATGCGGCCGTCTCGCACGTTTCAAAAGACCGCGAGCTGGCGCTGCTCTTTGCTTACGACATCCATCCCCGATACGACGAGAAGCTGTTCCCGGTGAGGCTCCGCGGACTTGCCCCGGACAGATCGTACAAGGTCGAGGAGATAAATCTGATGCCCGGAACC
>JAITGS010000006.1 GCA_031280435.1 Tannerellaceae bacterium | reverse complement strand
TCACGCTCGAACAATATGTCATGTCAATGCGTCAAAAGGCAATTCAGCCCGCCCATACGGGTCATTCCCGCGAAGGCGGGAATCTCCGATCGATAGTTGGGACGATAGTATAAGCCCGGTGTGTCTAAGAATTATGCAATAGTATCCGTCATTCGATCGGAGAGTCCCGCCTTCGCGGGAATGACCTTTGGGGGCAGGCTGAATTACCTTTTGACAGTGTGCTTTCGCTCGGCGGGAAACTTTCCAAAAACTGGAAAGCTTGCTTTCGTTCGGCGGGAAGCTTTTCAGAAACTGGAAAGTCTGCCTTCGTCCGGCGGGAAACTTTTCAGAAACTGGAAAGTCTGCTTTCGTCCGGCGGGAAACTTTCCAGAAACTGGAAAGCTTGCTTTCGTCCGGCGGGAAACTTTCCAGAAACTGGAAAGCTTGCTTTCGTCCGGCGGGAAACTTTCCAGGTTTTGAGCTGCCTTTCGAGGCATACGGGGCGTCCATATTTTGGGACGACCATGCGGAGCTATATGACCAATAATTTTTTTCAGAGGTTACATAATTATTTATAAACTATTAAACAGTTACAAAAAACATGGCACTAATTGACCCACACCAAAGCGTGATGAGTAAGAATTTGAGCAATGCGGAACTTTTCACATTGCATGAGCTACTTGTGGAGTTCATGAATCAGAAAGTTGTAGCCATTCCGCGGCTGCAAGCGTCGTACAACAAATACTTGGATGACTTTAACGGCTTCGACATCAGCTTCAAAGACGTCTTGGCCTCTATCGAAACAAAGAAAATCGAGAAACTCGACGGCGAGCGCAAGGGCTTGTTCAGACTGGTTGACCACGCCGTGAAAGATGCGGCCAAGTACGCGGTAGCGCCCGATGTGAAGGAGGCCGCCGGAGCTTTACTGCTGATTTTCAGAACCTACGCCGGCACGCCCAAGCTTGAGTACGAAGGCAAATCGGGCAATATCACCAACCTCATCCAGGAGCTGGAAAAACCGGAAAACGCCGCACGCATCGCACTGCTCGGTCAGACAGCCAATGTCGCGGCAATGAAGCAGCTCAACATCGACTTCCAGGCCTTGTACTCAAGCCGCTACGTAGACAAGCACGCGCACAAGCAGGCCGGCACCACAAGGCAGTGGCGCGTCAAGCTGCTAAGCGAGTACGGCACTCTGGTTCAGGTAATCAACGGCCTTAGAATCAGCGCAACTGCCCCCGCCGAGATAGCCGCGCTCGACGAGATAATAGACTACATCAACGCCACCGTCGAGCAGTACACCGTCATAGTCCACCGCCGCCTCGCCATAGCCAAAGCGCACAAGAAAAAAGAGGAGGACAAGGACAAGGAGGACGAAGGCAGCCAAACGCCGGCCACACCTCCGTCGCCACCCCCTCCTCCGGGAACCCAGCAACCGGACATCACCCCCCCGCAAGCTCCTGACTTCCCGGTCCACCCCCCCACCGACGAGCCCCACAAACTCGACCCCGACGAACACCCCTTCGCCGGCGAGTAACCTCCGCGAGGAGCAAGTCCCAAAAATAATTCCCGCCAAAAAACAGGTCATTGTAGCAATAGATAATTCCCGCCCGCTCAAAAAAATAGGTCATTCCCGCGAAGGCGGGAATTCGAAGCAAGCTTTAAGCTTGCGAGAATCGACGCAGTCAATCTCCGATCGATAGCTGGGACGATAGTAGTTGTTTTTATTATGATATAACTACAATCGTCCCGTTTTTCGATCGGAGATTCCCGCCTTCGCGGGAATGACCCGCTTTCTTAATCGGTAATTATCTCTTTTTGCCCCCCGTTCATATTTTTTTATATCAAACCTCTCTCTCACCGAGTCGTTGAGAGGCTGCCGGGATTTATCTCTACTGAAACATTTTCTCTATCTCGTTGTTTGAAACTATAAACAAAACGAGTTTGCCGTTGGGCGTGTAGGTGGGAGATGAGAGTGAGAAAAGTGCAGCTACCATGGCGTCCATCTCGGCTTCCGACAGGACTTTACCGCATGGTATGGCGGCGGCGCGCGCGAGGGAGAGGGCTATGGTGCGGGCTATGTCGTCGGTGGCCTGCTTGCTGCCTGTTTCGAGGGCTTGCGCCAGGGTGTTTTTGAGGAGGGCGGCGGGGTTTTGCTTTTCCAGTCCGGCCGGTATGGCGCTGATCGACCAGGCTTGATTGCCCATGGGACTGAGCTCGAAACCAGCGTATTGCAGAGCGTCGGCCACGGCGGACAGCACATCTTCTTCGGCGGCCGTCAGCTCTATTATTTCGGGGAACAGCACCTTTTGCGCAGCTCCTTTTCGCTGCCTGATGCAGGTCAGGTACTGCTCGAAGAGTATGCTGGTGTGAGCGCGGTGCTGGTCGATGAGCGCTACGCCTGATTTGAGTGTGGTCATGATGAATCGCCCGCGATATTGTATGCATGTGTGCGGAATGTACAGCGGCGAATCGTTTGGGGCGGGTTCGTCGGCTTGCATAACCAACTGCTTGGTCTTTTCAAAATTCTCGTGGAGGGCCTGCCAGTCGAGCTCCGATTGTAAAGGAGCCGATGAGGGGGCGGAGGAGCTGAAGGGATTGTAGTTTTTGTTGACGGGAACGGAGGGCGTGCCGGCATTCTTCACGTTTTCGGCTATATACACGGGTATGTCGATGGCGTCTTCGGTGTCGAAATCTATGCTTGGTATGGAGCTCGACCTGGCGAGGGATTCGCGCACAACGGCCAGGAGTATCTGCCAGATGGCCTGCTCGTTTTCAAACTTTATTTCAGTCTTGGTGGGATGTATGTTGACGTCTATGGTTGCCGGGTCGACGGATATGTATATGAAGTAGTCGGGCATTTCGCCTGCGGGAATCAGCTGCTCGTAGGCGGTGATGACTGCTTTATGAAACCATGAGTGCTTCATGTAGCGTCCGTTGACGAAGAAGTATTGCAGCCAGCCTCTTTTCTTGGAGGTATCCGGCCGCGCTACGAATCCGGATACGGTGGCGAGCGTGGTTTCTATGCCTACGGGAAGTAGCTTGCGGTTCAGTCCTTTGCCGTATATGTCAACAATTCGCTGCAACATTCCGGCGTCTTGCAGTACAAAAACCTCGGCATCGTCGCGATAGAGCGAGAGATTGACTTGCGGATTAACTAAGGCTATGCGCTCAAATTCGTTGAGGATGTGGCGAAACTCTACGTCGTTCGACTTGAGGAAGCGCCTGCGCGCCGGAACATTGAAGAAGAGGTTCTTCACCGAGAAGTTGCTGCCTTCGTCGCAAGCGTCCATGGTGGATTCCGGGACGGTGGAGCCGGCAATGAGCAGCCGAGTGCCGAGCTCGCTGCCGTGCAGCCTTGTGCGCAGCTCCACCTGTGCCACTGCGGCTATGGATGCGAGTGCTTCGCCTCTGAAGCCCATCGTTTGGAGCGCAAAGAGGTCGGCTGCGGTCGAGATCTTGGAGGTGGCATGCCGTTCGAAGGCCATACGGGCGTCGGTCGACGACATTCCCTTGCCGTTGTCGACGACTTGGATTAATGCCTTGCCGGCCTCTTTGATATATACTTTGATGGATGTTGCTCCGGCGTCGATTGCGTTCTCAACCAGCTCTTTTACAACCGATGCCGGCCGCTGAATAACTTCGCCGGCGGCTATCTGGTTGGCAATACTGTCGGGCAGCAGATGTATTACATCGCTCATCCGCGGAAGAAATACCAAAGGATGAGGATGAGCAGTGTGGCGAAGAGTACCAGCTTGCCGCTCTTGTACCTGCGCGAGCGTATGTCGTCGCCGCGCAGCACGCTCTTCCTCAGGTGGGTTGTTCCTTCGATGAATGTTCCTCTGATCTGAGGCTTATAGTCTTCCGGAGTGATTTCGAGGCCCATCTCGCGCTTCACCTTGAGCTTGCGCTCTTCGAGGGCTTCTTTGCGGGGATCGTGATAAATGTACTTGTGGTCGAATTGCTTGGGTTTGCGAACGCTATAAAAAGGTAAGAGTGCCATAATGATGCTTAATTAAAATTTAACGTGGCTAAAATACGAATTTATTGCTTCTCTTGGGAGATTCGCCGGACTTCCTGGCCACTTTGTGGTAGATGTCGTCCTTGTCGGTCGGGCGTATGTAATCAAACCAATAGAAGTCCTGCAAGGTTTTCTGCTCCGGGAAGAGGTCGGGGATGGGCGTGAGGCTGCCTTCCGGCTGCGGCCATGCCTTGAGCTTGTCGAGCTGCCCGTTTTGCAGCCAGATGGTGAGGTATGCGCTTTTGGTGTGGTTGAGCTCCACCATCAAGCCGTTGTCGAGAGGATAAAAGATTGATTCGGCATTGCCGCTGACGTCGACCTGCCTGATGGCGCTGCCTTCGAAATAGGCTTTCATATCGTTGCCCTTCAGTTGATTGTAGTAGGTTTCGCCCAGATGCTGTACGGCAAAGGCAAACTGTTTGATGTGTGCATAATCGGCCGAACTGTCGTTCATAAATATAAGGATAGTGTCGCCGTAAAGCTGATAGGATTCGTTCCATATAACAGGATCGCTAAACATGTACAGAATCGAGTCGCGCATGTTGTATTGCAGGGAATCGCATGCGCCTTGCAGATCGGTACGGTAATATCTCACTCCGTAATAGGCTTTTATCTCGCGGTAAGCGGAGTCTATGGTTTCCATCCGGATAGTGTCGGCATGCATGTAGAGCGTGTCGCCGCCGGAGTATTCCATGAAGCATGCGCTGTCGGTTGCATAGGCAAATTCGCGAAGCTCGTCGTAGTATCCGTAATTTCCTTTGAGCGTAACCATCTGCGCGGTATCTATCAGGATCATGTTGCCGAAAGTCTCATACAATGCAAGTTCTTTATGATAGCTTATTGAATCGCCTATTAAAATACGATTGCCGGAAACAATCTGAGAACGATCGAGCAACAATGATACGCCGGCTGCAGTGTCATACCATCCTCTTGAGGAGTATATGATGCCGCTGTCCGAAACTATCTCGGAGGGGCCGAGTATGGTTGCAATCTTATTGTCGGTTTCATAGTTCAATGTATCTGAATACAAAGTGAATTGCTCGTTCTTCACAATTACCGAGTCTTTAAACACAGCCAACTTCGTATCAACAGAGTATTGTCCGAACACGGACGAAAGCCTATTCTCTTCATCAATGATTGTTCCTCCCGTGAAATAATATCCGATGTTGGTAATCCTGTCATAATTAAGGCTATCGGTAAGCAAAGTTACATTGTTGTTAATCATCCGCACATTGTGTCGCAGTTTACCCAGCTTTGTGTTCCCGTTATAATGCAACCAATCGCTATAAATAAACAAGGTGTCGCCCTGCTCCATCCTGACATTGCCGAAAGCCTCGAAAGAATTGGAAGCGTCGTACAGGTAAGCGCTGTCGCAGTACATGAAGGCGCTGTCGTGTCTAAAGGATACGTCGCCCTTCAAAACCTGAACGTCGGGATTAATAGCCTTGTTGTATACCCAGTCGTTCGTATGCAAAAGGTAAATAGAGTCGCGAGTTTGAGCCGTTGAGTCATAAACGGCCGCCAAAGCAAACAAGGCGACAAGCAGGCCGCGCAAAGCGGTTGTCATAGCCGGCATCAAGGCCGTGTGTTCTCTCATTCTGTTATATTAAAGCGGTTGATAAGAGTTCTTTACAGGTACTGCGGAGAGGAAATGCAGCATCCCCGCAATCATTGCGGGTGTTCCCGCAACGATTTTGAGTGTCCCCGAAATGCTTTTGAGTGCTCCCAAAATACTTTTGGGAACACCCGAAATGATTTTGGGACACTCAAAATACTTTTGGGAACACCCGAAATGATTTTGGGAACACTCAAAATACTTTTGGGAACACTCAAAATGATTTTGGGAACACTCAAAATGATTTTGGGAACACTCAAAACACTTTTGGGAACACTCAAAATGATTTTGGGAACACTCAAAATGATTTTGGACATCTCTGAAAGTAGTGCTGAAATAGCCAAAGCGGGTAGGTGCACAGGTTTTTCACTGCTTAATCCAACCCGGGAACTGAAAGTCGCAGTTGCGCCATCTTTCGCTGATCCTTATGTAGGTTGTTTTTTGTTTTTTCGCAATCCAGTCTTTGAGCATCTGCTCCCGCTTGCGAGCTTCAACCATCACTTTCAGCGTTTGATAGTCGTCGGATATGTTAGCTTTATGCGCATCGGTTCTGGATCGGAGCTTTACAATTACCACGATTTCCTTCTGACTGTCGTTAATCATACGGAAGGGTTTGGATACTTCGCCAACCTTCATGTCGTAAACAATTTTGCCCATTTCCTGAGGCAGTTCTCCCATTTCAAATTTGGGAGTATTGGCATAATTGCTTTCATAATTCTGGTTAACCATGATACCCTTGTTGTTGCGGGTATTTTTGTCGAACGAAACATAGGTGGCAGCCTCTTCGAAAGTGAATTTGCCGGCGGCGAGGTCGTTGTATAACGAATCCATCCGTATCATGGCCTCGTTCAGTTCCTTGTCCGACACTTTGGGGCGCAGCAGTATGTGCCGGCAGTTGATGCGGTCGCCAAGCTTCTCTATAAGCTGAATTATATGGAATCCGTATTCCGTTTCCACTATGTTCGATACCCGTTTGTTGTCGCTCAGGTTGAAAGCCACGTTGGCAAATTCCGGCAGCAAGCTCGTTTTGCCCCGCGGGCCGAGTTCGCCTCCCCGTATGGCGCTTTCCTTATCTTCGGAGTATAAACGGGCGAGCGATGAAAACGTCATTTTGCCGCTGTTGACTTGTTCGGTAAAATCGCGCAGCCGAGCCTTTATCGCATCGGTTTCTTCAAGTGGGATTTTCGGCTCGTATGTGATAATTTGAACTTCAACGGTCGTTGCCACATTCGGCAAGCTGTCTTTTGGTATCTGATTATAGAACTGTCTGACGTCGGCCGGAGTGAGCTTAATCTCTCCAACTAACTGTTGCTGCATCCTTTGCACTACCATTTCCTCCTTGATCTGCTCCTTTTGCAATTCTCTTATCTGAGAATATTTCTTGTTAAAATATTCCTCCAGTTTTTCGCGTGAGCCGAGTTCGTTAACGTAGTAGTTCATCCTTCCGTCGAGCTGCTGTATTACGGTTGTTTCGCTCACTTCCACGCTGTCGAGCTTTGCCTGGTTGAGATAAAGCTTCTGTATCGCAAGCTGTTCGGGAATGATGCAGTAGGGATCGCCGTCAAACCTCCGCCCCTGGCTTTGCATTACAAGCCGCCGTTCTTCAATGTCCGACAGCAAAATTGATTCATCGCCCACGACCCATACCACCTCGTCGATCACATTTTCCTGTGCCGCGACATGCAGCAGGCCACAAAGCAGAAAACAAACAACAAAGATCTTTTTCATGACGCTTATATTTTTATTGATTTTCATTAGTGTGAGATTCATTTTCGTTAAATAAAACATCGCCGTTCTTTACGGCATCTTCCAGCAACTCGTTTTCAAAGTTCTTAAGGAAAGATGCTTTTTTCAGGTTGATCAGCATTTCCACAACCTGCGGCTCGGCATATTCGTATGGAGCTATGCGCCCAGGCGCAATAAATTCCTTAATATTCAGCAAATAGCAGTAGCTGCTGTCCGACACTTCCAGCGACTTGTGATTCCGCAGGAATGTACTTGCATCAGCCACGCGAAAAGGTATCTGGGATATTACTTCATCAAAGTCAATCCATTTGTCATAGAAATAATCGTAGGAGATTGCATTTTGCACGCTGTATTGTTCAATACCGGCCAAAGCCTCATCCGTATTTAAGTTATACAGCTCCTTAATTTCGTGCAGCTTAGGAGCATTTACGGGTATTTTAAGAAACAGGCCTTTGATTATTCCTGCATCCAACGTGAATTTATCCTCGTTTTCGCTGTAAAATCTCAATTTCTCGGAGTCGCTTATGTCGGCCGAAACACGTCGCTTAATCAAATCCTCCAGATAGCGATAGCGAAACAGCGAAGAGCGATAGGTTTCAACAAGTTTATCTATTTCTTCTTTTTCAGGCCCCAGATTCCGCAAAGCCTGCACATACACCAGCTCGTCTATCGCCCATTTCTTTATATAGCTTTCGGCAATCAGGAAACTGTCGGCCGATGAAACGCCTTTGGGAATAATGCTGAGCACTGTTTCGCGCGTCAAGGTTTTATCTTTCACCTTGGCCATGATTTCCATATTGTCTATTGTTTGCGCTTGCTTGCACGAAACCGCCGTGAGGACGAGCAGAAACAATAGCCATGCCGGCAGGCTATTAGTGTGATTAAACACATAAAAACTTTGCCGGAGCTTGCTCACGCATGAGTTTAAAGCCCGACAAAGTTTTTGTATTTGCTTCGGAAGTATGCCGAATTTCATTTTTTCTTTTTGGATAACAATTTCAAGGCATCCTGATTAATCGTAACCGTATATTTTTCATTAAGCTCCTTCACCCATGCTGTTTCCAGCGCATCCTGCTCTTCAGCCGGCTTGCTCCAGATTTTATCGTTGCTGACGTCGAACAGCAGTATGCCGTCACGATATTCCTGAAGCAAAAGGGCTATTTCGGGATATTTGGTTGTTAAGCTCTGCTGCTCATAATTGCGGGCTTCTTCACGAACAAAAAGAGCGAGCTCGTCGGCGAGAAAATCCTTCGAATAGGTTTTCATCGAGGCCGGCGATGCTTGTATATAGGCCCCGAAATCCTGCTGTGTGAAATCCTTGCCGTTCAGCCTGAAGAGCGGTTTGTTTATATCATTCAGGCGGCTCAGGAACTGTTCGGAAGTGGGGAAAAACTCATCGGCCAGCTTCTCAAGTTCGGCATAAGCCTTTGGATAGAGAACGTATTTATATTCTTTTTTCAGATAATCATCATAGGATTTGAAAAGGTCGAGGTTGCGTTCTTGTCCCTTACGCCCAAGGTCGGCAATCAGTCTCGATGACACATCGTCAAATACGGGAGCTTCTGTTTTCTCTATCAGCTTGAAAATATAAGCTCCTTTCTCAGCAACAAGTGGTTTCGAAATCTCTCCCGGCGCAAGCGCATAGGTGGTTTTCTCAACAAAGGGCAGCATCTCACCTGGGCCGAACTTAGATAAAACGCCCCCGTCTACGGTATCTGCCGAATATTTGTAAACAAGCTGTGTGAAATCCTCGCCTGAGATGGCTTTGCCGTAGGCCTCGTTTATGATAGCCATAACCTCGTCGGCGCTCCGTTTCACGGTATCGAGCTCAAAAGGAATATTAATATAGGCAACAAGCATTTTGCCGAAGTAAGGCCTTCTGTCTTCCACTTTTACGATATGGTAGCCATCGGCCGAACGAAATGGTTTCGTCACATTTCCTGCCGCCGTTGCGTATGCAGCTTCTTCAAATATTTTATTTTTCTGCATGGGAAGAAAAAACGGTATCGTCTCATATCTAACGCTTATAACATTAGCTTCCGCGCCGTTCCGGCTATCGCCTTCGTCACGATTAGCAGCTTGAGCTGCTCGAACGTATTGCACGCTTACCGAATCGAAATGCATACCCCCTGCAATCCTGTCGTATATCTCCATCGCCTTTCCGAAAGGAGCCAGGGTGTCTTTCGTAACACATTGTTTGCTTTGGAATGGGATGAAAATATGCTTTAAAACGAGATATTCGTCAGCCCTTTTGTAAATAGCTTTAGCAAGGTTTTCTTCAGCTTGCTTGTCGGACATATAGCCGTCTATGAGTTGAGTTTTGTATTCCTCCCATTCTTGTTTGAAAGATTCACGATTATCCAATCCTAAAGACTCAGCCTCTACGACTTTTAATTTAAAATTCCCGAATAGCTCAATATAGTTCATAAGTGACTTGGAGTCAGAAAAGTCAACCTCGTTGTTCTTATGAGCTATATATTCGAATTCAGCTAAAGAAACTTGTTTGCTTCCAACAGTCATGATCACGGAATCTGCCGTTTTTTGCGCTTTGCAGGTTAGGCAGACAACAGCTAATAAGCTCAGCAGTATTTTTCTCATTATTAATCGTATTTTAAATGTTTAACATTGTATTATCTCTGTATAAACGAGAAGCTTTCCCAAAAATTATATCCGACGCAGGCTCTTTATCCTATATTATATCGCTTAATTAGCCATTTCCGAGAGGAACTTTATACGCACCAAGCGTATCTCTTCTTCCGTGTAGGCCACGCCTAACTCTTCGATGGCGCGTTCCAGATTATCGGTTTCCGAGTCCTTAAAGTATTCGTATATATCCCTTATGTGATCTTCGTCCATCACATCGTTTAAAAAGTAATCAATCTTAATGCGTGTGCCGGAATATACTATTGCCTCCATTTCATCAAGCAGCTCGTTGAACTCTAAGCCTTTGGTCAGCGCAATATCATATAAGGCGACTTTCCTGTCTATGCTTTGCACAATCCACACTTTTAGCTTCGATTTATTAGCAACCGTTCGAACTCTCAAATCTTCCGGACGTTCGATTTCGTTCTCTTCCACGTGCTTGCGAATCAGCGCAACAAATTCTTCGCCATAGCGTTTTGCCTTGCCTGCACCTACGCCCGGCACGTTTTGCAGATCCTCCAGCGTAACAGGATAAGTGGTGGCCATGGCTTCGAGAGACGGATCCTGAAATATTACGAAGGGAGGGACTTCCAAGCGTTTGGAAAGCTTTTTGCGCAAATCTTTCATCATGGAATAAAGAATGGGATCTACGGCGCAATTTGCTCCTCCCCGTAGAGGCACATCTTCGTCGTCTTCACTAAACTCGTTGTCTTTAGTTATTCGGAATGAAACCGGTTCGTTAATAAATCGCCGGCCTTTTTCCGTAATTCTCAACAAGCCGTAATGCTCTATATCCTTGGTCAGATAGCCGGCAATCAAGGCTTGTCGGATAACGGCGTTCCATGTTTTTTCATCGTCGTCCTGGCCGGATCCGAAATGTTCCGTTTCGTTGTGCCTGAACGACTGAATTTCCGCGGTTTCGTTTCCTAACAAAAGATTGACTATATACTCAGCTTTGAACTTCTCTTTCAGTGCGCATACAATTTCAAGCACTGCCACCAAATGGTCTTTTGCCTCAATTTGTTTCTGAGGATGAAGGCAGTTATCGCAGCATCCGCAGTTATCATCAGTGTACCATTCTCCAAAGTAATGCAGCAGCACTTTGCGCCGGCACATGGCAGTTTCTGCGTATGCAGCAGTTTCGAGCAAAAGTTGTTTTCCGATTTCTTGCTCTGCAACCGGCTTGCCTTGCATGAACTTTTCAAGCTTCTGAAGGTCTTTATATGCATAGAATGCGATGCACTGTCCTTCGCCTCCGTCACGCCCGGCACGTCCGGTTTCCTGATAGTAACCTTCCAGGCTTTTGGGAATGTCGTAATGGATAACGTAGCGTACATCGGGCTTGTCGATGCCCATGCCGAAAGCGATAGTGGCAACTATAACATCTGCATGTTCCATGAGGAATGCATCCTGATTGCTGGTACGTTGTTGCGAATCCATCCCTGCATGATAAGCCAGCGCCTTTATATCGTTTGCCTTCAGGATACCGGTGAAATCTTCCACTCTTTTTCTGCTCAGGCAATAAATAATGCCGGCTTTGCCTTCGTTGTTTTTGATGTATTTAATGATCTCCCTATCTATATCGTTTCCTTTTTGCCGCACTTCGTAGTACAGGTTGGCTCGGTTGAACGACGATTTGAACACTATGGCGTCGGTCATGCCCAGATTCTTCTGGATATCGTGCTGAACTTTGGGAGTCGCCGTAGCGGTTAGGGCTATAAGCGGACGCTTGCCTATTTCATTAATTATCGGACGGATGCGTCGATATTCAGGGCGGAAGTCGTGTCCCCATTCCGAAATACAGTGAGCTTCATCAACGGCATAAAACGAGATTGTGATCTGCCGCAGAAATTCAATGTTATCCTCCTTGGTGAGCGATTCGGGAGCTACGTACAGCAGTTTGGTATGCCCCGACAGCAGATCCTCCTTTACCTGCTCGATGGCTGCCCGGTTGAGCGACGAGTTGAGGAAATGAGCTATGCCGTCGGCGTCACTGAAGTTGCGCATTGCATCCACCTGGTTTTTCATCAATGCAATAAGCGGCGATATTACGATAGCTGTTCCTTCCATCATCAGCGAAGGCAGCTGATAGCATAATGATTTTCCTCCTCCCGTTGGCATCAATACAAATGTGTCGCGCCCGGATAGAACGTGCTCGATAATCTCTTTTTGATTCCCTTTAAAAGTGTCGAAGCCGAAGTGAGTCTTTAATTTCTCGGTGATAAGATCTTTCTTTACCATGCCTGGAAGCAATTCACTTTTTGGTATACAACATATTCTCCCCTATGCTATCTGCAAACGGTTGGTATCCGATCTTTCAAATTTCTCTTTGGCGTACTCCAATGTCACATTGAGCTCGGCGACCTTTTTTGAAGGCAGGCTATACATGGCATCCATCATCACGGTCTCGACAATTGATCGCAAGCCGCGGGCGCCAAGTTTAAACTCCATAGCCTTTTCCACTATATATTCATATACGTCATCGTCGAAGCTCAGCTTAATGCTATCCATCTCAAATAGCTTTATGTACTGCTTAATGATAGAATTTTTCGGCTCGGTCAGGATATTACGCAACGCAGTCTTGTCTAAAGGATTTAAATAGGTAAGGATTGGCAGCCTGCCTATGATTTCGGGGATAAGGCCGTAGGATTTCAAATCCGAAGGCATTATGTACTTCATCAGGTTATTCCTGTCGAGATTGCCTTCTTTACCGGAAACATAGCCCACAACGCGAGTATTCAGCCGCTGAGCTATCTTCTTTTCTATACCGTCAAAGGCTCCTCCACATATAAATAATATGTTCTTCGTGTCTACGGCTATCATTTTTTGCTCCGGATGCTTTCGGCCGCCCTGGGGAGGAACATTTACCAGCGATCCTTCGAGCAGCTTGAGCAGTCCTTGCTGAACGCCTTCGCCGCTAACATCGCGGGTGATGGAGGGATTGTCGCCTTTCCGGGCAATTTTGTCTATTTCGTCTATGAAAACTATGCCTCTCTGAGCGGCTTCCACGTTGTAGTCGGCGGCCTGAAGCAATCGTGCGAGGATGCTTTCTATGTCTTCGCCAACGTACCCGGCTTCCGTAAGGACTGTGGCATCGACAATTGCGAAAGGCACATGGAGGAGCTTAGCGATAGTGCGGGCCAGGAGAGTTTTCCCCGTACCCGTTGCCCCCACCATGATGATGTTCGACTTCTCTATCTCAACATCATCGGTGGTAACTTTCTGCTTAAGGCGCTTGTAATGATTATAGACGGATACGGATATGTATCGCTTGGCGTCGTCCTGCCCTATTACGTATTGATCCAGGAATGCTTTGATACCTTCAGGTTTCGGTAGCTTATGATTCAGTCCAAAGTCGCCGGTTGTTTTTTTAGACGGAGCATTTTCCGTTACTATTTCGTAGGCTTGGATTGCGCATAGATCGCATATCGATCCGCTTATACCGCTAACCAGAATGCCTACCTCTTTACCGCTTCTCCCGCAGAACGCACATGCATCATTATTCGTTTTGGCCATGTTTTAATTCCAATACTCTTTTTATTGTTTCTATTTATTTACGCATTAAAATGTCATCAATCATTCCATAGTTCCTGGCTTCTTCCGGATTCATCCAGAAATCCCTTTCGCCGTCTTTTTCTATCTGATCATAAGGCTGTCCCGTATGTTCGGATAAGGTTGTATATAGTTCTTTTTTCGTTTTAATGATTTCGCGTGCCGCTATTTCAATATCCGTAGCCTGCCCTTGAGCTCCGCCCAGCGGTTGATGTATCATGATGCGTGCATGTTTCAGTGCAAAGCGCTTTCCTTTGGCTCCGGCAGCAAGCAGTATGGAGGCCATGGAGGCTGCCATTCCGGTGCAGATTGTCGAAACTTCGCTGCTTATGAATTGCATGGTATCGTATATCCCGTAGCCTGCATATACGTAGCCGCCGGGAGAGTTGATATACACCGATATGTTTTTGCCGGGATCGCTCGAATCGAGAAACAGCAGTTGAGCTTGTATGATATTGGCAACCTGATCGTCTATGCCTGTTCCCAGGAAGATTATCCGGTCCATCATCAGACGTGAAAATACGTCCATTGCCTGTACGTTGAGCTGTCGTTCTTCCAATATATAAGGAGTAAGGCTGCTGCTGATGCGCGTATAAGAATCGAGCGTATTGCTGTTCAGCCCCAAATGTTTTGTTGCGTAGCTTCTGAAATTGTCCATAATTCTTTATATTTAGTTAATAGTGTGTGTGTACGGAGAGGGAAGCGAGCGGCTTTGCTCTTACTTCCGTTTGAAACAAAGTTATAAATAAAAAATCTAATGCTGCAAGCGCCCTGCAACAGTCCGCAGGCCTGTGAAAGCTTTATTCTGCGGCCGGTTGGGAGCTTTTGGAGCGGACGACCTCAGCCAGCTCTTCGGGGGTGAGCTCTTTAATGTCTAAGGTGGCGGTCTTCTTCGCAAATACTACAAGCTTTGTTTCTTTTGCCAGAAAGGTAAGCTGTTGAACCGATTTCTGGTTGTCCATTATTTGCTCGGCATACGATTGCACGATTTTATGGTTGTACGTGCTGATGCCATAGCCTTGCAACATCCGTTGTGCTTCCATGTAGGCCAGAGCTTCTACGTCGGCCCTGGTGACTTTTAATTTGTAGCGTTCCAGGATATGGTCTATGATTAGTTTGATGCGTATATCTTCGAGCGTTTCGGGCATGGTTTCGTCGATTTCCGCCTCGGTGATGTTTTCGCTGTCCAGTAATATCTGCCGCTTGAGTAAATCTGCGGCTATGGGCATCTCGCCGGCTTTGCTCCTCAAGTATGAGCTAAGCTCTTTCTTGAAGAGGTAATCACATTCGGGCACAAACATCTCTGCAAGTTTGTTCCTGAATTCCGCCATGAACTCGTCGAGGCTCTGCACGGCTCCGGGCTCTCCAAGCATAATGTCGAAGAACTGCTGGTCGAGGGAAGCCTTCTCATGCCTAAGTATGCCTGTAATCTCGAAGCTGAAATCGGAATCGAGGTTTTCTACTTCCTGCTGCGCCCTGACTAAGAGCTTGGCGATTTCCTGGTTGGGGCTCGTGGCTCCTTCGTAGGCCTTGCGCGGATTGAATATCACTACCGAGCCTTTTGCCGCGTCGTTAAATTTGCCGGCCTCTCCGGTATTTTTGAGGAGGGACGGTAGCAGCATTGCTTCCTCCAATACTATTCCGTCTTCTTTGGGCGCTCCGTTTTCGAGTTCCGCCAGTTTGCCTTTGATCAGGACATTGCCCGACGCTATGTCGACCTCTTCGGTATAATCGCCACAGCTTATGCGATATTTCTCCAATTGCGCGTCCACCCATTCATCTTTGAGGACGACTTTCATATATGGAAGGACGTCGTCTTTGCTGAGCTCTACATCCACTTTGGGGCTCATAGGCAGGTCGAGAGTAACCGTGAAATTTTCTTGGCCGTCAGGCTCCGTGGCGTTCAGGCTACTCTTGTTCATCAATGCTACCCCAACAAGTTTGAGCTCCGGATGCTCCTCGAAATAGGATTTCAGGGTTTCGTGCACGAGCTTGTCGAGTTCGTCGTACAAGATCTGCTTGCCGTATGTTTTTTTAATGATACCGATGGGAGCCATCCCTTTGCGGAAGCCGGGAACACTGGCTGTGGTTCTGATGTTGCGCAATCCTTTTTCTACGTTTTCTATATAGTCGGACTTTTCAATATCCATTTGCAGAACGCCATGCGAAGTTTCTTGGTTATAGAGCGAGATATTCATTATATTATTATTGATTTGTTTAATAGGACTCTAAATAAAGGGGAGCAAATATATATGTATTCTTTTGTTTCTACAAAAAACGATCTATACCACAGGCCTGCATATATAGTATCTATATAATGTGTAGAAGCATGAATCAATTTTGCCGGATTACAATCTGTAAACGGCTTGCGAGAACCGTTTGGGGAGTAAGCTCGTGCCTTTCTTGTCTGAAAAACGATTATGGTTTGAATTCGCCGGTAGATATAACATTGCAAAAACCTTTGGCTTTAAGACCGGCATAAAGTGGTTTATCACCCGTCCATAAATATGCATCTAAATACAGCGACAATGCAACAAAAGGCAGATCTTTAATATCTATATCTGCTACTAATGGCTCTGCTTGTCGCCAATATAGCTTTGGTATTGTTTCCAGTGTAACGAAATGAATGTATTTGAAGAGTTCATATTTGGCAATATCTATATCCTTATCACTCATGCCGGAAACCTTTTTGAGTTTTCCATGATGCGTTTTAAGTTCGTCAAACATATAATCGCTTGTATAAAACCGGATATTTTGCGAGCTTATCAGGATTTCGGCAATCCTGCTTCTTCGACCGATTATTGCGCTAAAAACAATATTTGTATCAACTACAACCGCTGTCATTCGCTTAGGAAACGGCTACGGTTTGCGGCCCACCAGCCACGTTGGACTTCTTCTGCAAGATTATCTATATCTTCCTGCGTGGCAATGCTTTTTGCTGTCGCTTCTTTTAGGTTGAAAAGATCAATGATGCGCTGTATATCTTCTCTGTCTATGTCAGAAGAGACACGTATCAAAATTTCGTCATTTATTTGTTCTACTATCATAATTCCGTGCTTTGAATTTATATTACATCCCGAAGATAAGGAATATTTCCGACCGGCAGTATTGTTCCCGATTCCGAATCTTCTCTAAATACCTTTCTATATCTCAGCTTCACCCTCTTGCCATACCGCATCCACCTGCCGTCACTTTCGGATTAGCGCTCATCTATCACTGCCGATCCTTTAGAACTGGAAGTAGATGAAGGGCTGGACGCCGGCGCTCTTCATCTGCACCAGGATGAATATCACCGCTACCAGGATGAGGGCCTGAACGATCAGCGGGGAGCGGGTTACTATGCTCCGGAGGCCGAGGTCGAGGCGGCGGGGCATGAAGTGGAACAGGAAGCCGGCGAGCATCAGCAGGCTGACCGTGGGATATCCGCCTACGAACTGGAGGAAGACTTCGGGGTGGAAGGCGGTGAAGATTTGTTTCAGCACATCGAAGCCGATGCTCGCGGAGGGAGCCCTGAAGAATATCCAGCCCAGGCATACGAGGTGGAAGGTCAGCAGTATGCCCGCCAGCTTTCGCCAGAGGGGCATCTGAGCGCCGTCGGCTTTGAAGGCTCTCGGGAAGCGGCTCATAGCCCACTTGTGCACGGCCAGCGATACGCCGTGGAGGCCTCCCCACAAGATGAAGCGGAAGGAGGCTCCATGCCAGAGGCCGCCGAGGAGCATGGTAATCATCAGGTTCACATAAGTGCGGATCCTACCCCTGCGGTTGCCTCCCAGAGAGATATACAGGTAGTCCTTCAGCCATGAGGAGAGGGAGATGTGCCATCGGCGCCAGAACTCGGTTATGGTGGCCGAGCAGTAGGGCGAATCGAAGTTGATGTTGAAGCGGAAGCCCAGGAGCAGAGCAATTCCTATGGCCATGTCGGAGTATCCGGAGAAGTCGCAGTAGATCTGCAAGGCATATCCGTAGACGCCTATCAGGTTCTCCAGCCCGGTGTAGAGGGTCGGAGCGTCGAAGATGCGATCCACAAAGTTGAGGCTGATATAGTCCGAGATCACTCCCTTTTTCAGCAGGCCGCATACAACGAGGAATAGGCCCTCGCCGAACTCCTCGCGGCTCACCTCAGGGCGCCGGCGAATCTGCGGGATGAAGTCGCGGGCGCGGATGATGGGCCCGGCTACGAGCTGGGGGAAGAAGGATACGAAGAAAAGGTAGTCTATCCACTTGCCGACGGGCTCTATGCGCCTGCGGTAAAGGTCGAGTATATAGCTGATGGATTGAAAGGTAAAGAAGGATACTCCGACCGGAAGGAAGATATCGTAGTGCAGCGGAGCAAGATTCGCAAGGCTTTCCACACCAAGCAGCCGACCGGCCTCGCCAATCAATCCGCAAATCATATCGACCAGAAAATTATAATACTTGAAGTAGGCCAGCATGCCGAGGTTCACCGCCAGGCTCAGCACAACCAAGGCCTTGCGGGCGGCAACGGAGGCCGTTCGGTGCATGCGCCCGCCTATGATGAAGTCCGACGTGGCCGTTATCAGCAGGAGGGCAAACCACAGCCCGCTGCTCTTATAATAAAAGTAAAGGGAGAAGGCCGCCACGTAGAGGAGCCTGCCCGTAGTATTCTTGCGCAGCAGCAGATATACGACGAGGAAAGCTGTGAATACGAAGAGGAAGAGCCCGCTGCCGAATAGCATGGGCGCCCCGGGATCGTAGGTCAGTTGCTCAATTATTCTGCTCATCGCCGGGGGCAGGTGCAATAGAACCGGAGTCCGGTACAAAGGTTGGAGCGACAATGGCCCTGTATAGCATGGCGCCTTGCCTGTAATATGCCTCGCGGGAGAAGTGTATGCGGTCGCGGCTCATCCATCCGCCCGAAAACCACGCCTTGTTGGAGTTCTTGCCTCCGGTGGCGGCGAAGAAGTCCCAGCAGGCCAGGCGGCGTTTGTCGGCTATCCCTGCGAGCGACCGGGCAACCAGCTCTATGCGCTCGTTGCGAATGTAGCTGCGCTTCTTGTTCACCACCGTGCGGCGGTAACATTCGGGCGGGGTGACGAGCATCACCGCCGCGCCCGGCATGTATTTCTCAACAAGGTCGAGGAAAGCGCCGACGTTTCGCTCAAAGTCCGCCGTGTTGAAACCTCTCCCGAAGCTGTCGTTCGTTCCGAGCGAGACGATCAGCAGCGAGGGCCGGAGGGATGCAATGCGGCCGACGAACTGCTCGCGGGCATAGTGTCCGAAGGTAGCTCCATTGGTACCGATGGCATGATAGAGCAGGCCGGGGCGGCCGTTCGAGAGGCTGAATCCGAAGTAGAGGTTGCGGAAGGAGGCGTCGGGCAGCAGGGAGTCGGATCCGGGCTTGCGGCGCGTGGATTGCAGCTGAAGGCTGTCGACGCAATAGGGCAGGCGTATGGTATCCGTGGCCATGCGCAGCTGGGGATGTGCGGCGGTCTTCACCGTCGACGAATCGCGCAGCAATCCTCCGGGAAGGAGGGGCGCGGCCTTCTCGCCGCGATAGGCCACCACCTGATTGTACGAGAATCCCAAGCCGTTGAGCGGGGTGATAATCAGGTCGAAGTTCACGAAAGGCGATTCGGTCAGCAGGCCCGTGCCGCCGAGGCCGAAGTCGCATCGCGGGCGGGGCTGTATGCATCGGCCTACCGTCCATTCCTTCACCAGTGTCCTGATGAAATAGTCGTCGGGCTCGTTCGTGCGGCTGATGCGCAGCGGAGCAATCCATCCGCGCCCGGCATTGCCGTAGCGGTTTTGCAGCATACGCATGGTGCGCCCGCTAAGGAAGCCGGCCTGTATATGAGAATCGCCTATGTGCACAATGTTAATGACGGTATCCTTGCCGGCTTCCAGCTCGCTCAGCTCGCGATAAAAGCCGGCCATAGCCCCATGCGGATCGCTCACGGAGCAAAGCGAATCGACTGCAAATGTAAAGGTGCCGGGCTTCTCATCGGCCATAGCCTTCGGAGATACACAGACGAAAGCTATGGCCACAAGGGCAAGAGCCCTGCAAAGGGCGCTAAATCTGTTTCTGTTCATCGTATAGAATATGGAGTTTATGTTTATAGACAAAGATATTTTCCGGCAAAGGCCAAATACCCTCGAATCGTTGTCGGCAACCCCGCCGCGGTATTCGGCAACCCCGCCACGGTATTCGGCAACCCCGCCACAGTTGCCGGCTACAACGCCGCGGTTGCCGGCTACAACGTCACGGTTGCCGGCTAAAACGTCACGGTTGCCGGCTACAACGTCACGGTTGCTGGCTACAACGCCGCGGTTGCCGGCTACAACGCCGCGGTTGCCGGCTACAACGTCACGGTTCCTTGGAACCATGTCGCGGTTCCTTGGAACCATGCCGGAGTTCCTTGGAACCATGTCGCGGTTCCTTGGAACCATGTCGCGGTTCCCTGGAACCATGCCGGAGTTCCTAAGAACCATGACGGAGTTCCCTGGAACCATGTCGCGGTTCCTTGGAACCATGTCGCGGGTCCCTGGAACCATGTCGCGGTTCCTTGGAACCATGTCGCGGTTCCCTGGAACCATGCCGGAGTTCCTAAGAACCATGCCGGAGTTCCTAAGAACCATGCCGGAGTTCCTTGGAACCATGCCGCGGTTCCTTGGAACTATGGCGGAGTTCCTAAGAACCATGACGGAGTTCCCTGGAACCATGACGCAGTTCCTTGGAACCATGTCGCGGTTCCTTGGAACCATGCCGGAGTTCCTTGGAACCATGTCGCGGTTCCTTGGAACCATGTCGCGGTTTTCCGCTGCAACAAGGTTTTTCATTGCATATAAGTCATTTGGGGTTGATGATTTTTGGGGGAGCTACCGGTCATTCCCGCCCTCGTATTGTTTCTTTTCGTTCAACAAGGATTTGACAAGTGCGGAGGCGAGCTCCTGTCCGCCGCGGAAGGAGAGGTGCGTGTAGTCCTTGCCCGCCCAGCCCTTGTCCACGTAGGCGAGCATGCTGTTTTCGCCTCCCATCGCTCCGAATGTGTTCCAAAAGGGAATTTGCATACGCACGGCTATCTTCCGCTGGGCATTGAGGAGGGCGAGCACGGCCGGCATGGTGGCGAAGGAGCCGTCGTAGCGGTTGGCCCTGTCGGATACGCCGAGCAGCAGCAGGTCGGCCTCCGGGAAGCACTGCCTGACGCGGGCGATGGACTCGCACATGCGGCCGCGGTACCAGCTGTAATCGAGTACCTCCTCGGTAGCCACGTTGAGGCCGTATTGCAGGATGATGAGGTCGTAGGGGCGGATGGCGTTCCAGCGGCTGCAAGTCTGTTCGTCGAGCTTGGTCCACATGAGCCCGGAGTGCCCGCGCAGAGCCAGGTTGTCTACCGAGACGCCCGTCTCATCCTCCAGCACTATGCCGAGTGCGCGGAAGCCGTCGCCCTGCTCGAAGGTGATGGTGCCGGAGGATATGCTGTCGCCCCGGAGCGTGCAGGCGCTTATCCCGTCGGCAGGCGGCAGTTGCAGGGAGGTATCGGCAATGGCGTTGCAGGACAGATGCACGGATGTGGCAACATTTCTGTCGTAGATGAGCTGAAGCGAGCCGGCCCTGCGGATGGCTGCATACATGGTTCCCAACTTGAACTTTATGGAGGGATTTTCCTCTTCAGGCTCAAAAATAAGGCCGGAGAGGATGAAGGAATTGGCCTTGTCGGTAAGTATGGAGATGGTTTTCCAGCCTGCGGCTGTCATAGACACGGTGCTCCTGTACCGGGCGGCTTCGGATGTGACCGGAACGAAGCCTACGCCCCTGCCGCCGAAGGATTGCTGGAGGGAGTTGCGCAGGCCGGCCGTGAGTATGTCGCCTTCCACGAAGGAATCTCCTACGAAGGCTATCCTGACCGGTCGCGTGCGGCTGCTGTTCAGTGCGGCGAAGAAGCGGTGCAGGCCGTTATGGCCCTCGGAGTAGTCTTCTATGCGCTCGCCCTTGTGGTCGGCTGCGGCTATCCCGGCCATATCTTTGGTGATGGAGTCCCTGAGGGCTATGGCTAAGGCGATGGAGTCGACTTCGGCGGAGGAATCGGCGAGGCTCATGGAGGCCGGGGAGTCGGTCGCAGGAGCTTCGGCCTCGGCCAGCTCTGCCCTGAGGGCTTCCATGCGGCTGTCGCGAACATGCGCATCGCTCCTGAGAGCCGACAGCAGATCCACTCGCTTTATCTTGATCCCGAAAGCTTGGTCGGGGAGGAAATAGAGGCCTGTGCAGGCTGCAAAAACTATTGCGAGCAGTGCGAGCAGGCGTATCATATAATCGTTCTTCATATCTTTTCGAGAATTGTTCCTTTGAGGTTGGCTGTTTTAAGATTGGCGTTCTTCAGGTTGGCGTTCTCCAGGATAGCGTTCTCCAGATTGGCGCCCACGAGGTTGGCTCCGTTGAGATTTGCCCCGGTGAGGTTGGCTCCTGCGAGGTTGGCCTTCTCCAGGTTCGCCCACACGAGGTTCGCCCATTGCAGATTGGCCTGCCGCAGATCGGTCTCTACGAGATAGGCTCTTTCCAGCGAGGCTTCGTGCAGGTCGGCCTCCACCAAGCTCATGCGGTTCATGAACGAGTTGTTGATGACGGCGCCCCCGAGCTGTGCGCGATTGAATACGGCTTCGGTCATGACGGCCTTTTCGAGGTTAGCCTTCTCTAAGTTGGCTTTAGAGAAGTCCGCCTTTTCGAGATTAGCCTCCGTGAGTATTGATCGGTTGAGATTAGCCTCGGTGAGGTTGGCTCCGGTGAGGTTAGCTCCGGCCAGGTTGCAGATAGCCATCTCCGCTCCGGCGGCATAAACGTTGCAGAGCATGGCCTTTTCGAGATTGGCCCGGCTCATTATGGCCTGCTCCAGGTTTGCATTGTCGAGCGATGCCTCGGTGAGGGTAGCCCGCTCCATCTTTGCCTGCCGTAGGTTAGCCTGCCTGAGATTCGCCTTTTTCATCACGGTTTTGAGCATGAATGCCCGCTCCAAGCCGGCATGTTCCAAGTCGGCTCCGCTTAGGTTGGCCTCCTCCATTGATGCATCTGTGAGCGATGCGTTCCTGAGGTCGGCATTTTCGAGGGAGGCCTTGTCGAGCGATGCCCTGCTCAGCGTCGCCCCGTTGAGCCTTGCGCCCTTGAGGCTGGTGCGCAGCAGCACGGCTTCGGTGAGCCTGGCTCCGGACAGTCCTGCCTTGTCGAGTACTGTTCCTTCGAGCGTACACCGCTCCATGGCTGCATTTGTTATCAGCGTCCGGCTCATACGGCAGTCTATGAGTACGACCCCGTCGAGCGGACTGTTCTCTATCAGGGCATCCTCCATGCATAATCCCCGTAGATTGGCCTCCCTGATGTTGACGCCGTTGAGATGGGCGCCGGAGAGCTCGGCCTCCCTAAGGTCTGCCCCGCCCAGATAGACATCGGTGAGCTTCGCCCCCCGCAGGCATGAGCGCTGCATCATGGCTCCGGCGAGATTAACCTTCTCCATGACGGCCTCCTGAAGTGATGCCAGGCACAGATTGGCTGCGCTCAGGTCTGTTTCCTTCATATATGTATTATGTAGCCCGGCCTTTTGGAGCGATACTCCGGAGAGCTTGGCGAAGGCCAGATTGCTTCCGTTCAGGTTGGCCTCGTCGAGCGACGTCTGCTCGAAGCTTGCCTCCGTCAGATTGGCGTCTGCGAGCTGCACGGCTGTCATTGTGGATCCTGCGAAGAGAGCCTGGGTGAGGTCGGCTCCGGTCAGATCCGCTCCCGTCAGATCGACCCCCTTCCAGGAGGTATTCCGCATCCGTGCGCCAACTAAAGAGGCTCCTCCGAGACGGCTTGCGGAAAAGCCGGCCCCGTTGAGCTCCAGGCTGTGCATGCTTGCCCTCTCGAAGGAGGAATTGCAGACCGAGGCCCGGGTCATGTCGGCATTATTCATGGTAGCCTCGTCGAGCCTGATCTCCTCGAGCGATATGTACCTCAGATCGACGAAAGCCATGTCGGCCTTCCGCAGATCTATACTGCAAAGTATGGCTTTCGGCAGCTTGGCCCTGCTCAGGCTGATCGCTTCCATCATCAGATTAGCCGCATGCAGCGCCGCAAAGTCGGCTCCCTGCAACTCTCCCCCGAACCTCTTCGGGAAGCAGCAGGCTTCCGCGCCGAACATCATTGCGAGCATGGTCGGAATCTCGTCGCCCGTCCAATCCTTATACTCCGGCTTGCCCGTCAGGGTTCGAAGGTGATAACAGAGGAGTTCGAACACGGGCTTGCCGTACTTGTCCGGATATGCCCCTACAAGCAGGCAGAGATTGTGGGCCCCGCTCATGCGCAGAGCCGGCTGATCGGAGGCCAGCATCTCGGCCGAGCGCGAATATTGGTTGTCTTGGCGGACAAGGTCGTCGATCTCGTTCTTAGCTTTTTGCAGGGCGAGCTCCTCCCGCTTCAGCCCGGCCTTCCGCCTGAGCTCGGCAAGCAAACATGCCAGCGCAGCCGTGGCGAATACTGCTGTATGCACCAGCAGGAAATCCCTTAGCGAAGCCATCCCGAAGAGGTAAAGGTCGCCTGCGAAAAGATTTGTAATATGTCCGAAAGCTATGGATATAAACGGCAGCAGGAAGAGGCCCGACAACGCAGCCCACAGCCAATATCGCCTCTGATAACCGTTTGAATGTATAAAACTCATAATAGCATTAACCTGATATTTAGTTTGCAAAGGTAGAAGATAAGTTGAGAAAAGGGAATTGGACGGAATTGTGGCCGCTGTCAGGGCAAAATGAGGGGTTCCTAAGCCAAACGAGGACTTAGTTGGCCCCGATTTTTTTCCGCAAGCCAAATGAGGACCCATTTAGCTTGCGGAAAAAAATTTGGAGCCAAATGAGGACCCATTTGGCTTGCGGAAAAAAAATTGGAGCTAAATGAGGACCCATTTGGCTTGCGGAAAAAAATTTGGGGCTAAATGAGGACCCATTTGGCTTGCGGAAAAAAATTTGGAGCTAAATGAGGACCCATTTGGCTTGCGGAAAAAAATTTGGAGCTAAATGAGGACCCATTTGGCTTGCGGAAAAAAATTTGGGCCCAAATGAGGACTCAGTTGGCTTGCGGAAAAAAATTTGGGCCCAAATGAGGACTCAGTTGGCTTGCGGAGAAAACAACCGGACAGTTGTGCTGCACTGGCATGCCGCCGGAATGTCTCCGCAGCAAGCTAAGTCCGACTGTGGAAGGAGATTATGCGGAGCGGATGTTAGAGGTTTAGCTTATGCGGCAGCAGAATTGTTTGCTTTCCAATCTCTTTTTGTTTGGAGATATAGAGGCCGGTAAGGGCTCAAAGCAGGGCTTGCAGGCGGGCTTTTTGGGTTCGTGAGCATGCTGCGGCCAAGAATATGTTGCACAACACAAATGTTGCTGTTGCCCATGTCGGACACAATCCCTATTTTTCGCCCCGAAAAAAAATATTGTTTTACCTAATATTTAATATTCCAGATAAACATGAAAGTATATCAAACAAACGAAATCAAGAACATTGCAATCCTGGGAAGCTCCGGCTCCGGGAAAACCACCCTCGCCGAGGCCATGCTTTTCGAGGGTGGAGTAATCAAACGTCGCGGCACGGTGGAGGCAGGAACAACGGTTTGCGATTATAATCCGGTGGAGAAAGAGTACGGATACTCGGTGTCGTCCACCGTTTTTTGTGTGGAATGGCAAGGCCGCAAGCTCAACTTTATCGACTGTCCGGGCTCCGACGACTTTATAGGCGGGGCCGTATCCGCCCTGAACGTGACCGACACGGCGCTCATGGTGCTCAACGCCCAGTATGGCGTGGAGGTTGGCACGATCAATCAGTTCAGATACACGGAGCAGTTCGGCAAGCCCGTTATCTTTATAATTAATCACCTCGACAATGCTATTGCCGACTTCGACAGCACTATTGCCCAGCTGAAAGACAGGTACGGCAAGAACGTTGTCCTGATTCAGTATCCCATCAATCCGGGGGCTAACTTCAACGCCGTGGTCGACGTCCTGAAGATGAAGATGTACCGCTGGAAGCCCGAAGGAGGCGTTCCGGAAGTGCTCGACATCCCTGCCGACGAGGCCGACAAGGCAGCCGAGCTCCATGCCGCCTTAGTGGAAGCTGCCGCCGAGCACGACGACAATCTGATGGAGAAATACTTCGAAAACGACAGCCTCACCGAAGACGAGATGCGCATGGGCATAAGCGCCGGACTTGCCACGCGCGGCATGTTCCCCGTGTTCTGCGTATGCGCCGGACGCGACATGTGCGTTCGCCGTACCATGGAATTTCTGGGCAACGTGGTGCCTACGGTCGACAAGATGCCCCACGTGCGCACCGCCGACGGCATCGACATAGCTCCCGACCCGAACGGCCCGACGAGCCTGCTGTTCTTCAAAACCGCCGTCGAGCAGCATATAGGCCAGATTTCATTCTTCAAGGTTATATCGGGAAAGATTAAGGAGGGCGACGACCTGCTGAACGCCAACCGCGGCTCCAAGGAGCGCATCGCACAGATCTTCACCGTGGCCGGACAAACGCGCAACCAGGTGACGGAGCTCATGGCCGGCGACATAGGCGCTACCGTGAAACTCAAAGACCTCCGACTGGGCAATGCACTGAACGGCAAGGGAGCCGACTATACCTTCAACTTCATCAAATATCCCAACCCCAAGTATCGCCGAGCCGTCAAGCCGCTGAACGAGGCCGACGCCGAGAAGCTGAGCGAACTCCTCAACCGCATGCGCGAAGAGGATCCCACATGGCTCATCGAACAGTCGAAGGAGCTGAAGCAAACCATAGTGTCGGGCCAGGGCGAGTTCCATCTCCGCACCCTGAAATGGCGCTTGGAGAACAACGAGAAGCTGATGATTGAGTACATCGAACCCAAGATTCCCTATCGCGAAACAATCACAAAGGCTGCCCGCGCCGACTATCGCCACAAGAAACAGTCCGGAGGCGCCGGACAGTTCGGCGAGGTCCACCTCATAGTAGAGCCTTACTACGAAGGCATGCCCACGCCCGAAGTATATCGCTTCGGCAACCAGGAGTTCAAGATCAGCGTGCGCGACGTTCAGACCATAGAGCTGGAATGGGGCGGCAAGCTGGTATTCGTAAACAGCATAGTGGGCGGCTCAATCGACGCCCGGTTCCTGCCGGCTATCCTCAAGGGCGTAATGGCTCGCATGGAGCAGGGCCCGCTCACCGGCTCGTATGCCCGCGACGTCCGCATCATGGTGTACGACGGAAAGATGCACCCGGTAGACAGCAACGAAATATCCTTCATGCTTGCCGGACGTAACGCCTTCAGCACAGCCTTCCGCGAAGCCGGCCCCAAGATTCTGGAGCCTATCTACGACGTGGAAGTATCCGTGCCGGCCGACTATCTGGGCGACGTGATGAGCGACATGCAGGGGCGCCGCGCCATCATCATGGGTATGAACAGCGAGAAAGGATACGAGATTCTGCTGGCCAAGGTGCCTCTGAAGGAGATGGCCTCGTACTCCACATCGCTCAGCTCCATAAGCGGCGGCCGAGCCTCGTTCACGATGAAGTTTGCGTCGTATGAGCTCGTCCCGACCGACGTCCAGGAGAAGCTTCTTAAAGCATACGCTGAAAGTAAAGAAGAAGATTAAAGTGTTTAGTATGCTAACCGAAGCCTGACAAAGTGATGCCGCCGGACAGTAACTGTTCGGCGGTTTTCGTTGGTGGCCGCAGCGCCGGAGCTCCTCACAGGGGAGGGCCTTCCGGCAGCAGCTTGCAGGTAGGATTTGAGATCAGTAGAGGTTGTAATCCAAGCGCAGGACTTTGAACTCGGTGCGCCGGTTGATTTGGTCGGCTATTGCCTGTTGCTCCGGAGTGAGGGCGTTCACGAAGTCTTCTGAGAGGATGTCGCCCTCGTTGAGGAAGTCGTATTGCTCGGCTATCTTCCTGTCTATGGTCTTAGGCACGCTTTTGCCGTATCCCTTGGCCTCGAGGCGATCGGATGCGATGCCGGCGGCTATGAGATAGTCGACTACGGATTGGGCGCGTCGCTGTGCCAGGCCTTCATTGTAGGCGGCGGAGCCTATGCGGTCGGTATGCGAACCGAATTCGAGGGTGACGTTCGGATTGTCGTTGAGCAGCTTTATCATCTCGTCGAGGGCCTCCTTGGATTCGGGTCGCAGTGTAGCCTGATTAAAGGCGTAGAAGATGTTCTCAACAACTACGGGGCGGTAGATGGGCGAGAGGAAGAAGTCGACTACGTAGGTTTCGCTCTTCTCCTCGGCGAGGGTGGTGAGCTCGAAGTTCTGGTTGAGGTAGCCGCGGGCGCTTGCCATCATCACGTAGCTGACGTCGCGGCGCAGCTCAACGCGATAGGAGCCGTCTTTGCGTACCGTAGCCTTTTCGTTGAGGCCGTCGCGTCCCACGATTCTGACGGTTGCATCTTCGAGCGGGTTGTCGTCTACGTCGGCCACTATGCCTTCGATTGCGACGGTGAGGGTCGGGAGCTCGAAGGAGTAGATGTGGTCGCAGCCGCGGAGGTCGTTACGGTTGGAGCTGAAGAATCCTTTTTCGAGCGGGCCGGCGAAGGTGATGCCGAAGTCGTCGGCCATGGAATTGACGGGCGGCTTGAGGTTCTCAACATGCCAAACGCCGAGGCTGTCCAAGGTGGCCTTAAAGAGGTCGAGCCCGCCCAGCCCGGGATGTCCGTCGGATGCGAAGTAGAGCGTTACCGAGTCGCGCACGTAGGGGAACATCTCGTCGCCGGGCGTATTGATCTGCGGGCCGAGGTTCTCCATGGGGCCGAAATCGTTGCCGGTGCGCTTCACGCGGAAGATGTCGCGGCCGCCGTATCCTCCGGTTACATCAGAGACAAAGTAGAGGTAGGCGCCGTCGGGCGAAACAGCCGGATGCCCCAGCGTTGTAACCGAATCTTTCACTATGGCTACTCTGTCTCCCTTGCCCCATTCGGCGCTCGAGCGCGGGGCGGCGTAGATTTCAGCCGTTCGGGGGCCGTCGGCGGCCTGTGCGCAGTAGGTGTAGTACATCAGGCTACCGTCGGCGGTGAAGGAGGGCACGCCTTCGTCGAACTCGGTGTTGACCGGGTCTTCAATTTCGACCGGAGCCTGCCACACGCCTTTATCGTCTTGCTTGGCGAGATAGAAGTTGTTATTGGCGAGGCCTGTGACTCCGCTGGGCTTGGCGTCTTTGGCTTTCTTGCGTGAGGAGGCAAAATAGAGCTGGTCGAACTTCTCGCCGTACAGCATGGGGCTGAATTCGGAGTAGCGGGAGTTGAACTTGTCCATCCTCCGCACTATGTATCTCGACGGGCTTTTCTTCCAGGCTGCCGCGAGTTCCGAGCCGCTTATGCCGTTCAGCGCCGGGAGGTATCCGGGATTAATCTTGAGGTATTCTTTATAGTATTTTATTGCCTCGGCGTAGAGGCCGCGCTTCTGGTGGGTTTGCCCCAGGCGCAGATACAGGGTGGTATCGGGATATTGATAGCGCAGTGCGTTGAGATAGTCGCCGGCTGCGCGGCTGATGTTATTGATGACTCGGTTACATTCGCCCATCCTGAAGGCTATGTATCCGCGAGCGGCTCGTTCTTTGGGGGGAGTTTTTGCGTAGACTTTGCGATAGATGGCGGCGGCTTCGTAGTATTCGCCTATGCGCTGCTTCTCCTCGGCGGTCGAGAGCTTTGGCGTCTTGCAGGATATGGGCAGGACGGCAGCTATGAGTAAGAAGATTTGTATGTGTTTTAAGAAATTCATGCCCGTACATTAAATAATGCTCACTGTATTTAACGCACGGGCCTCATTCTTATTGCCATCGGCTGGAGATTCACTCCGGATACCGTAGCGGTTTAGCGCCTGTGGGAGCGGCCGCGGTCACGGTCTCTGTCACGATCCCGATCTCTGTCGCCTCTGTCTCCTCTTTCGCCGCGCGG
Source organism: Tannerellaceae bacterium (assembly GCA_031280435.1). Lineage (GTDB taxonomy): Bacteria > Bacteroidota > Bacteroidia > Bacteroidales > Tannerellaceae > DFXE01. Next base: position 2,665 of record JAITGS010000006.1, on the reverse strand, counting down.
CGGACGTTCTTCGTATCCTTCGGGCTTGGGAAGGAGGGCGCGCCGGGATAGCTTGAACTTGCCCGTCTTGGGATCTACTTCCAGGAGTTTGACCTGTATGATGTCGCCTTCCTTCAGTCCGGCCTGCTCCACGGTCTCGAGCCGCTTCCAGTCCACTTCGGAGATGTGCAGGAGGCCGTCTTTGCCGGGCATAAATTCAACGAAGGCTCCGTAGGGCATCACGCTGGCGATTTTGCCGTCGTACACCTGCCCTACTTCCGGAACGGCTGCAATGGCGCGGATGGCTTTCACGGCCGCATCTATGCTGGCCTTGTTCGTTCCGGCTATTTCTACGCGGCCCACGCCGTCTATCTCTTCGATAGATATGGTTGCACCGGTTTTCTCCTGTATGCCCTGTATGATTTTCCCGCCGGGGCCTATTATTGCGCCTATGTATTCTTTGTTGACCGTGAGGGTCTCAATGCGTGGAGCGTGCGGCTTCAAGTCTGGGCGCGCTTCGGGCATTGTTTCGGTCAGCTTCTCGAGTATGTGCAGCCGTCCGGCTTTTGCCTGTGCGAGGGCTTGCTCCAGGATCTCGTAAGACAGGCCGTCGACCTTGATGTCCATCTGCGTGGCGGTGATGCCGTCTTTCGTTCCTGTTACCTTGAAGTCCATATCGCCAAGGTGATCTTCGTCGCCGAGTATATCCGAAAGGATGGCGAAGTTCGTTCCCTTGTTCTCGGAGATTAATCCCATGGCTATTCCGGATACGGGCTTCTTCATCTGAACGCCGGCGTCGAGCAGCGCCAGGGTTCCGGCGCATACGGTGGCCATCGACGATGATCCGTTGGATTCGAGGATATCGGAGATGATGCGTATAACGTATGGATAGTCCTTAGGCAGCATGCGCTTGAGGGCGCGATGGGCCAGATTGCCGTGGCCTACTTCTCGGCGTCCAACGCCCCGCGATGCTTTGGCCTCGCCGGTTGAGAATGGGGGAAAGTTATAATGTAGCAGAAAGCGCTCTTTGCCTTGGATGAGAACATCGTCGACGATCTTCTCGTCGCTTTTGGTGCCGAGCGTAACGGTGGTGAGCGACTGTGTTTCGCCGCGTGTGAAGACGGCCGATCCGTGAGGGCCGGGGATGTAGTCGGCTTCGCACCAGATGGGGCGGATCTCGGTTGTTGAGCGACCGTCGAGGCGTTTGCCTTCGTCGAGGATGGCGCGGCGCATGGCTTCTTTCTCTACGTCGTGATAGTAGCGGGCTATCATTCCGGCTTTCTCCTCGAGCTCTTCTTCGGAGAAGGCGGTTTTGTATTCGTCAACGATCTTCGCAAATGCTTCGGCCCGTTCGTGCTTGGGAAGGGCGGCGATGGCAACGGCGTAAACCTGATCGTAGCATTTCTCGCGAACGTCGCGGCGTAGATCGTCGTCGTTGGTTTCATGCGAGTAAGCGCGCTTTTCGAGTTTGCCGCAAGCTTCCGACAGCTCGAGCTGCACGCGGCATTGCACCTTGATGGCTTCGTGGGCAACCTTTATGGCTTCGAGCATATCGGCCTCCTGCACCTCTTCCATCTCGCCCTCCACCATCATTATATTCTCAATCGTTGCCCCAACCATAATATCTATATCAGCCGTTGAAAGCTGGGCGGCGGTGGGATTCACAACAAACTGCCCGTCAATGCGGGCTACTCTAACTTCCGAAATCGGCCCGTTGAAAGGAATATCCGACACGGCAAGGGCCGACGAAGCGGCTAGTCCGGCCAGAGCATCGGGCAGGTCTTCGCCGTCTGTGGAGAAAAGTATGATATTAACATATACTTCGGCATGGTAGTCATCAGGGAAAAGCGGACGCAGGGCTCGGTCAACAAGGCGCGAGGTCAGTATCTCATAATCCGAGGCCTTGCCTTCTCGCCGCGTGAAGCCGCCCGGAAAGCGTCCGTAGGAAGAGAATTTCTCTTTGTATTCTACCTGAAGAGGCATGAAATCCGTTCCCGCTACGGCATCCTGCGCCGCTGTTACGGTGGCAAGCAGCATTGTGTTGCCCATGCGGATCTCTACGGCTCCGTCGGCCTGCTTCGCCAGCTTCCCCGTCTCAATGGTGATAGTGCGTCCATCACCAAGCTCAATTGTCTTTTTAATTGGATTTAGCATAAAGGAAATTTTTTATTGATTGTTTATCACTGTAAAAACGCTCCAAAGTTAATTACGAATTGCGAATATTAAAAAGTCGCTTCCAAAACTCTCTACATCCATAGAGGCCTCCCACCTATTTGCAAATACTCGCAAGCGAAAGATGGGAGAAGCCTCCGCCGAGCTGATGACACCTTCTCCATAGTGGAGAAGCCTTATTCTCAACAAAACTAATGCTTCCACAAGTGTGGAGGCGATATAAATGTTTAATCAGATAAATCTCCACTATGGAGTTTTGATAAAACATAAAAAATAGAGACTTCTCCACAGTGGAGAAAGCCCTCTGTCAACAAAACTAATGCTTCCACAAGTGTGGAGGCGATATAAATGTTTAATCAGATCAATCTCCACTATGGAGTTTTGATAAAACAGAAGAAAATAGAGGCTTCTCCACTATGGAGAAAGCTTCTTGTTGACAAAACTAATGCTTCCACAAGTGTGGAGGCGATATAAATGTTTAATAGGACAAATCTCTACTATGGAGTTTTATCAA
>JAITGS010000099.1 GCA_031280435.1 Tannerellaceae bacterium | reverse complement strand
GGCGAATATAGTTAAAAAAGCCTCGATTCACCCAAAACGGGGTGAATCGAAAACCTAATCCAATAACAACCAGCGCTTTGGAATCTTGCCGAAAATGACGTGGCGAAGTCAGGAAAAAGCCGTGATAAACATCCATCAGAAATAAAAATCCCAGTAAACAAATTGTTTGCTGGGATTTTTATTTCTGATGGATTATCTCTAATCGCCTCTTACTTCACTTCCTCGAAATCAACATCCGTCACTCCACCATCCTGCTTACCGTTATTACTATTCCCGCCCTGACCGCCAAAGTTCGGGCCGGCTTGCTGTCCGCCCTGCTGGTTCTGTGCATTATAAATGTCTTGGCTGGCGGCTTGGAAAATAGTATTGAGTTCGGCCGTGGCGGCGTCGATGCCGGCTATGTCTTGCGCTTTGTGGGCGTCCTTTAGTTTGGCAAGGGCCGACTCTATTTTTGCCTTGCTGTCGGAAGGAAGTTTGTCTCCAAGGTCTTGCAGTTGTTTTTCGGTTTGGAAAATCATGCTGTCGGCTTGGTTGAGCTTGTCGATGCGCTCCTTTTCGAGGCGATCGGCTTCGGCATTGGCGGCAGCTTCTTCCTTCATGCGCTTCACCTCGTCGTCGCTCAGTCCGCTGGAGGCTTCGATGCGAATGCTTTGCACTTTTCCGGTACCCTTGTCGCGGGCCGATACGTTCAGTATGCCGTTGGCGTCGATGTCGAATGTCACCTCAATCTGAGGAACGCCGCGGGATGCGGGCGGGATGCCGTCGAGGTGAAAGCGTCCGATTGACTTGTTGTCGCGAGCCATAGAGCGTTCGCCCTGAAGGATGTGGATTTCAACCGACGGCTGATTGTCGACAGCCGTTGTAAATACCTCCGACTTTTTGGTAGGTATAGTTGTATTTGCATCAATCAGACGGGTCATTACGCTACCCATAGTTTCGATGCCGAGCGATAGCGGAGTTACGTCGAGCAGCAGCACATCTTTCACCTCTCCGGTAAGCACACCTCCCTGAATTGCAGCTCCAACGGCCACTACTTCATCCGGATTGACGCCTTTGGAAGGCACCTTGCCGAAGAACTTTTCAACAATTGCCTGTATCGCCGGGATGCGCGTCGAACCGCCCACCAGAATCACCTCGTTGATATCCGAAGTTGTCATACCCGCATCTTTCAGCGCTTTACGACATGGTTCGATGCAGGATTGGATAAGGTGATCAGCCAATTGCTCGAATTTTGCCCGAGTCAGATTTTTTACCAAATGCTTAGGTATACCATTCACCGGCATGATGTACGGGAGATTTATTTCAGTGCTCGTTGAGCTCGACAGCTCAATTTTTGCCTTTTCGGCAGCCTCCTTCAGGCGCTGGAGAGCCATCGGATCCTTGCGCAGATCGATTCCTTCGTCACTTACAAATTCCTCAGCCAGCCAGTCAATTATCACATGATCAAAATCGTCGCCGCCAAGGTGAGTATCGCCATTTGTCGATTTTACCTCAAACACGCCCTCACCGAGTTCGAGTATGGAAATGTCAAAAGTTCCGCCTCCGAGATCGAATACGGCAATCTTCATATCCTTATTTGTCTTGTCCAAACCGTAAGCCAAAGATGCCGCCGTAGGTTCGTTAACAATTCTGCGAACATTGAGCCCCGCGATTTCGCCAGCCTCCTTAGTAGCCTGTCGCTGAGCGTCGCTGAAGTAAGCCGGCACCGTAATCACGGCATCAGTCACCTCCTGTCCCAAATAATCCTCAGCCGTTTTCTTCATCTTTTGAAGAACCATTGCCGAGATTTCTTGCGGCGTGTAGAGGCGGCCGTCAATGTTAACCCGCGGAGTATTATTGTCACCGCGCGTCACCTTATAAGGCACGCGCGAAATTTCCTTATGCACCTGGTCAAAAGTTTCACCCATAAAACGTTTGATCGAGAATATTGTCTTTTCCGGATTGGTTATGGCCTGTCGCTTGGCCGGATCGCCAACTTTACGTTCGCCACCGTCAACAAATGCCACTATTGAAGGCGTCGTACGTTTGCCTTCGCTGTTTGCAATCACAACCGGCTCATTACCTTCAAGTACGGCAACACAAGAGTTGGTTGTTCCTAAGTCTATTCCTATTATTTTCCCCATATTATATAAGTTTTTAAGAGTTATTTTTTTTCGTTTTCTCAGATAATTACAAATCGTATGCCAAAGTAGCCGAATCAATTCACTGCCTGTTTTGGCGGATGCATATCTGACAATATGTCTGTAATCTTGCAAAGCTTGCGCTAATAATTAAGCCCGCAAACAGCATTAGCACAAAGTCTGCTCGCGTATATATATAATAATGTAAGGACGATGGCGAAAGCAAAATGAAAAAGTCGCCCCCAAAGAGAGCGACCACTCATAATATTCTGTGAATTTTAATCGGATAAATGTACAGGCTCACTCCTTGCCGGCCGGTTGCTCACTCCTCATGTCATTAAGTATACTAAAATAATGATTGAGCTTCTCTTGTGGCATGCGCGTCGTGAAGGCTTCTGGAACTTGTTTATACATATGTTCCAGTATCCCAAGAATCCTGTATAGCTGCTCATATTGACGATAATGAAGGTAATAATCAATCAAAAGGTCGTATGCAGGAGCATATAGCGGATACATTTTTATGTTGTCTTCCAGCACCGTACGAGCCTCGTCGTAGAGATGCAGATTGACTAAATCACGAGCATAATTGTATCCCATTCGCGGATCCTCCTTTATATATTTATCGTAAGCAATCTTGCCCCATTTGGCAGCGCGATCGTACAGCTTATTTGCCGAAAACACCGCAGTTACCATAGATTCATTGTTGAAAGTGGCTCGATAATATATGGCCGGGTCAGTGCTGAATGCAGATTCCACCCAAAGTATCGACGCATCGGTTTTGTTCGTATATATCCACGAGGCTGTGTGAATTATCGAAAAAACGGCAATCATCAAAGCCCCGTACTTAACATTCCGGTAAATTCTATTCTCGTAAACGTAAAGCAGAAAAACCGCATTGGAAAGATTGTACACAAGCGCCGCAAACGAACCTATATCCCAGTCTCCAGACCCTCTGCTCATCACAAAAACAAAGAGCAAGCCCGTTATCGAAACCGACGCTATCTGCAAAAACCATATCAAGATGTCATACTTTATCTTATGCACAAGGCTATAAATCAGGATCGTTAGCCATATCAAAAAACCTATGCCGGCGCCCATCATCTGCGAATTAAAGAACTCAACGTAATGCTCATTCGAAAACATCGTCATGTAACCATCGCTACTCCACAAAGGCATCGTAAGCGGCAGAGCAAACTTCTTGAACCCCATAAAAATAAATGGAGCCGACACTGCAAGCAGTGAAATTATCATCCATTTCTTTCGGAAAAGCGGATACTTCCACAGTCCTTTGGCGTAAATCAAAAAGATGAGCGAAGGCAGCATGCACACCAGCATCAAATGAAATGCAATGCTCACAAGCAGAAGAAGGATGGGAACAGCAACATTTATCCTCCCCTTTACGTACAAAATTGCCGTAAATAAATAGGTCGTGAGCAGCAAAGCCGGTACCATGTAAATCTCTGTATATCCGCAAAATACAAGCAATAGCGGAAGTGAAAGCGTGGCGATGCAGAACACCGCAAGCTTCTTCAGCAGCGATTTTCCAATCTGATTGGCAATACACAACGACACAAACACAAAAAGCCCGCCCGTTACATAATCAACCAATTGAAAGGTCTGAATACAGGTATACTCGAACTTATCTCTCAGAAAATGATACAAATATTGTATGGACAGCATAGTCAGATACTCATCTTTCGAGATTTCTCCTTTTTGAATCTGTTCCGGGCGCAAATCAGTGTCGCCAAGAAATATGTATTTGATTTTCAAGAAATAAAAGGCAAAAGAGGCCGCGATGGCGACAATTGCAAACAACACATATCTGTATTTTCGGCAAAACGATATTATCGCTCCTCCTGTAATTCCGCTCAATTTTTTTACGATAAAAGCATTAGTGGCAGGATACCAGGCAAGAAGCATCAAGAGATAAAGGGGTATCGCAAGGCTGACGTCAAAAAATCCCATATAGTTCAATCCCCAGCCGCGGGTCACCAAAGGGGAAAATGAGAAAAACAAGCTTAGGCCCATAAAAATCAGGCCGATTAGTACGAATGGAAAAGTTTTTTGTGAAGCAGCCATCGCCATTGCAGGCGCATTAGGCTTAGGTTCCGGCTTCTTTTTTGAATTCGATTTCGACATATTTTCTACTATTTAATTACTGATAAAACATCCTCAATCCATGCTTCTATAAGGGGAATCTCCTTGTCGCTCATCAAGTTCAGGTCGATAAACACTTGATAGCAAGCCAGCAGATTGCTGCCGATATTGTCAAGTCCGCGGCGCAACTGAAGAGCCTCCAGACGCTCTGCAATTACACCATTATTTATATATCCGGGTATTTCATCCTTAAAGTCTGTCAGGAAATTATGAGCATTGCGTTCTTGCCATACAGTGGCTTTGTGAAACAAAACTCGCATGCCATTTTCCCAGCAAATCCTCTGCGCCACGAAACTTCTCCATATATCGGTCATTCTGAAGCTGCAATACGATGGCAGATACATTAGCATGAAAGCCTCCTTCAGCCATGTTGTATTTTGGCTGTTGAACGGGCACCAGGCGCCGGAACCGATTGCAATCGGGCCGGATTCATCAAAAGTTAAGGGTAATTCGCAGGTCATACGGTATATTGCATCGACGTCGGGATTTTCGTCGGCCAGGCCTTGCTGTATAGGACAATACCATTCGCCCTCCTGGAATTTTTCGCTGTTATTGCTGCGTATATGTTCCAGGTCGAAGCCGCGGGGCCATATCATTGCTTTGGTAAACAGGCTGTAAGCATTGAGCCAGCCGCAGTTTTCATACAGCCTCGATTTTATTTTTGCAGGGCGGGGAAGCCAGAAGTCGGGTCGCGGAAAATTGTCGTCGTCTGTTTCAACTATCACTTCGCTTCCCGATTTCATGGCCACGAGATATGCTATGTTTTTGCGGGCGTAATGTCTGACCGGAAGGATTTCGGCGAGTGCAAAGCCTGTTCGTTTTTGCTGCTCTATGGATAAAAAGTCGCATCCTTCTATATGGAAATTTGCGGGAGATTTTTCATCGCCGGCAACTACAAATCCGAATCCATGCTCCGCAGTCAGGCGTGCGTAGTCTCGCAGAGCTTTGTTGGTGGAATCGGCTATTGATGTTATTACAAGCGTTGTACGTTGGGCGCCTTGAGTGCTCATATAGCTCTGCTTTGAAAAAATATTCGACGAAAAAAGTAGAACATCAGCACCGAAAGCGCATTTCCAACTGATTTTGATGATACATTGGGCGAAGGCATACGATAGTGAATCGGCACTTCGATGTAACGGAATTTTCGCATAAGATAGCGGACTTCGGTTTGATAAAAGTGTCCTGTCGACAACAATTCATACTGCAACAGCTTTTTTATGGCCGAAACATGAAAGCCTTGATAGCCTGAAGTCATGTCCTTCATCCGAGTTCCGAGGAGGAGATTCGACATAAGCGTTCCTGCTTTCGACAAAAAGCGGCGCTTCAGATTTGAGTCCCAAATCGACCCGCCATTTATAAAGCGGCTGCCGAAAGCACATTCATTGCCCTCATTCAGAGCACGAAGGAACATAGGCAGTGCAGCAGGGTCGTGCGACATTCCTGCGTCCATTTCTATGATGAAATCGTGTCGGCAAACGGCCTCGCGATAGCCGCGGATGTAGGCGTCAACCACATTTTTATTTTCCGGCGCCCAAATCGTTACGAAGCGCCGATCTGATGCGGTTGTGGCCTCGCAAAGTTCGAGAGTGTTGTCTTTACTGACATTGTCGACAATCAGATAAACTGTTCCCGACTCCAAAAAATCCAGGATGCCTTTTAATTTGGAAATAAAGCGGTTGAAATCGGCCGACTCGTTTGCCATCGGGACAATAACTGCAAAATTGTAGCGCTTATTCATATACTGTTACATAATAAGAGCCCCGGTGGTGTGCGGGACTCTTATTGCTTTTTGATGAAACTTATTTTTTACGTTTTTTCTTTTTTGGGACTTTCCTCTCCCCAGCAGGCGGATGTTCATTAGGATCAACCGGCCCTGGACCCGGCAACGTGATATTGGGATCCTGCGTATCGGTTGGAGGTTCGGTTGGCGGGTCTTCCGGGTCTGGAGTTTCCGTTCCGGCGTCTTCATTTCCGTTGTTTTCGTCGGTTTCGCCGGTTGTATGATGAACTCCGCGATGGGCCAGATTCAGTTGCGCCTGACGAACAAGGGCGGTAAGTACATCACTCACAGCCACGAGTTTAGAGCTAAGGTCGGCATCTTTTGCGCCGATTTCATTTGCGATCCACAGTGCATTTATCGCATCAACAAAATTGTTTAATGCCTGATCCACGTCGAGCCTGGCTGCCGACAATGTTCCTAAGTGTGAAACGTCAACTTTGTCAACAGAGCGTTCGCTGTAAAGTGTTTTGAATGATTCGTTTGCTGAGAACATCTCCGTCACAAGCGACATCAAATCCAAGGCTTCGACGGATGGTTTATAGACTGTATTGTTACAATCTTGCAAAAAGTTGGTCATCAAGCCGCTGACATTTGTATAATCTTGAGTAGGCAGCTTTATATAAACCTTCTTCAGGAACAAAAGTTTCTGCATAGCCTGAAGTTTGGCCTGGTCAACGGCAAACCTCACAATTTCTACACTCGACCAAAAGAATGAGAAATATGCCAAACGTTTGTCGTGTTGCGTACGTATTTCTCCGGTCAGCGCCGAAGCCGTACTCTGTTTAAAAAGAGTGTCTTCGCGTTGATATTCGCTGTTCAACTTGTTAAATACTGAAAGCAATGCCGGAAAATTGTTCATCAGCGGGATAAGCAGTGCGATGAGGCGCTCAAAAAAATCGGCATGCGCACCATTATTGAGCCTCCGAAGAATCGTCTTATACGTAAGAGTCACGAGCTTGTTCATACATCAAAAAAATTTTATTTGTTACTGCATTACAGATTTGATATTTTTTAGAATTTGTGCAAATATACTAATATTTTTATTTGCCAAACATTCTCACAACTATTTTCGTTATTTTTTGTTTTGCTCCCTCATGTTTTTTTATGTTTACACGTGTTGGAAGCTTGCGAAAGTGCCGTGGCGAAAAAAATACGTGTTGAAACCTTGCGAAAGTGCCGTGGAGGAATATCATCGATGATTTTTCTTGCGAAAGTGCCGTGGCGAAATATAAACGTTTAGATGGCTCAAATTTTCCGATTTCATACATATATATAATGTGTAGGGGGCGGCGGAAAGTTAGGCCGGTGGTTGCAGGTTTGCAGAGGGTTGTTTTTTTGCACTTCAGACATCTGAAGCGATGATGCGGCGGGAATCTGAAAATTTGGAGGAGTTACAAAGGCTTGAGACTGAGGACTAATTTATTTCACGGCTAAGCAGGAATATGCTTGCTCGCTTTGCTTTTTCCGGCCTTGCAGAGGCCTGCGGCAGGCCCGAAATCGGTTTGGAACAGGATAATTGCGATTGAGACGATGTGAGCTGAATTTTTTTCCATACATTTGCGCACAAAATCACTCAAAGTGTGCAAAGATATGGCTATAAACGTTTCAAAAACAAGAGATATGCTCGTCGACGTCGCTCGACAGTTATTTGCGAAGATGGGGGTCGATAAAACAACGATGAACGACATCGCGCAGGCTTCCCGCAAAGGACGACGCACAATTTATATGTATTTCAAATGCAAAAATGACATTTATCAGGCTGTCGTCGAAACAGAAATGAAAAAGCTTTATAAGGTTCTGGCTGATGTGGCTGCAAAAAAGCTCCCCGCCGATCAGAAGCTGATTGCTTTTATATATGCTCGTTTGGATGCGGTTAAGGCTACCGTTTTTCGTAACGGAACGCTCAAAGCCACCTTTTTCCGCGACGTATGGAAGGTGGAAAAGGCCAGAAAAGATTTCGACATGAAAGAAATTGAATTGATAAAGCTGATTTTGAGCGACGGGGTTAGCGAAGGCCTCTTTGCCATGCCCGATGTTGAAATTACGGCTAACGTATTGCACTTCGCCCTCAAGGGTTTAGAGGTGCCGTACATACGCGGACTGATGGGCGACACGGTTTTGCAGCGCGCCCAAAGGAAGGATAATGTGATGAATTTAATTTTTAATGGTATTAAACTAAAATAGGATGTTTATAAACGCAACAGGTTTTTATGTGCCCGAAACAAGAATACATAATGATTATTTTTTGCAGATTAACGGATTAACGAGTGAATGGATTGAACAGCGCACCGGCATAAAAACGCGCTCGAAAGCTCTGCCGGAAGAGAACGTAAACACTATGAGCATCAACGCCGTTCGGCATGCTCTGGATTGGCTTCCATACGATATTAATAATGTAGACCTGATAATTTCCGCGACCTATTCGCCTTTCGATACGGTTGCCACCGCAGCACATGAGGTTCAGCGCGAATTTGCTATCGAAAACGCAAAAGCTTTTATGATTTCGTCGGCTTGCTCCTCCTTCCTGAATGCGATTGAGATAGCCGAAGGATATTTTTCGCTGGGAAAGGCATCCCGCTGCCTTATCCTTTCCGCCGACAACAATTCTCTTTATCAAAACGAATCGGATCCGCAATGCGGTCATCTGTGGGGCGATGCGGCAGCTGCTTTTTTCATTTCAAAAGAAAGAGAAAACGAAACCGATAAAGAAATCATAGACATTTATACCGAAGGATTAGGGCACATTGGTAAAAGCGTTGAGGCCGTGAAGCTTCGTCCTTCGGGAGGCGGAATCATGATGCCGGAAGGCCGCGACGTTTTTACGCACGCCTGCACATATATGCCGAAGAACGTGATTTTTCTGTTGGAAAAGAACGGCTATTCTCTTGGCGAGCTTTCCTGGTTTATAGGCCATCAGGCCAATATGAGGATACTGACAAATGTTGCCCGGCAGCTCAAACTGCCTGAGGAGCGAATCCTGAATAATATTGAAACACTGGGCAATACGGGTTCGGTGAGCGCGCCTTTGGTGTATGCTCAAAATGCCAAAAACTTTTCGCCCGACGATTTGGTGGCCATCACAGTCTTTGGAGGCGGCTATTCGTCGGGCGCCTGTTTGATCAAATAATTTTTTACTAATAACATATAATAATATGAATTTACTCACAGGAAAAACGGCTCTGGTAACAGGGGCCGCACGGGGAATAGGCAAGGCCATAGCCCTCAAATTTGCTTCGGAAGGTGCGAACGTTGTATTTACCGATCTGGTTTTGGATGAAAACGCTCAGGCGACGCAGGCCGAGCTCGAATCCTTTGGCATAAAATCCCGCGGCTATGCGTCGAATGCTGCGGATTTCGGCGAGGCCCACAATGTTGTGGCCGAGGTAGTAAAAGAATTTCAGAGAATAGACATACTTGTAAACAATGCAGGAATAACCCGCGACGGCCTGATGATGCGTATGACCGAGCAGCAATGGGATTTGGTGGTCAACGTCAATCTGAAATCGGCTTTCAACTTTATTCACGCCGTTACGCCGGTGATGATACGCCAAAAAGGCGGTAGCATAATCAACATGGCTTCGGTTGTGGGCGTTTCCGGAAATGCAGGTCAGGCCAACTATTCGGCCTCGAAAGCAGGAATGATTGGGCTGGCCAAGAGTGTAGCAAAGGAGCTCGGAGCCAGGGCAATACGTGCCAACGCCATAGCTCCGGGATTTATAATTACGGAGATGACGGCATCGCTTTCGGAGGAGGTCAGAACGGAGTGGGCCAAGCAAATTCCGCTGAAAAGGGGAGGCACTCCGGAGGATGTTGCCAACGTTGCGCTTTTCCTTGCCTCGGATCTTTCCTCATATATCACAGGCCAGGTTATTCATTGCTGCGGCGGAATGAATACTTAAGCGATGGAAATTGTTTACGAAGACAATCATCTCATTGCTGTAAACAAAAATTGCCATGAAATAGTTCAGGGCGATAAAACCGGCGATACTCCTCTTTCGGAAACTATCAAATTGTGGCTGAAGGAGAAGTATCAAAAGCCGGGAAATGTATTTTTGGGCGTAACTCACCGTCTGGACCGTCCCGTCACCGGAATTGTATTGTTTGCAAAGACAAGTAAGTCGCTGGCCAGGATGAATGAGTTGTTCAGGCATGGGGAAATTCAGAAGACATATTTGGCGATTGTAAAAAACCGTCCGCCGCATGACGTGGCCACTCTGACGCACTGGCTCACTCGTAATGAGCAGCAAAACAAGTCGTATGCCCATCCGAACGAAGTGGCCGGCTCGCAAAAATCCATTTTGCATTATAGACTAAAATCGCAGTCGGAGCGATATTTTTTGTTGGAGATAAAGCTTGAAACGGGCCGTCATCATCAAATCCGAGCCCAACTTGCTTATATAAAATGTCCGATAAAAGGGGACTTGAAATATGGGGCCGAGCGGTCGAATCCCGACGGAGGAATCAGTCTGCATGCGCTTAGTGCGGCTTTCATCCATCCGGTTTCCAAGCATCCCGTACATGTTTTCGCCCCGCCTCCGCCCGACAGGCTTTGGCTGGAGCTGATTAAAGAAGCGGGAATTTTGCCTACGGAATAAGGGCTATTAGATGAGTCCGGCGGCAAAATCGGAGGGCACAATTCCATTGCTGCGGCTACAATTATTCTGCGCGAGATAAGTATCAAAGCATGCTTATCTCGCTTTAATGTCTTGAGGCCTAAAGCTTGTTGGGCTATCTCCCGTAAGATTTTTGAATACTCTGATCAGATGAGCATGGTCGTAGAATCCGCATTCCACGGCTATGGTCAGCAAATCTTTGTCGGGAAATTTTTGCAGGCTCTGCAATGCATGTTGGAATCGTGTTATTTTAGAGAATGTTTGCGGACTCACTCCTATGGAAGCCTTGAACTTTCTCTCGAAATGACGGGATGATAAACATACTTCGTCGGCAATATTCGGGATGGATACGAGCCCGTTGGCAGTCTGAATGAGCTTGACGGCGTGTACCACGCGGCTATCGGAATCGTAAATATCGGCGAGCTTGGCTATGAAGAAGTTGTCGAGGCAGAAGATGATTTCTTCAACGGTTTTCAGCTCTGATACAGCCTTATAAACATCTCCGAAGAGGGTCTCGACGAGTGGGAGTTCAACGCTGCTGTCGGTGAAGGAATCCATGGGCGCCCGCGTGAAGGCTGTCAGTCCGGCAGGCTTGAATCGGATGCCGAACATCACAACCGATTCGGGTCGGGCCACTCGCACAAATGAGGTCATTGTGCCTACAATTTCGCTGAGGAAGCTGCTTGCGGCGCGGTCGAAAGTTAAAACAATATTGATGCGTCCGTCGGGAAGAAGCCTGAAAGGAGGCTCGCCGGGCTTAAAGTCTGTTTCAGTCCAATAAGCGTCAATCCACTGCCTTAATATTAAATTGGGATTATATTCTATGTGTAGCATGGAGCAAATATATAAAATATACGCTTAATTTGGAATAGCCGAAGGCTTCTAAAGCCGATTTTTTTTCAGAGACCGTGATATTTGACGGACAAAAAGGATGTGAGGAGCTGCGCTTGCAGCTTTCTCCTCAAAAGCTTTATACAATCATCTCGCTTATTAAATCTCTAAGCTTGGCGGCTTGACAGGAGGAGGTGTAGAAAGGAATCAGGATGCGCTCGCGTCGGGTGATTTCGGCTGTGTCGAAAGGAGCTAACATCAGTTGCCGACAGGTCGTTATCATGTCGGAGGCGCTGTCGGCAACGTGGCAAAGCTCATCGAGCCCGCTGCCTGCGAGCATCAGGCGATTGACGAGGATGTGACGGCCTTCGAATAAGCTGTTCAGCAGTTTAAGCTTCAGCCCTGTGGGCTGGAAGGTCGGCAACAGATGTATATGGGCTTGCCGAATCAGATCGGACATGCGGGAGGCTGTCGGATTGGCCTCGATGCGGATGTGAGGGTACTGTCGTGCGGCTTTTGTCAAGCGCTTCGTGGGATTCATCCCTGCTATGACGCAAGGGCAATCGAGGCCGGCGAAGACTTTATGTACGAGGAAGAGGGCGGTCTGCTCGTTTTCGTGCACTGAAAGTTTGGCATGATAGAGTATAAAATCGGACTGTCCGGGCTCTGCTACTACGCTGTCGTGGGCATGAAAGGCGGGCACGAACTCAAGCCGGTGATGCGGGAATAGTTGCCGGAAGTATTTGGCATCGGTGAGTGAGATTGGCAAAAGCAGCCGAGCGCGGCCGAGTACGGCCTGATAATGATAAAAGCGCCGGGATTCCAGCAGATGGAATAGCTTGGGGACTAAGCCGCGGCAGGCTTTGGCGAGGTAGCGGTAATAATCGTGCTCGACGTTCCCCATCCGGCATATTGTCAGGCGGTCATTCAGCCGGGGATCGTTCAGGTGGTAGCATGTGTGCAGGCTCTCGAAGAGGATGGGCCAGGGATTGGCGGCCAGATTGTGCAATAGCTCGTCGGAGCGCCGGCTCATAACATTATAGGGCAGAAGGCTCAGGTGGGATCGCCATCCGGTGAGGCGTTTGTAGTAATATACCTCCTTGCATATTTCCGACGGGAAGTGGCTGCGATCGGTTTCATAGGTAAAACAATGGAGGATGGTGTGTATGCCTTGGGCTTTCAGTGCGGTTATCAGATAATAGACGTCGATGATGCCGCCGTAGTTGGGAGGATAGGGCACGTTGAATACAACGATGTTGATAGATTGCTTCATTTATATATATATGTTATGATGAGAGGCAAATGTAAGAAACTGTTTTGACTGTGACGGTTCGGCAGGAACTCCCTGCTATAACTTGCACTTGGAAAACGAATTGAAAGCCTTATATTTGTCCACATTAATATTAACCCGTAGAATATCATGTGGGATCACAAAATAGGTTTATTTATTCCGTGCTATATCGACCAGCTCTATCCCCGCGCGGGCATTGCAGCCTTTGAAACGCTCCGACGACTTGGCCTCAATGTGTCGTGCCCTCCGAATCAGCTCTGTTGCGGACAGCCGCTTGCAAACAGCGGCGCGGCCTGCGAAACGGTTGCACTCTGCCGCCGCTTTGCCGATAGCTTTCTCGAGTACGACTACATTGTTTGTCCCTCGTCGAGCTGCGTGTATCACATTAGGCATCACTACGAGAAGATTGCGCGCAGCGAGAAGGTTGAGAAAATCTGCGACTCCATATATGAGCTCTGCGAGTTTATTGTAGATGTCCTTGGGATTGACGATATGAAGCTGCTTTTTCCGCACAAGGTGGGGATACATCACAGCTGTCACGGCCTGCGGGGGCTTGAGCTCGCTTCGACGGGCGAACTCATACAGCCGAGATACTCCAAGGTACACTCCCTGCTCGAAAAGGCCGAGGGAATTACTCTCACCAAGCTCGATCGCGAAGATGAGTGCTGCGGATTCGGCGGGACCTTCTCCGTGTTCGAGCCGCATGTGTCCGTCCGCATGGGAACCGACCGCCTGAGCGACCATCTGCGCAACGGCAGCGAATTTATCACCGCCACCGACATGTCTTGCCTCATGCATCTTGAGGCCATCATCAGACGGCAGCGCAAGAAGGCCAAGGTTATACACGTTGCCGAAATCCTGAAAACCTGCCGCGTATGAGCCAACATTCCAAGAAAGCAAGGAGATTCCTGGCCGACGCCAAGCGCGCTGCATGGCACGACGAAACATTATGGATGGTACGCTGCAAGCGCGACCGGGCGGCAGAGGCTGTTGACGACTGGGAAAACCTGCGCGGGCAGGCATCAGACATTAAGGAGAAAGCGCTGGAGAATATTCCTCAGTACATCCGACAGTTCAAAGAGGCCGCCAGGCAGAACGGAGCCATAGTGATGGAGGCATCGAACCATGTGATGCTCCAGGGATACGTAGCGACCATACTGCGCTCTAACGGAGCGCTGAGGGTGGTGAAAAGCAAGTCTATGCTCACCGAAGAATGCGGGCTGAACGAGTACCTCATCGAGCAGGGATTCACCATCATCGACACCGATCTGGGCGAATGTATCATGCAGCTGCGCCGGGAGCCTCCGAGCCACATAGTGCTCCCGGCCATACATCTGCGCAAGGAGGAGATAGGCGAGACCTTCCACAAGCATCTCGGAACCGAGGCCGGAGCTTCCGACCCTACCTACCTCGCGCAGGCGGCACGGAAGTACCTCCGCGAGCAGTTCCTCAGCGCGCAGGCAGCCATCACAGGCGTGAACTTTGCCGTTGCCGAAACGGGCACCATAGTGGTATGCACCAACGAAGGCAATGCCGACATGGGCGTGCACGCTGCTCCCATACAGATTCACTGCATGAGCATAGAGAAGATCATACCGGCCATGGCCGACCTGGGAGTATTCACCAGGCTGCTCGCACGAAGCGCCACCGGGCAGGCCGTCACCGCATATACGTCGCACTACCGAACTCCCAAGCCGGACGGGAAGATGTACATCATCATAGTCGACAACGGACGCAGCGAGCGACTGTATCACCCCACCGGACGCAGCACCCTGAAGTGCATACGCTGCGGAGCATGCATGAACACCTGCCCCGTATACCGCCGCAGCGGAGGGCACAGCTACGGGCAGGTGATTCCGGGGCCCATAGGCTCGGCCATCGCTCCCTTCCGCGACTTCAGAACTGCGGCAGGGCTGCCGTTCGCATGCTCGCTTTGCGAATCGTGCAGCAACATCTGCCCCGTCAGGATTAACCTTCACGAGCAGTTATATTATTGGCGGCAAGAGATGAACTCCTACCGCTCAACGCCAATACTTCGCAAGCTGATTATGAAGACAGCCGCCCTCGTTCTGGCAAAGCCCCTGTACTACCGCCTTGCCGGCAGCCTCGGACGATTCTTCCTCAGGTATTTCCCCTTCATGCTCAAGCTGCCGCTCAGGGCATGGACAAGAGGGCGCAAACTGCCGAGGCCCGAAAGGCAAACCTTCCGGCAATGGTACGCACGCAACGCATCAAAACATACATCATGAGCAAAACAATACTGGTTAACAACTTTATAAAAAACGTCCGGACGGCAGGCGCTGAAGTCCTCTTTTCCCCCGGGGAGGCTGCCGTATCCACCGACAGGTGGCCAGGCCTCCTCGATTTCTCCAAAGCCGACCTCAGGCTGCAATATCAAACCCTGGAGAACAGTGAGCAATGGACAGACATAGCCCACGCGCTTTTCTGCTCGCGGCTGGGAGTGGCCGAGAACGGCGCCGTATGGCTGGAGGACGCCGACATGCCGCATCGCATCCTGCCCTTCATCACCCGGCACCTGATACTCCGGCTGGCGACCGATAGCTTAGTGGCCGATATGCACGAGGCTTACGCCAAGCTTGGGCAGGACAACTTCGGCTTCGGAGTATTCATCAGCGGGCCTTCCAAGACTGCCGACATAGAGCAGAGCCTTGTGTACGGAGCTCACGGCGCCAAAGAGCTGACCGTCCTGCTGTGCGACTGATTCCGCAGCCCATATAATAAATGTGCGGCCTTATACATCAGCAGTATGTATAAGGCCGCATTCTTTGGGGGCGCAGCGTTCCGGGGCTTATTTCATCATCAGCGCATAGGCGCACCACAGCACCGGCGCCTGTCCGTGATAATCGCCGGCTATGCGAGGACGGTCGAGGTAGTACTGCCGGCTGTTGCGCTTGCCTGTTCCTATGCATACTTCGCGCACGTCGCCCTCCGCAGTGATGTAGTCCTGCAAGGCCAGCCAGGCCCGGCGGGCGGCAGGGCCATAAGTTTCGGCCGGCAACCATCCGCGCTTCACGCCGGTTATCATCGCATAGGCAAACATTGCCGTGCCTGAGCTTTCGGGCCAGAACTCCGCGTCGTCTATCACCTGCCGCCACATGCCCGACTCGGCCTGGAAGTCCTTCAGGCTGGCCATCATCGCGAGGTATCCCTCCATGATGCGCGGACGGCTGGGGCTATCCTCCGGCAGCAGGTAGAGCAGCTCGGCCATGCCCGCAGCCATCCATCCGTTGCCGCGGGCCCAGAGGAAGGGAACGTCGGGCGCATGATAGAAAAGGCCGTTGGGCCGCTGCAGCGAATCGAGGTAAACAACCATTTCGCGGGCTGCCCTGTCTATGTATTCGCGCTTGCCGGTCACGCGATAGGCCTGCGACTGCACTATGGTGATCATGAACATGTCGTCAATCCACATGCGCGTTTGCCAGGTCAGCCCGCGCTCGGCCAGGAGCCTGTGCTCGGCCTGAGCCGTGTCGGGCAGGGCCCATTGCGTGTCGGCATAGGGCATTCCCATCTTCAGGTAGCGCTCGTCCTTATTAACAAGGTAGAACTCCAGGGGCAGGCATCCGAACATGTTGAGGTCGACGTGATACATGGGCGGCAGCAGCTCCTGCTCGGCCTCGAACAGCAGCTCGAAGCGCTTCTGCAAGCCGCTGATGAGGGCAGTATCGCCCGTTGCCTCCGCAAATCGCAGCGCTCCGAGCCAGGTGCATACCTCTGCGTAATGAATCCATTTGCTGTGGATAAGATAATGATCGCTCTCCAGATAATGCAGGCTCAGCTTCCGGCCTACCTCCTCAGGCCCGGAGCCCGCCGGAAAGCTAAAATAGGAGTCGCCCGCAGCGCAGGCCGACAACAGGAGAACACAAACAATGGCTAATGCTAAATTTTTCATGATGCATATAATTTAAGGGTTATCAAATAAGTCACCGGCGGCAAAGATATGATATAGTTTGAGGGAAGCCAAAGCCCCGGTAGCCCTTCGTCGGCCGCCGGGCAAAAGCCTCCCGGCATTTGCGGCATATAACATCCCCCGCTTGCAATTCCTCCGCTACGGAAGCGGCCGCCGGCCTCTCTTATCCCAATGCAGGGCATGCAAATGGCCCAAATCACCTCCCCCACCCCAATGCAGGGCATGCAAAGGGCCCGAATCGCCTCCCCCACCCCAATGCAGGACATGCAAAGGGCCCAAATCACCTGCCCCACCCCAATGCAGGGCATGCAAAGGGCCCAAATCGCCTGCCCCACCCCAATGCAGGACATGCAAAGGGCCCAAATTATTTGCGGGAAGCCTCTGCAGGACATGCAAAGGGGCAAAAAGGCCGTTTTTGGGGGAAATAAGGGCTTACAGCGGTCTCCGAAAGCCGATTTGGGGACAAATTGGCAGCTGCATTGGGCTCGGAAAAGCGATTTGGGGACAAGTTGTCAGATGCATTGGCCTCCTGAAGTCGATTTGGGGGCTTTGCATGTCCTGCATTGGCTCCAAATCGTTTTCGGGGGCATTTTGCATGTGCTGCAACAGGGCGGAAAAAAAAACCGGGCAATGCAGCACATGCAAAGCTATGCCTGAAGCTTGCCGTTTTATGTATATTCTCAACGAATGATTGGGGGCTGTGGATTGCGGGCCGTCAAAGGCGCCTCTGCAAAGGCTTGCGGCAAGGAAGCGATTGTCGGTTTAATCGTCCCTTTAAACTGATAATTTTTAATGGCAAAACAATGCCGGGCGGAGGATGCTTGCAGAGGGGCGCCGGGAGTGCAATGCGCTGTATGATGTGCTTATATCTTTTGGGGAACTTGGGGTTTGCAATTCTGAAAAAGTCTTTATATTTGCGCAAACAAATTGGACATTTAAACAGATAATTCGGCCTGCAAACTTCTTGTGCTCAGCGACTGACGGTCTTTTTTTGAGCCGCATCGCCTGCCGGATGGCTTTTAGGAATCTTAGTATAAATGAATGTGGAATCTTAATAAACGTAATGCCTATGATTTGAGTTTGGTCTCTTAATTGAGCCTCTGCTTATGCGGAGAGCTGTCGCTTTTAGTTATCTCATTCTTTAAACATCAAATATATTTCGAAAACTTTATGAAGAATTATTTATTACACAGAATCAAAAAGTCCGTTCTTTCCTTGTTCGTACTGATGATGCTGATGATGGCTTCGGGCCTTTCGGCACAGGATGTTATGAGCATAAGAGGAACGGTGACGGACGCGGCCACGGGCGAAGCCATAATTGGCGCCAGCGTGCTTCAGAAGGGAACTTCCAACGGAGTGATTACCGACATCGACGGCGCCTTCTCGCTGAGCGTGCCGAGGGATGCCGTGCTGAGCGTTTCGTACATAGGATATGCTACGCTGGAGGTGGCGGTGATGGGACAATCGAGCCTGACGATACGTATGCGGGAAGATTCGCAGGCGCTGGATGAGGTGGTCGTTGTGGGCTACGGCGTGCAGAAAAAGCGCGACCTCACGGGGGCTGTGTCGACGGTCAAGATGAACGACTCGCCGGTGCAGACCATGTCGACTATCAGTCATGCGCTTGCCGGCAAGGCTGCCGGACTGCGCGTTACGCAAAGCACTGCTCAGCCGGGCGCCGGAGCTACGTTTCGTATACGCGGCGCTACGTCTATCAATGCGAGCAACGATCCGCTGATTATAGTGGACGGCTTCCCGGTATCGAAGTCGGCTGATCCGGAGAGCGGCAATGCCTATCAGTCGGGCAGCCAGGACAACGTGCTCGAGATGCTTAACCCGAACGACATAGAGAGCATTGAGGTGCTGAAGGATGCTTCCGCGACGGCTATCTACGGCTCGCGAGCCGGCCATGGCGTTATTATCATCACCACCAAACGAGGCAAGGCGGGAGCTCCGCAGATTACCTATTCGGGCAACGTTGCGACGCAGACGATAGGCGAGCAATACAAGATAATGGATGCATCGGAGTACATGCGCGTCAATAACATGTGGCTGCTGGAATCGTGGAGGCGGGACTACGGCCAGGGCGTGTATGCGGACTATGTGACGGCCAAGACGCCCTTCGTGGCTTGGGAAGATTATGCGAAGAGCCCCCGGAGGCTGTATTCGGATGCCGAAATTGCGAGCGCCAATGCCAACGGCACCTACTGGATGGATGAAATAAGCCGCACGGGCGTACAGCAGTCGCACAACGTGTCTATCACCGGAGGAACGGACAAGTCGAAGTACCTGGCCTCGCTTAATTACTTCGACCAGAAAGGCGTTATAAAGAACAGCGATGCGAAGCGCATCACGGCCAGCCTTAACAGCGACTACGAGTTCTCGAAGTACCTAAAGGCCGGACTGTCCTTCAACATGAGCCGCAACTATTACGATAATGTCCCGCTGGGTATGCACGAGAACGAGTATGCCGGCATCATTGCCTCGGCAATAGTATTTGAGCCCACCCTGCCGATTCGGAATCCGGACGGCACGTTCACGGAGTCGGTTGTTTATAACCAGACGCCGAACCCTGTTTCGCTGCTCGACATCACCGACAATACTACCAAGGACCGCATTATCGGTCAGGGATACCTTCAGATTGAGCCCGTCAAGGACTTGCTGCTGAAGGCCACCTTCGGCTTCGACCGCCGCTCGGCCAAGCGCAAGACCTACCTCCCCACCAGCACCCGCATGGGAAGGATAAGGAACGGCGTGGCCAATCAGAATCAAAGCGACGGCATGGACTACCTGATGAGCCTCACGGCCAATTACAGCAAAACCTTCGGGCAGCACAGCCTCACGGCTCTGGCCGGATATGAGTTCCAGACCTTCGCGGACGAGTGGTTCAGCGCCGGAAGCAATAACTTCCCCATAGACGCCTTCCTCTATAATAAGCTGGCAGCGGGAACGAACGATAAGGCGGTAGGCTCCTATGCCGGCTCCAACTCGCTGGCATCTATGTTCGGACGTATCAACTATTCGTTTGCAGGCAAGTATCTGCTTACGGCTACTATACGCCGCGACGGCGCCTCCAACTTCAATCCGAGCTATCGCTGGGGGCATTTCCCGTCGGTTTCATTAGCATGGCGCTTCAGCGACGAAGCCTTTATGGAGGCCGTCAACACGGTGCTGTCGAACGGTAAGCTGCGCGCAGGCTACGGCGAAACGGGCAACTCCAGCGTGGGCAATCGCACCCAGGACTTCTTCGGCATGGGCGAGAAGTATGTGTTCGGCAATACCGGAACTATCGGTATGCGAATCATCTCGCTCGGCAACTCGCGTATTACCTGGGAGACGACAAGCGAATGGAACGTCGGTATAGACCTGGGCTTCCTTAATAACCGCATCAACCTCACGGCCGAGTATTACGACCGCGTAGTGTCCAACCTGCTTGTTAAAGAAAAGCGATTGCCCTCGTACTACGAGATTACCAGCATCGCCGGCAACATAGGCGCAACACAGGGCCAGGGCCTCGAGCTCACGCTGAATACGGTTAACGTCAAGCAGAAAGACCTCGTATGGACAAGCGACATCACATACTATACCTACAAAGACCGCTGGAAAGAACGCGACCCGAACTGGATTCCGAACGTCTACCAGTCTGTGGACGACCCCATCCGGGCCATCTTCTCGGAGCGCTCAGACGGCCTGCTGAAGCCGGGCGAGCCGGCTCCGGCATGGCAAAAGGGCTTGCTGCCCGGACAGATCAAGGTGAAGAACCTCGACCTCTATTATAAGGATGGCGACGTCGTCACCGAGAATGTTATAGACGCTCACGACAGGGAGATGATAGGCACGCAGGATCCTACCTTCTCATTCGGTTTTAACAATACCGTTCGCTACAAGGCCTTCGACCTCAACGTCTATCTGTACGGCGAAGCCGGCCGGTGGCGCACGGCCAGCTACTACCACAGCATGATCACAGCGCTTGCAGGAGAGTTTAACGGAGGACTCAAGAACCGCTCGAAGAACTCGCTCAACAGCTGGTCTATGGACAACCAGACGGCCACCGTGCCGAACTTCCTGCAGTCGGCCTCGTATGCCGGCGACTACTACATCAGCCAGATTTGGTACATCCGATGCCGCAACATCACGCTGGGATACCAGATTCCGGTGCCCAAGCAGATTGCCAAGGCCGCCAGGATATATGCCAGCGTCAGCAACCCCTTTATGTTTACCAACTGGACGGGCCTCGACCCGGAAACCGACTACAACAGCTGGGATTCCGGATATGAAAACGCCGGCAACTATTCCTATCCAAACGTCCGGACGTTCAGCATCGGCATAGACATTAGTTTTTAAATCCTAAAGCAGATAAATCATGAAAAAGATATTAGCATACATATTGGTGGCAGTCCTTGCAATCGCCGTACAAAGCTGCGAACTGACTTCGACCGATTACAGCAACGTCAGCTCGGACTTTTATCCCACCACTGAACGCGACGCCCGCGACCTCGTAACATCCAACGTGTACGAAGCCTTCCGTAACGATCAGTACGGCGGAGCATTCAACGTCGCTACCGGATTCTTCCTCCTGGGCGACATGGCTACCGACTTCGGCTTCTGCTCATGGGGCGAAGGAAACTGGGGGCAGCTCGAGTTTGCCAACTTCCAGAACTCCTCCGGCTCGCGCAATCCGCGCATGAACTGGGAGCCATACCTCCCCTGGATAAGCAAGATGGAGCTCACCATGGACCGCCTCAAGGGAATCAGCATGGACGAGACGCTCAAGAAGCGCTACATAGCCGAGATAGAGTGCGGGCAGGCCTTCATGGCCTTCCTGATATGGGACTTCTACGGCCCAATCATCCTTGCCGACCTCGAAACCCTCAAGAAGCCGCAGGAAGAAATCATACTGCCCAGGCAAACCAACGAGGCAACCATACAGTACATCGAAAGCAAGCTGAGGGCAGCCATAGGCGTATTGCCTAAGACCTACGCCAAGGAAAGCGCCGACTACGGGCGATTCACCGAAGGACTCTGCCACATGATACTCCTCAAACTCTACATGCAAACCGGAAACTGGGCCGCTGCCGTAGCCGAAGGACGCGAGCTGATGAAGCCGGAGTACGGCTACGCCCTCGTTACAGAAGCAGGAGATGCAGGCTCGGCCTACGCCAACGTATTCGCATCGGCCAACGAAGGCAACCGCGAAACGATATGGGCCGTAAACGGGCTGCGCGAGTTCCAGGCCCACCTCTGGTATCCCCACGTAATAAGTTGGGGAGGATACAAGATGGCGCGCAGGTTCTTCGAGACCTTTGAAGAAGGCGACGACAGATGCGCCGAGAACGTCATCACCGACGGAGGCTCAGCCGACGGAGTGCTTCCCGTGAAGTACGACATGAAAGACCGCGTGGCCGACGACTGCTATACCGACTGGATCGTTTATCGCTATGCCGACGCCGTCACCCTCCTTGCCGAGGCCATAGTGAAGCAAAGCGGCAGCGTCACGCAGGAAGCCATCGACCTGCTCAACAGCGTGCGCACCCGCGCAGGCCTCGAAGCCTTCACGCCGGCCGACTTCACCGGCAAGGACAGCTTCATCGACAAGCTCCTCTGGGAGCGGGCCCACGAGCTCTGGTACGAAGGATGCCGCCGCCAGGACCTCATACGCAATAACCAATACGTGAGCATCATGGCCGCAAAGTGCGTGGCCTTCGGCCGTACCGATTACATCACAGGCCTCGGCACCAACGCACATCTCTTCCCCCTCCCATCATCAGCCGTAAACGAAGGCCGCAAGGGAGGATTCGCCTACCAGAATCCCGGATACGGCGATTGACGTCATAGCCTTCACGGCATAAAAAGCGCCTCAAAAGCGGCACGGCCAATCATTATCGGCTCCCGCTTTTGAGGCGTCTTGTTTCAGTGCGGCTCTTATTTTAGGCCGATAATTCACCCGACTCATATTTGCCGGGGCGGCTAATGGTAATCAGCCGGGGCTTAGTGCTTCCGGAAGATGGCTTTGATGGTTTCTTCCTGCGAGTAGCCTACGGGGCAGGCTGCGCTGCGGGTGTTGGCAAAGTAGGAGCGATAGGACTGCTCGCCGAGCGGGCCTGAGATCATTCGGATGAGGCAGAACTGGAGGTGGCCGTTCGGGTCGGTTCGGCGCAGCCAGTCGTGTGCGTAGTGCAGCCAGCTGTTGCGGTAGGCTTCTTCCTGCGAGGCGAACCAGGTGATGTCGTCGTATCCCCAGCAGAAGTGGTCGGTTACGTTGGGCTTGCCGGGGCTGCGGCTGATGCCGAAGTTGTCGAACTCCACGAGGTAGGGCATGTGCTCGGCCCGCCATCCGCTTGGCGATATGGCCGGAAGGCTCTTGAGGTAGATGCCGTCGCTGTGGCCCACTTCGAGCACACCCTCCATGGGCTTCTCCACCACCTCCTTTATGCGTAGCGGGAAGGAGTTGAAGTCGAGCAGGCTCACTCCGTCTTTGACGTATCCTCCCTTAGGCGTATGTCCGTCGAGTATGATGTAGTGGCGTCGGGCGTGGGTGCGGGCGTAGTCGCGTATCTTACCGAGGAAGGCGGCGTAGCGGCTCTTGTCGGGGTCGTCGCGTCCGATGAGCTCCACCTGCCCGAGATGGAAGGCTTCGCAGCCTATGTCGATGTAGGAACGTGCCAGGTAGTAGAACCAGTATTGCGCCTCGAGGTTGTGAATCATGGGTGTTCCGCCTCGCAGGGCGCCGTCCTGTCCGCCGCTGCGCATGAGGGTTTCGTCTTGCGGATTGGCTCGCCGGATCATGTCGGCCACTCGGAAGTATCTATCCTCAACCGGATTGCCGAAGGCCTCGAACACCCATGCGGGTATCTTGAGGTTGCCTGCATCGGCGCTGACATGCTCGAAGAGGCATCCCTGGAAGACCATCTCCGGGTCGGCGGCGTGCATGCGCTCTATTAGCCTGCGGGCGTATTCGAGGAAGGCCGGGTCGGCCAGCTTGCTCTCTTCGCTCCAGCGGTACATGGCCCGGCCTACGAACTTGGCGCCGGTGTTCAGCACCATTCGTATGTCGTCTTCGCGGAAGGGGAAGAGATAGTTTTCCGGGGCTCCGGGCACGAGCAGGTACCCGGCGGTGACGGCTCTGTCGAGATAGTTCTCAAGCGTTTGGCGCGAGATGGAGCCGTCGAAGTAAAACTTGGAGTTCTTGTCGAACGTGGGCTTCGGGGCCTGGGCATCGGCTGCTGTGCCTATAAGCGCGACAGCAGCGATTGCTATGAAAATATAGATTTGCTTTTTCATGACTTCGATAGGTTTATAATTTATATTTCAAGAGGAGAGTTTTTGGGGATGTTCAGGGTTACGACGCGACCGTTGTATCTCACCTTGCATTGGCCTCCTGCGGGATTGGAGATGCGGGCGGAGATGAGCCGACCTTTCTCCCATTTCATATCGACCACGTAGCCGCCCCTGGCGCATAGTCCGCAGACTTCTCCCGAAGCTGCCCAGGCGGAGGGCAATGCCGGTAGCAGACTGATCTCGCCCGCATGGCTTTGGATGAGCGATTCGGCCACTCCGGCGGTGAATCCGAAGGGGCCGTCGACCTGCGCTCCGGTTCCTTGCCGCAGAAACTGTCCTGCCACGGCCGGAACTGCAGCCTGCATCAGCATGCTTGTTCTGTCGCCACGTTCCATCCGCGCCCACATGCAGATATTCCACGAGCCGGGGAATCCGCTGCCGCGTGTACCGCGAGCTTCGAGCCAATAGCGATAGGCGTTGACCAAATCAAGATCGCTTTCGCGATGGAGGAGGATGCTGTTGCCGGGGAAGAAGGGGAAGTATGGCGACACGTCATGCCCTCCGCGCTGCGGCCTCCAATCTTCAATCCATTCCTGCACGTATCCCAGGCTGTTTACCTTGTAGGGCGGAAGCTTTGGGAGTATGGCTTCGAGCTGCTTTCGCAGAGGCGCGTCGAGGCCGAGCGTTCGGCTTGCTTCGATCACGTTCCCGAAGAGCTCGCGCATGATGGCTATGTCCATGGTTGGCCCCGGAGAGAGATAGGCCAGCCGGTTGCTGTCGTCGAAATAGTATCCGTGCTCGGGCGACATGGAGAAGGGGGTAACGAGATGGCCCGTCTTGGGATAGACGGTGAGTATGCCGGCGAGGAACTCGGCCGCGCCCTTCAGCACCGGATATATCTCCCGAAGGATCTCTCGATTGCCTCCCGTGAAGGCATAATGCTCCCAGAGGTGCCGGCAGAGCCATGCGCCTCCAACGGGCCACATTCCGAAGCGGGCGGCGTCGACAGGAGCGGTTCCACGCCACAGATCGACGTTGTGATGCGTAACCCATCCGTTGGCTCCGTAGTATATCTGCGCCGTCTTCCGACCGTTCTCCGCAAGGTCTTTCACCATCGAGATGAGGGGGAGATGACATTCGCTGAGGTTGGTTACTTCGGCGGGCCAGTAGTTCATTTGCGTGTTGATGTTGATGGTATACTTGCTTCCCCAGGGCGGTGCGAGCCTTTCGTTCCAGATGGCTTGCAGATTGGCAGGCTGTCCGCCGGGCCGGCTGGAGGACACGAGCATATAGCGTCCGAACTGAAAGCATAGCATGGCCAGATGCGGATCATCCTCACCCGCGGCGAGGTCTTGAATGCGCTTATTGACGGGCAGCTTGGCCTTAGGATCGTCTCCGAGATCAACGACAACGCGGTTCATCAGCCCTCCGAAGTCGCTCTTATGGCGGTCGAGCAGCGTTGCGTAGTCTTTGCCTTCGAGGGTGGCGATGGTTTTTTGATTGCGCTCGGCCGGATTGCCGCTGATGTCTCGGTAGCTGACGTGGCTGGTAGCGGCGGCGAGTATAATGGTAGCGGCGTCGGCGTTGCGTATGCGGAGCTTGTTCTTGTGAACGATCGACTCCCCTCCCTCGTTGTTGACTTTGATGAGGGTTTGGAAGGCCATACCCTTCTCGGCGTATTGCCCGATGAGCCAATAGTGGGGGATGCTGTTCTCCCATGCGCCGTTGAGAGCGAGGAGGCCCGGCTGCGCTGAGATTCGATCGGCAAAGTGACTCTCAAGCCATGCGTCGAAGGAAATCATTCCGGGCCGGTCGGCCTTTATGCGCATAACGAGCGCTCGGTCGGGATATGATACGAATACCTCGCGAGTGTAGCTTACACCTTTATACATATAGGATACGGAGGTTATGCCCGTAGCCATGTCGAGGTCTCTGACGTATCGTCCGACTTCGTTGGCGTCGACGCCATAAAAGAGGAGGCGCAAGTCGCCCAAAGGTTCGTAGGCCTGCTGTCCGACCGGCTTGCCGTAGAAATGTTCGTCGGCCATCTTCTCCGCTTCCTTGAATTTACCGTCGAATACGAGATCGCGAATCTGCGGAAAATACTTGCCGGCATCAGGATCGTTGTAATCGTGCGGCGCTCCCGACCAGAAGCTCGATTCGTTGAGAGCGATGCGCTCGTTGTTAACCTTGCCGTAAACCAGCGCCCCGATGTGCCCGTTTCCGATAGGCAGCGGATCCGTCCATCCCTCGCCCGGCGCAGTGTCGTACCATATATTGAGATCGCTTTGCGGCCTCGCCGAGCCGTAAGCTGAGAAGACGCTGCCGAATATAGTCAGGCAGATGATCGTGAGGATTGCGAAGTGAAAACGTTTTGCTGTCGTGTTCTTCATAATGCTGATAATTTTAATGTTTATAATGTTATGTAATTCTCCAACCTAAGAAAGCATCCTTTAATCGTGCAATAGCGATAGGAAAGAGATCTTATTATGTCAAGCTAATGTTAATCGCAAAATTAAGAGATTTCTTGAGCATTCCTAAACCCCGTCCCGTCTGCGCATTGTATGAGAGCTGGGCAAAATGAGTTACCGGCGCGAGCGATCTCGAAAGAATTGCAGTACCTCCAAAAATTGGCGCCTTCCCAAAGTACAAAAATCGCGCGTGTGAGCACGTTTTGTTACAAAAAAAGCCTGGCGATCGGTTGATGTACCAGGCTATAGGGGAATAATGAGGGGGGCGGAAAGCGAGGGATTCGAACCCCCGGTACAGTTGCCCGTACACCGCATTTCGAGTGCGGCCCGATCGACCACTCCGGCAGCTTTCCATGCATTTTATCAAATGCCGTGGCAAATATACGAAATGTTTTGTAATGG
>JAITGS010000129.1 GCA_031280435.1 Tannerellaceae bacterium | reverse complement strand
CTGATAGCGCGCCAGATGTCGGGCTCATTCTCGCGGCTGAGGTCTATCACCTTGGCATAGCATCCGCCTTCGTAGTTGAATACCCCGTTATCATCCCAGCCGTGCTCGTCGTCGCCTATGAGGTAGCGCTTCGGATCGGCGGAGAGCGTAGTCTTGCCCGTGCCGGAGAGGCCGAAGAATACGGCGACGTCGCCATCCTTGCCGACGTTGGCCGAGCAATGCATGGAGGCTATGCCCTTAAGCGGAAGGTAGTAGTTCTGCATAGAGAACATCCCCTTCTTCATTTCGCCGCCGTACCATGTGCCGCCTATGATCTGCTCCCTTTCGGTGAGGTTGAACAGCACGTATACCTCGGAGTTGAGCCCATGCTCCTTCCACTGCGGGTCGGTAGTTTTGGAGCCGTTGAAAACCACAAAATCCGGCTCGCCGTAGTTGGCAAGCTCGTAGTGCGACGGGCGGATGAACATGTTCGTAACAAAATGCGCCTGCCATGCCACTTCCATTATAAAGCGAACCTTCATGCGCGTATCCTCATTAGTACCGCAGAATGTGTCGACCACGTACAGCTTCTTTGCCGAGTTCAGTTGCTTGAGCGTATTGGCCTTGAGGTCAGCCCATATTGCCGGAGCCACAGGCTTGTTGATATTGCCGTCCCACCAGATGGTGTTTTCCGTAACGGCATCCTTCACGATGTAGCGATCCTTGGGCGAGCGGCCGGTAAATTTGCCGGTGTCCACAGATACAGCGCCGGTATTGGTCAGTACTCCCTTTTCAAAGCCTACGTTCGCGCTGCTCATTTCTGCCTGAAAAAGTTCTTCATAAGACGGATTGTGAGCAACTTCTATGCTGCCGTCTATTCCGTACTTGCTTAAATTTAAATTAGCCATCTTGATTTTTATTGTTATTGAATAAATAATTTGGTTGTTTATACTATTCGGGAGAGAACCTCCCTTCCTTTCAAAGCGGCCCAAAGATAGCGTTAATTTTGTTATCCCCGCAAATCCCGCCCTAAAGCCCCTTTGCATCGTCCCTCCCTCTGCCTCATTTTCAGCCTGCTCTCTTCTTTTTTTCTTTAGGAGATAAGCCTCTATGCCCGGCCGTCGGCCCTGTGTTCCCGGCTCCGCTGCCTCCACCCTCACATACATGCCGGATATTCCCCAAAACACAGTCCTCATCCCAACATACACAGTTTATATTCCCGGACATACGATGCTTGTGCCCGGACATACGCAGCATATTCCCGAACATACGCAGCATATTCCCGGACATACGCAGCATATTCCCGGACATACGCAGCATATTCCCGGACATACGCAGCATATTCCCGGACATACGCAGCATATTCCCGGACATACGAGGCTTATGCCCGGACATACGATGCTTATGCCCGAACATACGATGCTTATGCCCGGACATACGCACCTTATGCCCGGACATACGAGGCTTATGCTCGAACATACGAGGCTTATGCTCGGACATACGCAATTTATTCTCAAGAACAGAGCTCGTGTTCTCGAGAATAAAGCAAATGTTCTCAAGAACAGAGCAAATGTTTTCGAGAACAAGGAACGTGTTCTCAAGAACAAAGAGTATGTTCTCAAGAACAAAGCTCGCGTTCTTGAGAACAGAGAGCGTGTTCTTGAGAACATTTGCTTTGTTCTTGGGAACAGGAGGCTTGTTCCTGGGGATTTTTATACTGTACAAAAGAACGCGGATGGGGTATTTGAGGATTATGTAATTAGGCAAAGAGGACTTTACCGTTTCAACGCGAATTGCGCGGATTGATAAAAACACGGGGCGGGGGAGCTCTGCAATTATCCGCTCTGTCCGGCCTACAAAATTCCCGCAGATTAAAATAAAACTCCCTTTCGCGTAAGTCGGGCGTTTGTGTGAAGCCTACTTTTGCCGCACGAAAAGAAATATAAGATGAACTATAAGGTATTATTTGTATTGCTTATGGCCTTTGCGCTTATTCATGGCGCTAAGGCTCAGCTCATTTTGGGCGGATACGGCGAGGTGGCCCTCAGCCGCAATTTTTTCAGCGACAATATAAACAGGTATACGCACGCGGCCGATTATGCTAAGGCGGGTAGCCATGGGCGCTTCGATTTGCCTCATGTTGCCTTCGCTGTCGGCTATAACTTTGGCGGAAAATGGAAAATGTACTCGGAGATTGAGTTTGAGCACGGGGGTACCGAGTCCGCCGTTGAGCTCGAAGCCGAGGAAGCCGGTGAATATGAGGGCGAAATAGAGCGCGGCGGCGAGGTGGTGCTCGAACAGTTCTGGATTGAGCGGACTTTTTCGGAGGGCTTCAACATCCGCGCCGGCCACATTGTGGTTCCTGTCGGATACACTAACGGCCGCCATCTTCCCAACGAGTTCTTCACCGTTTTTCGTCCTGAAGGTGAGAATACTATCCTGCCCTGCACCTGGCACGAAACGGGCATCAGCCTCTGGGGCCGCATCGGAGCCTGGCGATATGAGGCTCAGCTGCTTCCGGGCCTCGACTCGGAGCTGTTCAGCAGGCGCGAGTGGATTGGCGGCGCCTCCGCCTCTCCGTATGAGTTCAAAGTGGCAAATAAGTATGCGGGCCTGCTGCGAATTGACAATTACAGCCTCCGCGGCCTTCGCATAGGAGCGGCGGCCTATTACGGATACAGCTTTAACAACAGCATACAGCCGTCGAGCTCAACGAAATACAGCCATATCAAGGGGGCCGTCGGCGTATATTCTTTAGATTTCGACTATAAGGGCGGGGGCATCATCGCCCGCGGTTACTTCGATTACGGCCGCCTTGGCGATGCCGAAGATATATCGAAATACAACAAGAGCTTGACAAAAAACTCTCCCTCGCCCCGAACCAACGTTGCCTCCGAGGCTCTCTGCACCGGAATTGAAGCCGGATACAACATACTGCCCCTCATGGCCGGAGGCAAATACCGGGAGCAAAAGCTCTATGCCTTTGGCCGTTACGAATATTACGACTCGATGTATCGCACCACTCCCAACATTACCGACAATGAATGGTGCGGCAGGCAGCGCATCTCCGGGGGCTTCAACTATTTTCCCATAGACGAGGTGGTTGTGAAGCTGGAATATGCCGCCGGACTGCTGAAATCCCAGTATAATAACGAGAACAGCCTCATGATAGGCATAGCCTACGCAGGTTTTTTCAACTGAAAACTATTTAGTTATAACCTTTTATAATATAAAGCAATGAAAATGATTGATACCTTTTTATGCGCCGCAAAACGCGCATTGTTTTACATTCCGCTCGTCGCCATCGCTATCTCCTGCTCCGACAAAGGCGGGAAAACCGACGAGGATGATGCCGAGAAAGAGGCGCAAATGAGCGCAATAGTCGAGCAATATGTTGACAAGACTGTGGTTAAGACCTACCGCTCGCTGGCCGACGAGAGCATAGTGCTGTACAATGCTTTGGAGGCTCTGAAAGCCGACAAAACCGCCGCCAAGGTGGAGGCTGCGGCTGCCAGCTGGGTGAAAGCCCGTGACTACTGGGAACTTAGCGAGGCCTTCCTGTTCGGAGCGGCAAGCGATTTCGGCATAGACCCCCACATCGACACCTGGCCCCTTGCGAAAGATGAGCTGGTTGCCGAGCTTGCCAACGATGCCCACATAGCAAGCATGGCGGGCGAAGAGGGCGACGTTTGGGTGGCCGACTTCCTCGGCTACGCCCTGCTGGGATTCCACGGCATAGAGTACATACTGTTTGAGGACGGGCAGCCCAAGGCGCCTAACTCCATCTCCGACAAGGAAATCATCTACGCCGCCGCCGTGGCAGGCGACCTCCGCAACCAATGCTTCCGCCTCGAAGCGGCCTGGGCCGGCATCGACAACGTGAGCTCCGAGAAAAAGGCCAAGATTGAAGAGCTCGAAATGATTATCACCACCTCCAGCGGCAAATTGTCTTACGGCGCCGACATGAAGCAGGCGGGCAAAGCCGGCAGTACCAAGATGTCTGTGGCGGATGCCTGCGAAACCATCATCGAGGGCTGCATCACTATAGCCGACGAGGTGGGCGCCATGAAGATAGGCATGCCTTACACGGGCGAAGACGTGAACTACATTGAGTCGCCTTACAGCTTCAACTCCAAGGCCGACTTCATAGGCAATATCATCAGCATACAGAATGCATACCTCGGCGGAGTTGATAAGAACGCCCGCGATGCTTCCGTCAGCGCCTACATCAAGCGCATAGATGCGGCGGTTGATGCCGATATTATTGCGGCTATCGACAAGGCTCTTGCTGCTATTAACGCCATTCCCTACCCTTTCGCCCGGCACTTCACCTCCAACGAGGCCGGAGCTGCGATGGATGCATGCAACGACCTGGCCGAAGTGCTTACGGGGGCCAAAAACGTATTGAACAAGTAGTACATATATATAATGTATAAGATGATTAAGAAGACAGTAAGGCCGCTTGCCGAGATTCTCTTCGCCGTGAGCTTCGTGGCGTGCATCTTCAGCGCATGTTCCGAAGGCAGCGACCCGGGGCCGATAGTTGAAGAGGAATTGTCTGAGGAATATTATACGGGAGGGAAGCTCGGCACGGTTTTCATTGCCACCTCCTTTGCCTACGAACAGCCCACTCCGGTGGTGGAGGCGGATGCCGATATGATGGTGAGGTTTAAGATAGGCGAAGGCTTCTTCGAGAATGAGTTTACTACCAACGCTTCCGGCATACGCTCCGGACTTGGGCCGGTATCCGTCAGAAGCTCCTGCCTGAGCTGCCACCCCGGCTACGGACACGGCAAACGCATGGAGCGCTATCGGGCCAAAGACTACGGGAACGGATACCTGCTGGTTGTCACGGACGAAAACGACAACTATGTTCCGCAACTTACGGGCATGCCTCAGACCCAGGCCGTACCTCCCTTCCTCCCGCCTATCGACGAATCGGGAATACATCTGGAATGGAAGAATCATACGGACGAGTACGGGAACAGGTTCCCCGACGGCGAGACTTACAGCCTTATATATCCGGAAATAACCATAGACCGCGCAGCTATCAACGTTCCAATGCCGGACTTTTATAAGGTACGGCTGGAAGCTACGATAGGTCTCTACGGCACAGGCCTTATTGATGCCATCCCGGACGATTCCCTGCTCGCCCAGTACGAGCTCGAGAAAGCCCGCGGCTTTGTCCTGAACGATGCCAAGTACAAGCCCGAAAACTTCATCAAGGAGGTTGACGGAACTTCACATCCCGGCCGCTATACCTACGGACTCTCCAGGGGTACGCTGCAAAACGGCCCGGGCTCCAACGCTATATGGAACATCACGAACGTGACGCGCTCCGACCGCCGCTATCACTACATCACCGCTGCTTATGCAACTGCGATGTCTCAGAATGCAGACATACAAGCTGCCCTCGGCCAGACGGAGCAGGAGATATACGACTACCTCATGTCTCGCGAACTTCCGGCCGAAATGCCCGACAAGGACTATATCGACCTGATGATATGGCACCGCGGCCTTGCCGTTCCGGCCGCCCGCAACCTCGACGACCCCAAGGTACAGCTCGGCAAGGCTAAGTTCTACGAGATGGGATGCACCTCCTGCCATCGCCCCTCCTGGACAACCGGAGCCGACGACTACGCGGGCGATCCTATGGTCAAAGGCCACCTTCCCCGCTACCCGCACCAGAAGATCTGGCCCTACACCGACCTCCTTCAGCACCGCCTCGAGATGGTGAACAACATACGCACGGGATGGTGCCGCACTATGCCTCTCTGGGGCCGCGGCCTGTCGGAGAAGTGCACCGGAGCCGGCGAGCATCTGCACGATATGAGGGCCCGCAACTACAATGAGGCCATCATGTGGCACGGAGGCGACGCACAGTTCGCAAAAGAAAAATATCGAAACCTGTCGAAGACAGATCGTGAAGCCCTGGTAAAGTTTCTTGAATCCATCTGAATTTTGATGGAGTCACACATTAGTTTTCGCTTTAATTATTGTCAGCCGATTGTGGAGGTACACGCCGTACCTCTACAATCTTTTATAGAGGTATAGGCTCAAAAGCCGGCCGTCTTCCTCCATCTGTCGACCGGCTTAGTCCTTGCCGGAGCATTTGTGAGCCATGCAAGTGGGATGAGATGCCAAAGAGACGCGGGCTCCGACAAGCTGCTCGTGTACGCGCTCACTATGCATAGGCGGAGCATCCCTTTCTTTGCAGCCCCGCTAAGCTTCCGGCGCTATTGCGCCATAGCCTTCCTTAGCGTGCTCATGACCTTTCCGGGAGTAAGCCTGCTGCTCGGAGGCCTGCACAGCTATATCGGATAACTGAGATAAGCCGCCGGACAGCTCACATCCCGCCGGCTCTTTTGATCTCCTTGAGCTTGGGGCACAACCGTCCGGCACCAAATAACCTCAATGCGACTGTCGCATTGGCTCCAAAACTTTTTTCGGGCAAAATGCGATCATCGCATTGACTCCACAACTTTTCCCGGGAAAAATGCGACTGTCGCATTGGTTACAAATAGTTTCAGCGCTGTCATAAGCTGATGCGTGCAGGCTCGCCGGCAGCATCAACCACAGTTCCGGAAATTCTCATAACAGCCTGAAGCCCCAGCAGCTCTTCAGCATGAGCAGCCGCCAATATCTAAAAAACCCCCGCACGACACGCATGCGGGGGTTCCTGTAAAATCTATCGCTCTTCGGAGCGAGCTGTTCTGTTTACTTCACCAAAGCCTTGGAGGAGGTTCCGTCTATGCTTACAACTACTATGCCCTTGGGCAGAGCGATGCTTGCATTGTTGTCGGAGACTACCGTCTTGGCGACGGTTTGGCCGAGAACGTTGGTGACGGTGACGGTCTTGCCCGCAGCGTTGAGGATGGTAACAGAGCCTGTTCCGCCTATGACCTTAGCGCCGTTCGTGTAGGTAGCTTCGATGGCTGTGGCTTTGCCGTAGTCGAGATCGGAATCCTTCGTTACGTTCAAGCCGAGAGCGCCGTCGTTGTTACGCACACCGGAGGGGAAGTCAACCG
>JAITGS010000139.1 GCA_031280435.1 Tannerellaceae bacterium | reverse complement strand
TCACCGATAAGCTCAAATTGCCCCAAAAAGGCCTGTTTTGCCTCAACCTAGTTTATCGGTGGCTCCAAATCGTTTTTTTGGGCTCAACCTAGTTTATCGGTGGCTCCAAATCGTTTTTTGGGGCTCAACTGAGTTTATCGGTGGAGCCAAAACTTTTTCCGGGCTCAACTGAGTTTATCGGTGGGCCCAGAACTTTTTCCGGGCTCAAGTGAGTTTATCGGTGGAGCCAAAACTTTTTTGGGGCTCAACTGAGTTTATCGGTGGGGCCAAATCGTTTTCCGGGGCTCAACTGAGTTTATCGGTGGCTGCACTACGGGGGAGTGTAGCCTTGCGGGGATAGTTATGGGGCTATTCTCCGCCTTCAAATATCTCATCCGTCACTTGCCTGTAAAAATCTATGCAGCGGCGTATGTCGGGGAGGGAGTTGTCCCAGTTGTATTCGTATTCTATGGAGAGGAGGCCGCGGAAGTTTTGGCGCTTCAGCTCGAGCAGCATCTCCCTTACCCGTAGTATGCCGCTGCCCCATATCACGTCGTGCTGCTCCTTTTCTCCTGCCCGTTTGGGGGCGATGTCTTTGAAGTGCAGGGAGATTATGCGGCCTTGCAGCTTTCTGAGGCAGTCGATGGAGGAGAGGCCTTCGCGGGCCCAGTGGCCGACGTCGGCGCAGGAGCCTGTCATGGCCGATCGCTTGCCTATCTGATTGAGCAGCAGGTCGGGGTTCCAGTATCCGGAGGGCTGCGGATGATTGTGTACGGCCAGCCTGATGCCGTATTTCGCGGCGAGGCTTTCCACCCTGTCCCAGTCGCCGTAGGCGGGCTCGGCGGTGATAATTTCCATGCCCATCTCCTTGGCGAAGCTGAAGAGGGGCTCCCATTCTTCGGGATTTTCGGGAACCGATACTCCGGTGGCTATTATCCGTATGCCCTTGGAGGAGGCTATTTCCAGCAGCCGCTTCCTGTCGGCGGCATTGAGGCCGTGGCCGAAGGTTTTATCTCCGAACTCGCCTCCGAGCTTGTGGCCGGGATATACTTCGATGTACTGCAATCCGAGTTCTTTCACCTTGTCGAAGGTTTCGAGCAGGCTGAAGCGATGGAAGGTATACGACTGCACGCCCAGCTTCCAGCCCCCCGCCTCGGCCTTGCCCTGCGCAGTGAGGCATGGGGCAAGGCTTAGTGCGATGATTATCGCCGCTATTGGTTTCAGATATTTTCTCATGGCATTGGGGGGAGATTGAAGCCGTTACGGTAGGTATGCTTTATCCATTCGGCGGCCATGTCGGCGGCCGGAAATTCGGCGAACTTCCTGTCGAAGCGCGGATCGCCGTCGACGACCTCAAAGTTGTCGTAGGTGACGATCTTGATCTTGTCGGAGGCCGAGATATTGGTGAAGCGCATGTTTTCGCCGTCCCAGAGGAGCTCGCGGTTGAGCCCCTGCAGTCGCACGGCCAGTACGCCCATTACGACCATCTCGTTGAAGGGCCCTGAGAAGCCGAAGTGCGATGAGGCTTCGGTTCTGTTGGCGGGCGATTCCTTGCAGGCGCGTATCCAGTCCTGCTCGTGAGCGTTGGTGGCCCAGATGTTTCCGTTGCCGCCCTTTACTCTCGGTATGGAAGGCTTGGGCTGCTCAAAGCTACTCATGGCGGAGGTGGGCAGCAGCGTGGGGTTCATGCCGTAGCATCCGGTCATGATTTTTCCTTTGGTACCGACGAAGATGATGCCGCCGTTTTCGTCGCCCATCATTTCGCCGTCTTTCAGCTCGGCAGGGCGTTCGGGCAGCAGCCCTCCGTCGTACCATACGACCTTCACTTCGGGCATGTTCGCCTTCCCCTTAGCCGGCCTGGCCGGGAAAGTATACTTCACTATCTGCGCATGAGGCGGCGAATAGAGGTTGCAAAGCGTGGAGCTGCCCGACACCTTCGTGGGATACTTAAGGTCGAGGGCCCAGTATAGCGGATCCATGATGTGGCAGGCCATATCGCCGAGGGCTCCGGTTCCGAAGTCCCACCATCCGCGCCAGTTCCATGGCGTATACACGGGGCTGTAATCCTTGTGCGCGGCGGGGCCTATGAACAGGTTCCAGTCGAGCGTGGAAGGCACGGCGGTTTTCTCTTTAGGCTCCTGCAATCCCTGCGGCCATATAGGGCGGTCGGTCCAGCAGTGCACCTCGTAGACGTCGCCTATGGCGCCGGTCTCAATCCATTCGGCAATTTGGCGGCACCAGTCGAAGGAGTTTCCCTGGTTGCCCATCTGCGTTGCGACCTTGTGCTTGGCGGCGAGGCGGGTGAGCAGCCGCGATTCGTAAACGGAGTGCGTGAGCGGTTTCTGCACGTAGCAGTGTTTGTTGAGGGTGATGGCATGGGCTGCCGGGGCGGCGTGCGTGTGGTCGGGAGTTGCCACCACAACGGCGTCTATCGACTTGCCTGCCTCGTCGAGCATAGTGCGCCAGTCTTTGAATCGTTTGGCCTTGGGATAGTCCTTAAAGGTTTTCTCCGCATAGTTCCAGTCCACGTCGCAGAGGGCCACAATGCTTTCGGTATTCATGTTGGCAAGGTTGCGCCGTCCCATTCCTCCTATGCCTATGCCGGCAATGTTGAGCTTGTCGCTCGGAGCCACGTAGCCCAGCCGCGATCCTAAAATACTTGCGGGTGCTATGGTCAGCCCTGCTGCCGCTATGGCTCCCGACTTCAGAAATGTTCGTCTCGAAATATTTTCCATATAATATAATGTATTAATGTGATGAGTAGATTAAACTGTGCAGACAATAGTCACGATGGTTATTTGCCTGCCCCAAAGGGAACTTCTACTAATTGCTTTTTCTGCGTTATGCTCTGTCGGCAAAATGCTCATGTACTAAAGTACACTCCGCTTTTGCCTCTGTCGCAAGCCTTGAAAAATCTAATTAGTAGAAGTTCCCTTAACCGGTTTTAGTAATTGGGGTTCTGCACCAGCGCCCCATTCGAACGGTCTATCTCGGCCTGCGGAATGGGGAAGGGCCAGCTGTTCTCGCCGGCATTGATTCCCTTGTCCGCAAAGCCGTACTTCTTGTAGAAGGCCTGCATGGTGGAAGCATATTCTCCCCATCGCACGAGGTCGTACAGGCGCAGGCCTTCGAGGGCCAGCTCCACCCGCCGCTCGTGCTTGATTGCCTTCAGCAGGTCGTCCGATTCCTTCACGGCGTACTGTGCGTTGAAGGTGGCCTCGTCGACCGGCGTCAGATCTTCGCCGAATTTGCGGTAAACAGCTTCCTCATCTTTTGTGGATGTGGTGACGAAGGCCCGTCGCCTCACCTGGTTGAGCTTCTCTGCGGATTCGGCCTTGCTTCCGCCGGTTTGCAGATTTGCCTCGGCATATATGAGCAGCACCTCGGAGTATCGCATCCAGTAGGGCACCCAGTTGCTTCGGGTAAGGTCTCTTGCGTTGCGGAAAGATTGGGGCACGAAGGCCTTTCGGCTGTGCTGGAGGTTATAGTCGTTATAGTATCCGCGATAGTTGTGCACTTCTTCGCCGCCAACGGCATCCGGAAATATATCGCCGTCGCTGATGATGGTGAACTGCTTGCGCGGATCGTTAATCTCGAATGCAGCCGCCAGGTCGCGCGTCGGGCAGCATCCTCCCCATCCGCCTACGCTGTTTCGGCCAACGTTCATGATGCAGAAGGCGTCGCCTCCGAATCCAATCTCCGGCTTATAGGTTCGCAGCACGGTGAAGATGGATTCGCTTGAGCGCGGCCCGGCTTCGTAGCTTCCGCGATACAAGTCCCGGAAGTCCGGCATGAGCGAGAGGCCGCTGCCGTTGATGATGTCTCCGGCGGTTTGCTTGGCTATGGCATACTCGGCTGCGGCGTCGCCCTGCATTTTGCCCTGTGCCATCAGTCCGGCGAAGAACATTGCTATGCGCGCCTTGAGGGTTTTGGCTGCATCCTTGGTGGCCCGGCCGAGCTCAGCGTTTGGCAGGTTTTTGGAGGCAGGCAGGTTGGGATCGGCAATGGCATCGTCGAGGTCGGCGTAGAGCTGTGTTCTGATGTCTTCGAGCGAGCCTCTCGGAGGCCTTTCGGAAGGCGGCAGTGTTGATACTATGACGGGCACGCCGGCGAAGGTATTGACGAGGTCGAAGTAGTACCATGCCCTGAGGAATTTCACCTCGGACAGATACCTTGAGATGGTTCCCTGCGGCACCGGTTCTCCTCCGCTCACGAGCTTAAGGTCGGGCTTGCCGAGGCTTTCTATGGCCGAGTTGCATCTTCCGATAGCCGCATAGCGATGCTGCCAGGTTTCGAGCAGCAGAGAGTTTGATGCCAGCGGCCGGCCGCGTCCTATCTCAGATGTTTGGGGCCTGTCGCCCGGATCGGAGCCTCCGCAATCGGCATCGTCTACCGTTTCATGAAACATGGCCACGCGGTTGATGGAATAGGGGAAGCCGTCGAGCATGGGCTGGTAGCAGTTGGCCACGAGCTTCATCCCGGCGCCGTCGGTTGCGAAATAGGAGTCTTCGTCGAGCACGCCCATAGGATCTCTGTCCAGAAAGGAATCGCTGCATGATGCAAGCATGGCGGCAGCAATTGCAGGTATCAGGATGTATAAAAGATTTCTTTTCATATTGTCGATATTAAAACTGTGAAAGCATTAAAAGGTGAGGTTCACTCCGAGCATATATGATATGGCTTGCGGATAATATCCCTGGTCGACGCCGAAGTTGAGAGGCGAGGAGCTTCCTATTTCGGGGTCAAGGCCGGAGTACTTCGTCAGCGTAAGCATATTGTAGGCTCCGACCCAGAATCGCACGCGCTGTATGGTTGCTTTTTCGAGCATAGGCTTGGGCAGCGAGTATCCGAGCTGTATGTTCTTGAGGCGGACGTATGAGGCGTCTTCCACGAGCCAGTCCGAAACCTGGAGGTTGGTGCTGTTGTCGGAGCTGATGCGGAACTGCGTGTTGCTGGGATTGGTAGCCGACCAGGCCTCCTGCACTAATCCCTTGGGAGCATTGTACCAGCCTACGCCCGACTTCATGTCGATCTTCTGTATGTTCATAACGTCGTTGCCCAGCGTTCCCTGGAAGAGCAGCTGGAGGTCGAAGCCTTTGTACTCGCCTCCCAGGTTGATGCCGAAGGAGAGCTTAGGGAAGGGGTTGCCTATCTGAGTGCGGTCGTTGGCATCGATCTTCCCGTCGCCGTTCATGTCGACGTATCGCAGGTCGCCCGGCCGAGCTCCTTCCTGGAAGTAGGCATCCACTTCGGCCTGCGACTGGAAGATGCCGTCGGTTTTGAGGCCGTAAAAGTATCCTATCGGCTTGCCTTCCTCGGTCTTGGTGGTGCTGTGATTAAGCCACGTTCCGCCGAAGATTGGCTCTCCTCCTCCGAGGCTGACCACCTCGTTCCGGAATGTAAAGAAGTTGAGGCCGGCATTGTAGTTGAAGTCTCCGAGCGCGTTCTGGTGCTTAATCTCCACTTCCCATCCGCTGTTCTTCACGTTGCCGGCATTGACCCAGGGATTGTTCGTGAATCCGAGGTATCCCGGCAGCGGCACTTGCAGCAACATTCCGTCGGTTTGCTTGAGGAAGTAGTCAATCGTGAGGTTCAGTTTTCCGCGCAGGAATCCGAGTTCGAGGCCTATGTCGGTTTGCTGCGTTGTTTCCCAGGACACGTTTGGATTGCCCATGTAGTTGCGTCCTCCGGTGAGCTGGTCAACGTAGTTGTATCCGAAGAGGTATCTGCCTATGCTTCCCGAATAGGTTGTTTGATAGGCTCCGCCTGAGATGTTCTGATTGCCTATCTGGCCCCAGCTCACGCGCAGCTTTCCGTACGACAGCCACTTCTGCGTGGGCGCCATGAAGTTTTCGTTCACGAAGTTCCAT
The DNA here is from genome assembly GCA_031280435.1 of Tannerellaceae bacterium. Taxonomy (GTDB): domain Bacteria; phylum Bacteroidota; class Bacteroidia; order Bacteroidales; family Tannerellaceae; genus DFXE01. Next base: position 3,684 of record JAITGS010000139.1, on the reverse strand, counting down.
CCTGCGGAGAAAGACGGGAATACGCCCCACTTCTCGCCGGGCCCGAAGTTCGACGAGCCGTCTCGCCTGACGGTTGCCGTGAGCAGGTACTTGTCTCTCCAGGAGTAGAAGAAGCGTGCGAAGTAGGAGGCCATTGCCGATTCCGATTTGTATCCCGAAGCTCCCGGGTTCTTGGTTGCCGCATTCAGTATGCGCTGGCTCTCGTCGTTGTTCACAAGTCCCTGCTTTGATGCGGCGAACTCGTCGTATACGGTTTCCTCGGACGATGTGCCTATCATGGCCACGACGTGGTGCTCGCCTAAAGTCCTGTCCAGAGTGAGGATGTTTTCCCACAGCCAGTAGTTCGTGTTGCCGGCCGAGCGGTACACGGTGGCATCGTTCGAATACTGATTGCCGCTGAGGTAGTATTGAGGCGTAAAGGAATCGCCGCCTCCGCGGGATATGTCGACGGCAAAGTGCGTCTTGAACTTCAGGTAGGGCAGTATGTCGAACTCAGCCGAAAGCCCTCCTTTCACCGTAATACCTTTCCACACCTGTCCGCCGTAGATATGCGTTTGCGCTACAACGTTCTCCTTGTTTGTAAGTATAACGGGGCAATAGAGCGAGTACGGATTGCCCGGATCTATCCTGTCCAGAAAGAGAGACGGCTCAATGAAGGCCGGCACGTCTTTGAGCCCGGTGCGATAAACGGGAGTGATGGGGTCGGACACGAAGGCTATGAAGGCCGTATTGAATCCCGGACTGCCTTCGAGCACATTCCTCCTCGATTCGTGAATGACGCCTATGTTCCCCGACAGCTTCAGCCACTTCTTCACAGTGTGGTCGAAGTTTGTCCGCCAGGAGATCCTGTTGTAATCCGGGCCCTTCATGATTCCCTCCTGCTCCATGTAGCTGAGGCTGGTCAGGTAGGAGAGGTTCTTTGTGCCTCCGGATATGCTCAGGTTGTAGTTCTGCACCGGCGCGTTGCTGTTGTTCACTTCCTTCCACCAGTTGGTTCCGTTCTCGCTTCCGGTGTTCGACCTGACGAACTTGAGGGCCTGCTGCTTCTGCTCCTCGCTCCAGAACGGCGCAAGCCCGGCGTTAGTGTAGGCCAGGTTCTTGTAGTCTATAAATTCGGAAGCGTTCATCATGTTGTAAACCTTGTAGGGATTCTGAATACCGAGGTAGGCATCGAAGTTGATCATGGTGTTGACCTGCTCGCTGCCCTTAACGGTGCTGATCATGATTACCCCGTTGGCCGCCCGCGATCCGTAGATGGCCGTTGCGGAGGCATCCTTCAGGATGTCTATCGACTCGATGTCGTTAGGGTTGAGCCATCCTATGCCGCTCTGCGGAAGCCCGTCCACAACGTATAGCGGGTCGTTGTTGTTTATCGTTCCTATGCCGCGGATACGCACTGCCGGCGGAGTGCCCGGGCTGCCTCCGGTTGAAGTGATCATCACTCCGGCAGAGCGTCCTTGCAGAGCGTCGACGGCGCTGCGTACCGGCAGGTTCTTGAGCTCGCCGCCGCGCACCTGGCTGACGGAGCCCGTCAGATCCTTCTTTTTCTGCACGCCGTAGCCCACGACTACGACCTCCTCCAGGCCGAGCGCGCTCTCCTTTAGTACGATGTTGAAGCTGCTCTGATTCCCCACGGCTATCTCCTGTCCGGCATAGCCTATGTAGGAAACCAGCAGTACGGCATTGTCGGAAACGCTTATTTCGAACCTGCCGTCCACATTGCTTATTACTCCGTTCTGTGTTCCTTTTTCTATAACGTTGGCTCCAATAACGGGCTCGCCGCCCGAATCGAGCACTATGCCCGTGATGCGCTTGCCTTCCTGTTGCCGGCTAACCGTGCCGTTGTAACGGAACAGTAAGATGTTGTTGCCTTCCATGGCATAAACAACGTCCGAACCAACAAACATGCCGGACAGAACCTGCGCCACCGGGGCATTAGATGCAGCGACGGAGACCTTGCGCGACAAATCAACCATGTCGTTGTTATACACAAAGAGATAGTCGGTTTGAGCTTCAATCTGAACAATAACCTCTTTTGCTTGCACATTCCTTGCCTGAATGTTCACACATGTTGTTTGCGACTCAACATTGTCGGCCAATGCTATCGAGGCTCCTAACAGTAAAAAAAGTACGGCTACTTTCATACGTCTGATAATGTGTTTGATTTTTGATAATGGCGGGATGCATTCCATCCCTGCTAATTGTTTTTTCATAATTTTGTACTGTTCATAAAATTCATATTTATTGAATAAAGAAAAATGTGCCGAGCTATCGGCCGTTTTCGGACCGGGACATACGTGGAAGGTATTTCCGGTCTTTTTTTGTTCGCTTGCTATATCATAGGCATACTATTTTATGGTTATTACATTAAGCTCATTGTCTCGCGTGTACACAAACTTGTGCTCCAGCTGAAGCACTTTCAGCACCTGCTCCACGCCGTCGCGACTGCGGAACTTGCCGCTGTAACGGTGCTCCAGCAGCGAGGGCCTCTTTACCTCTATACTTATGTCGTAATACGCTTGCAGCTTTCCGATAATGGAGCCCACCGTCTCGTTCGTAAAGCACAGCAGGCCCTCCTTCCAGCGGAAGTAATTGAAATCATGTATGCGGGAAACCAGCAGCCTGTCGCCGTTCCATTCCGCATGTTCGTTCACCTTCATCAGGTAGCCCTGCTCATGTCCGGCGGGCTTCAGGCTTATGCTGCCGCTCAGCAGCGATACGGCAAATATGCCTCGCACCGAATCGGCCACCACGTTAAATTCCGTGCCCTTCACCTCTATCTCGCCGCCTGAGGTCTTCACCACAAAGGGACGCTCGCCGTCGCGGCTTACCTTGAAATAGGCCTCGCCTTCGAGCCTCACCTCCCGCATCTTGCCGTCGAAGCCCGACGGATACTCCAGCCTTCCCTGCGAATTGAGCCATACCTTGGTGCCGTCTGAAAGCGAGAGCTCGGCCCTCTGACCGGCAGGCACAAACAGGCTTTGCCATTCCTTGGTAGCGCCGGAGGCTTTATCTCCAAAGCAAAGGTCAAGGCATAGCCATGCGATAAGGAAAGCCGCCGCAACGGCCGCAACCTTCGCAGCTATCCGCACTAAGGGTCGCCTCGGGCGCAGAGGCTCTGCCGCAGCTTCCGCGTTGCCGAACAGGCTGATGTCGTACAGCCTGTGCAGGGCATTCAGCTCCCGAACATTCTCGTCATCCGCTTCCATCCAGGCCATCACCGCTTCCGTTTCCGCCGCCGAAGCCTGTCCTTCTACATATCTATTTAATATTTTTTTGTCCATATACATATAGACAACTCAATGCGCACAATCCCTAAACGGAAACAGTTTGAAGGGTTCAATAAGGATTTTTCGACCGAAAAAACAGGTCGTGTTCAAAATCTCGAACCCCATATTTCTTGGGGGTATGTGTAAATGTGTCAAAAGCCCTCCACGCTCGAACAATAGGTCATTCCCGCCTTCGCGGGAATGACCCGCATGGGCAGGCGTGAATGATTTTCCGGGCAAGCTATCCTAACATTTTTGGGGGTATGTGTAGAGACGCGATTAATCGCGTCTCTACGGGCTCGAACAATAGGTCATTCCCGCGAAGGCGGGAATCTCCGATCGAAAAACGGGACGATAGTATTTGTTTTTATACGATAGCAATACAATCGTATCCGTTTTTCGATCGGAGATTCCC